>JAQWKP010000032.1 GCA_029247785.1 Novosphingobium sp.
CCGTCACTGGGCCGCGACACCCGTCCGCAAAGCCAGCGCTTCCTCGCATTCGTCAAGCAAGGCAGCGATAATCTCGGCGACGGGCTCTTCTCGCTTGACCATGCCAACCGACTGACCGGCCATCAGCGAGCCGCTCGCAACATCGCCATCGATCACCGCGCGGCGTAGTGCGCCGGCCCAGAAATGCTCGATCTGGAGCTGCGCTTCACCCATCTCGATGCTGCCTGAGTCGAGCAATTTGGCGACCTCGACCTGCTTTGCGGTGAATTCCTCTGTGCCTTTGTTCTTCAACGCGCGCACCGGGATCACCGGAAGACGCGGATCGACCTGAACGCTGGTTATCGCATCGCGGGCCGAGGCACGGAAGAATGCCTTCTTGAAATCGGGATGGGCGATGCTCTCGGTGGCACAGGCAAAGCGGGTGCCGAGCTGAACACCGCAAGCCCCCATTTCGAGGTAAGACGCAATCGCCTCGCCCCGCCCGATACCGCCCGCGACGAAGATGAGATGTTCAGCCGCAAGCTCTGGAAGAATCTCCTGGGCGAGCACGCTGGTTGCAACCGGGCCGATATGGCCTCCGGCCTCCATTCCCTCGATCACCAGCGCATCGGCTCCCGAGCGCAGCAACTTCTTGCCCAGCGCCACGGTGGGAGCAAAGCAGATCACTTTAGCGCCGCCTTGCTTGATCGCATCGAGGCTGCCCTTGGGCGGAATTCCGCCAGCCAGCACGACATGGCTGACCTCGTGCCGCGCGCAAACGTCGATCAGATCGAACAGATCCGGGTGCATGGTTATAAGGTTGACGCCAAAGGGCTTATTCGCAAGCGCCCGGGTGCCTGCGATCTCGGCATCAAGCAGTTCAGGCGTCATCGCCCCGCAGGCGATCACGCCGAAGCCTCCTGCATTGCTGATCACGGAGACGAGTTTGCGCTCGGACACCCAGGACATGGCGCCGCACAGGATCGCCCAATCACTGCCGAGAAATTCGCTGCCGCGCGCCATCAGCGCCCTGCTCTGCTCGTGCACCTGTACTTCCGTTCCACAATGTTGCTTGGCCGAGGGCCTATAGAAAGGATACAGCCTTTGCGCTAGCCCCGCTTATAGGCATTTCGCCTGATCGAGATAGCGCCGAAATCGTTCGAGATGAGAGATTCCGGCCATGGCTTCCGAGCGGATCGGAATTTCGAGCCCCACCGGAATGCCTTGCGGTATCCGGCCAAGAAATTCGCCGAGCGGCAGGTCGCCATCGCCCGGCGCGCGCCGTTCATAGAGAGCTTCCTCCATATAGTCCTTGATCAGGGCCGGCATCGGTACATCGCACAGCTGGACATGGCGGATCGCTTCAATTCCCAGCAGATCGAGATCGGCTAGCGTCGCACCGCAGCGAAAATAATGCATTGTGTCGATCAGCAGGCCGAAATTATCGTGATCGACACCCGCCATCATTTCGCGGACACGATCCAGATTGCGCGCCGTGCCAGCACCGAATTCCGTGGTGACGATCAGCCCGCGCTCGGCCGCAAGATCGCACAGCGCCGCAATCTCGCCATAAGCGCGAGGCCGGTCGCGCTCCATGCTGACAACACAGATCGAGCGTGCCCCCAACTCGGCGGCGATGTCGAGATCAGCAACAAGGTCTCCGGCCGAAACCTCCGACGCGATCATGAAACCTTCCAGCAGCGAGACGCGCATTGAGGCATCGCGCAAACCCGCAATCACCGCTTGCCTGAGTGTCCGGTCCTGCCCCAGCCCCGGCGGCCTTGTCTCATCCAGCGGATTGGCCCCGCCACCCAGGCTAAGCGAAATGTGGCCGCAGCCAAGTTCAGATGCGAGGTGGATGAATTCGACCGGGTCGAGCGCGAAACTGCTCAAGTTCTCGATGCCGAAGTCATGCATGGCGTACTCCGAATTGCGTGCCGTTACGCTATGGCATCGTGCCGCGCTGGTCCAAAGCTTCTCAATCGTGCTAATTCGATCCGACAGAAAAATCTGCAAGGAGTGTGCTTCATGACACAGGAGCTGGTTGCACTGGTTATGGCATGTGCGCTGGGTTTCATTCACATCGTCCTCGCGTCCCACTCGGCGAGCTTCCAGCGCGGCTATCGATGGGCAGCGAGCGCGCGCAACGACCCACGCCCGCCCCTTACAGGCCTGGCCGGACGATTTGAGCGCGCCAGCCGCAATTATCTCGAGACTTTCCCGTTTTTCGCATCCGGCGTGCTGATCATCAGCCTGACCGGGACCAGCACCGCTGTCACCGTGTGGGCATGCTGGATATATCTTGCCGCTCGCCTTGGCTTCCTCGTCGCCTACGCCGCCGGGATTGGGCCGGTGCGCGTGGTATTCTGGAATGTCGCGGTCTTCAGTATCGCCGCGATCCTGATCGAGGCGCTGCTGGGTTAAGCGTCCTTGTCGGGTACGCTGGTCACATCCGTGACCGGCTTGCAACACCGGAAGAGACTTTGTGGGTGCGCAATCAGCATCCGCAAATTGCTTGCATCACCGGCCCGCTCAGGCAGCGTCCAGGCCATAGGCGGTGTGCAGCACGCGCACGGCAAGCTCGGTCTCGTCGGCGTTGATCAGCACCGAGACCTTGATCTCGCTGGTCGAGATCGCCTGGATGTTGATCGCCCGCTCGGCCAGCGTGC
>JAQWKP010000361.1 GCA_029247785.1 Novosphingobium sp.
GCAGGATGTGTTCGATTACATCGAGATGTTCTACAACCCGATACGAAAGCATGTGAGGAACGGGATGCTGTCGCCCGTCGAGTTCGAACGGCAGCAGATTATGAGCACCGAGGGCGTCTAGAAAACTCGGGGCTATTCACCCCGGGAGTTCTGTTAGAGCGCGAGTTCCTCTCGATCCTCGATCAGCCGCGATTGCGCTGGTCAGACAGCTGCGCTTCGTCTGGGCACAGCGTAATGGATCAACTCTGGCGCGAACGCCGCAGCATCGGCCGGATCTCGATCGGTATCGGCGGGCGGCTTCGCCGCGCCGCTGCTCAACAGATCATTCGCAAGGAAACCACAAATCAGGTCAAAAGAGAGCGAGCATGAGTATCTTTCCCCCGCAATCCCGCGCAGAATT
The DNA here is from genome assembly GCA_029247785.1 of Novosphingobium sp. Classification (GTDB taxonomy): domain Bacteria; phylum Pseudomonadota; class Alphaproteobacteria; order Sphingomonadales; family Sphingomonadaceae; genus Novosphingobium. The sequence goes on from JAQWKP010000361.1 coordinate 401, forward strand.
TGCGTCAAATTACCCCGAAATCCCATACAAGATGGTTCACAATCTCGACGGCCACCCGCTGCTTGAGCTCGATGCATTGGCCAATCTGGCCGAATGCCTGCCGGCCGGCTCCGTTGAGTGCAATAGTGGTGAACAGCCGATCGGGGTCGACGATGTGCCGGAACAGACGCTCGATCAGCTCGGCGACACCGTTCGCAACATCGCAGAATCGGGCAGCTGGGTGGGCCTGCGGCATGTCGAACAACACCCAGACTATGCCCTATTGCTAGAGGAACTGCTTAGCGAGCTACGCCCTGAAATCGAAGCCAGGACAGGCGAGATGCTGAGGCTGGAAAGCTTCATTTTCGTGACCTCGCCTGGTGGAGTTACACCGTTTCATTTCGATCCAGAGCACAACATTCTGCTTCAGATCTGCGGGTCAAAGGTGATGACACTATTCCCAGCTGGCGACAGCAAATTCGCAGCCGACGAATTGCATGAAACATTTCAAATCGGCAATCGACCGGAGCTGCCCTGGCGAGCCGAGATGGAGCCTGGCGGGACCGAAATCTCTCTTTCTCCTGGCGAAGCCTTGTTCGTGCCGGTCATGGCTCCGCACTTTGTCAGAACCGGTCCCAAGCCATCCATATCGCTGTCGCTTACCTGGCGCTCCGAATGGAGCTTTGCCGAAGCCGATGCGCGAATCTTCAACTCCATGCTTCGACGGATCGGTGTCAATCCGCGTTCTCCCGCGCGCTGGCCCGCCAGAAACCTCGCGAAGGCATATGGCTACCGCGCCATCAGGCGGATCTCGTCGCGCTGATCAACTGTCTCAACGAAGAGTCGGCCGTCTTTCACCCACCGGGATGATAGAAATCATAAACCGCCTGCGCGACGCCCGCGCTCACGCCGGGTGCGCGCTGGAGGTCTTCCAGCGAGGCTGCCCTCACCTTCCCCGCTGTTCCGAAATGCAGCAGCAGCGCGCGCTTGCGGGCCGGGCCGATCCCCGGAATTTCATCGAGCGGACTGGCGGAGATCGCGCGGCTGCGTTTGTCGCGATGCGCGCCAATGGCGAAGCGGTGTGCCTCGTCGCGCAGCCGCTGGAGATGGAACAACACCGGTGAATTTACCGGCAGCATCTTTTCGCGCCCGTCGGGGAAATGGAACATCTCGCGGCCGGCATTGCGATCCGGTCCCTTGGAAACCCCGATCAGCGGCAGGTCCTCGATGCCCAGCTCCTCCAGAGCGTCCTTGACCGAGCTCATTTGGCCCTTGCCGCCATCGATCAGCACAAGGTCGGGCCAGGTGCCGTTCTCGCGCTCCGGATCTTCTTCCATCGCCCGCCCGAACCGACGCGTCATGACTTCGCGCATCATTGCGAAATCGTCATTGGTCTGCGCCTGCCTGATATTGAACTTGCGATACTGGTTCTTGATGTAGCCCTCGGGGCCCGAGACGACCATCGCACCCACCGCCTTGGCGCCCTGGATGTGGCTGTTATCATAAATTTCGGTACGCTGCGGGACTTCAGGAAGCTCAAGGAATTCGGCCATTTCACGCAGAACCTTGGCCTGACTGCCGCGCTCCGCCAACCTCCGGTCGAGCGCTTCAACGGCGTTGCGGCTGGCCTGCTCCAAAAGCCGCTTTCGACTGCCGCGCTGAGGGATGGATATCTCCACCCTACTTCCCGCATCGGCGCGCAAAGCCTCGGCCAGCAATTCAGCCTCAGGCATTTTTCGATCGACCAGGATCAACTTTGCCGGCGGCACTTCCTCATAAAACTGGGCGAGGAAGCTCTGCAGCACATCCTCCTCGGACAATCCCTCGGTATGCGTGGGAAAGAACGCCCGGTGCCCCCAATTCTGGCCGCCGCGAATGAAGAATGCCTGGATACCAACCTGGCCTGTTTTGCTGGCCAGCGCGAATATATCGGCATTGGCGATGCCCTCGGCGTTGATCGCCTGGCTGCCCTGGATGAAGGTCGCCGCGCGCAGCCGGTCGCGCAGCATCGCCGCGCTTTCGAAGTCGAGCGCCTCGGAAGCCTCTCGCATCTGCGTCTCGATCTCGCGCTGTACCGTGGATGATTTACCACCGAGGAAATCCTTGGCCTGGCGCACCAACGCCCCATAGCCCGCCTCATCGATCCTGCCGACACAGGGGGCTGAGCAACGCTTGATTTGAAACAGCAGGCATGGCCTGTCGCGGCGCTCGAAGAAGCTGTCCGTGCAGCTTCTCAGCAGAAACAGCTTCTGCAACGCGTTGATCGTGGTGTTCACCGAACCGGCGCTAGCGAAGGGACCGAAGTAATTTCCTTTCGCCTTTCGCGCGCCGCGATGCTTCATGATCCGCGGGAAAGCATGTTCGGAGCGCAGCAGGATGAAGGGAAAGCTTTTGTCGTCGCGCAGCAGCACATTGTAGGGCGGGCGATAGCGCTTGATCAGCTGCGCCTCGAGCAGCAGCGCCTCGGCTTCCGAATTGGTAGTAACGATGGTCATCGAGCGGGTCTGGCTGACCATGCGCTGCAGGCGCGACGGCAATCGTTCGACCTGCATGTAGTTTCCAACGCGATTTCTCAGTGCCCGCGCCTTGCCGACATAGAGCACGTCGCCGCGCGCATCCTGCATGCGATAGACGCCGGGACGGGACGGAAGCGTCGCCACCGTCTCGCGAATGACCTCGACGCCCTTGCCGATGTCGGGCTTGTCAGAGCCGCGCACCGTGTAGGTCGCTTTATCCTCGTTAAAGCGCTCAGAGCCCTTGGGATTGGGCGGGGTTCCTGCGGGTGTGCCGGACATGCTCGCCCATTAAGGGATATCGCAGGAAATAGGGAGCCCTGCCCTGCTCCCTCAAAACATCTTGCGCAGGTCTATCCCCACCATGCGCCCGCGCGGGTCGCGGTAATCGGCCTGGAAGGCAAGCGGGACTGCACCGGTGCCATCGGTCACCTTCTGGCGCGAATCGAAAATATTGTCGAAATCGAAGGCTAGGCGCAGCCCCTTGAGGAACGGCATCTTCTCGACGAGCTTCTCGCGCATCCCAAGGTTGATAAAAATCCGCGCATCGAGCCGGAACACGCTGCCGAAACGCAAATCGGAACTGCCAGGTCCAGCCTGGCTCCGCACCGTCGCAGGCGAATCCCAATTGCCGTTGAGGCGAATTCCAATGCCCTTGTGGAATACCCCCCCTTCGAACTCGAGTGAATGGCGCGGCACGCCGCCGTCGCTCAATGCATCGCCGCCAAGCTGATCAAGCACCGGCCCAACCGCCGCAATGGTCACCCGGTCGGTGAAGCGCACGGTGTGATAGACGGACAGGTTCCAGCGCCCACCATGTCCGCGCCGTCCAAAGCCAGGCATGCCCCGTCCACGTCCGCCGCCTCGCCGCGCGCCGGGGGGGGCTTCCTTCTGTTTGGTGAGACGGCCCGACAGATTAAGGCCCCAGCGCAAGCGAGAGCTTTCGACCATGTCGAAGGTGACTGGTCTCTGGTCAATCGACACCAGCCGCCCCATCCCGTCGCGCACCGCCCTTCCGGGAAAGGCGGCCTCACTCGCCGGTGTCAGCAGGGGAAACGACCTCGTCACATCGTCCGAGCTGTTTCGGAAATATTCCACGAGCAGGCTTGATCGCCGGAACAGTGGCACCTGCCAATTGGCCGAAATCTTGATGTCACGCTGTTTCTCGGCGAGCAGATTCGGGTTGCCGCCGTCTATGATTGTCACCAGCGCTGCCTCGCCCCGGGTGAAGTCGAAGACCGGCACATTGGGCGAAATGATCTCAGGATTGCCGAGCTGATTGAGCGTCGGCGCGGCCTCATTGACGATATAGCTGGCCTGAAGCGTCAGCTTGCCGGTCGGCGACCAGGTCAGGCCGCCGCTCCAGTCATAGAGCGTTCCGAAGTCCGACAGATGATTGAGCCCGCCGCTGAAATTCAACGAGATGTCCCCGATCCCGCCCAGCACATTGTCCTTCCTGCTGGTGAGCGGCAGGACGATGTTAGCGCCCGCCGAAAGATCGCCGCGCTTGAATTGAACCGGGCCAGTCGCCGTGCGCGTATCGCGGCTTTGCGTCCGGTCGAAATCGAAACCGGTGTTGAGCGTCAACGCCGCCTCGCCGGCTGGCAGGCGCAACAACTGGCCGGACAGGGTCACGAGCGTAGACAGCGCGAGGTCACGTGTCCGCGCACGGTCCAGCCCGGGACTCGCGAGCGATGGCAGCGGACCTGAAATATCCAGAGTCCCGGCGAGTGCGGCGTCGACCAGCACAGCGGTATTGGCTTTGCGGTCGACTGTCGTCAGCGTGTCGCTGTAACTGCCATCTGCGGTGGCCGAGAGTTGCCAGGCGCCAAGCGGCTTGTTGAGCGCCAGGCCTCCTTCGAATGTATCACTGGTGGACCGCCGCTCCAGCGGATCGCCAAAGCTGCGCAGCGCGGTCTCACCATTCGACATCAGCTCAACCGTGTTCAGCCCGAACAGCGAGCGCGTTTCATTGCGAGTATAGCCGCCATCAATTCCCAGCGTTCCACTCATTCCCTCATCGCCCAGGCCGGTCGACCAGCTGGAATTCAGCGTGGTGGTGGTAGAGGCGTCGATCAGGCTGCGGAATCGGGCCGGATCTGGATCAGTTGCAACTGCCGGAATATCGCGAGCGGCCTGTCGAACATTCCGCTCGGCTTCCGTCAGCAAAGTATCCTCGACGATCTTTGCCTCGATATTGAAACGACGCGGTCCGTCGATGGTCAGTAACCCGCCTTCCAGCTCCCAATTGCCGAACCCGCCGCGTGTCGGCGCGTTATATTCCCCGGCGACAGTCTTGCTTGCGTAGTTGTCCTTGAGGATGAAATTTATCAATCGCTGGTTCGGTGGGAAACCGAAGCGCATCGCGACTTCCTCGGGCAGCACCTCCATGCGGCGGATCGCCTCGGGCGGAATGTTGCGCAGTATGCGGAAGCTGGAAATGCGCTGGCCATTGAGCAGGATCACCGGATGGCCGCCGCCCCGCCCTCTCCCGCTCGATGTCTGGGGCGAGACGGCCTGGATCAACTCGCCGATCGACGATGCGCCATAGGCAGCGACATCACCTTCATCGAGCATCATGATTGGCGGCAGCTCTGTGTCGACCTGCCCTTTGTACTGCCCCGCAATAACAAGAATGCTGCCATCTTCGGCGATGACGCTTTCAAGCCTGTCCTGTTCGATGATTTCCTGGCCGTGCGCCGCCGATGACGCTGCGATCAGGACAAGCAAGGGCGGAACCAGGGCACGCAAATGGAATTCTCCGTCAAGACACTGAATCTTAGGTCTCTCTCCTGCTTCGCGCTGGTGCCCCAGAGAGTAAATTTGGGCAATAGCGCCCAGGGTATCAAATTGTCGTAAAGCTGCTGAGCGCAGCGAGAACCGGCGAGGCTTTTCTTTTATCATTACCGCAGCTATTGCGCGCCGCGATGACGCAGGAACCATTCGGAAACTGATCGCCAATGCCCCCCGAACCGGCAGCGCTCAGATTGATTCTGGCTTCAGCCAGCCCGCGCCGACGCGAGTTGCTTGACCGGCTCGGCATTGCGCCAGACGAGATCCGTGCCGCAGAGATCGACGAAACACCGGAGATGCGCGAGATTCCCCGCGATTACACCAGGCGGATGGCGCGAGAGAAAGCGCTGGCAGTCGAGGGCGGCGGGGCCCATGTCCTGGCTGGCGATACGGTAGTCGCCTTAGGCCGGAGGATCCTGCCCAAGGCCGAGGATGAAGCCACTGCGCGGAAATGCCTTGGCCTGCTCTCGGGGCGTCGGCACCGCGTGCTCTCAGCGGTCGCGCTAAAGTCGCCCGATGGGTCATTGCGAGAGAAGCTGAGCGAGACCATCGTTCGCTTCAAGCCGCTCTCTCCTGCCGAGATCGACTTCTACGTCGCTGGAGGCGAATGGCAGGGCAAGGCTGGTGGCTATGCCATCCAGGGCAGTGCCGAGGGGCTGATTGCTTGGATTTCCGGCAGCCACTCGGGCGTTGTCGGCCTGCCGCTGTTCGAAACGCGGGCGCTACTCAAAACAGCTGGCTTTGATCTTGGCTGAGCCTGCATCACCGCATTGGCTGGTCGAAGAGGGGATCGGCGAGGACCGGGCTCTCCTTGTCGACAGGGGACAGGTCATGGCCGCAAGGCTGGACTGGCCGGGTCAACTGTCGCCCGGGCAGGTAGAGGACGCCATTCTCATCGCCCGGCGGGCGGGATCAAGGCGCGGTACAGCGCGATTTGCCAGCGGCGAGGAAGCGCTTGTCGATGCCCTGCGGCACGATGCCGCAGAGGGCGCAGCGATCCGGCTGGTCGTAACACGCTCGGCAATCGCCGAGACCGGGCGACACAAGCTGGCCCATTCCCGCCCGTCCAAAGCTGAACCGGGCTCTGCGCCATGCCTCGCCGAGCGGCTGCGCGAGGCTGGCCATGAGGTGCAAGTGGTACGCCAGTTCCCCGAGGGCGACTGGCCGGAGATCATGGCCGAGGCGATCGACGCAATCGTGCCTTTCGCGGGCGGCGGCCTGACAATCAGCCCGACCCCGGCAATGACCTTGATCGATATCGACGGCGATCTGCCACCCCTGCAACTGGCGCTGGCCGCCGTTCCCGCCATCGCTGGCGCGATCGGTCGGTTCAATCTGGCTGGTTCGATCGGTATCGATTTCCCCGGCATCGAGCGCAAGGATGACCGTCGCAAGGTGGACAATGCGCTCAAGGCTGCCCTTGCCAATTGGCCGCACGAATCCACGGCGATGAATGGCTTTGGCCTCGTCCAGCTTGTCGCGCGGCTCGAAGCGCCGTCAATCCTCCAGCGCGTCGGGCAGGACCAGGCCGGCGCCTGCGCCAGGCTGCTGCTGCGGCAGGCGGAGCAGGTTGAGACGCCCGGTGCGCTTCTCCTCACCGCCCATCCGGCGGTCCGCTCCGCGACTAGGCCGGAATGGGAAGCCGAATTGGCGCGCCGCAGCGGAAGGACCATCCACTGGAAGTCCGATCCATCTCTTGCCCTTCACGGCGCTTTCGCTCAGGCAGTCGCACCATGAGGCAGCAGCGCAAGAAATGCCCGATCTGCGGCAAGCCTGCAAAGCCGGACCACAAGCCATTCTGCTCGAACCCCTGCCGCGACCGCGATCTGCTGAAATGGCTCGGCGATGGCTACGCTCTTCCCGGACCGCCTGCTCCCATGCCCGATGACTACGAGGAAGGTTGAATCCGGGGTTGCAATGAAAGCGCGGCTTCGCCATAGGCGCGGCTCCCATCGCTCGCCGGTCTGTTGAAGGCCGCCGCAGCAGCGATGCCCGGGTAGCTCAGTTGGTAGAGCACATGACTGAAAATCATGGTGTCGGTGGTTCGATTCCGCCCCCGGGCACCACATTTTATTAACCTCAAGCGCCGGGCGCCCGCATCCGCAGCCTTGGCTTTCCTCGCATAGGCTCGGGCGGCCGGTCGGCCTTGCGAACCCTGCGGGTTCGGGGCTTTGGCCGTTCTGTAGCTCCCGTCTCGCGACACGCTTGTCGGGCGGGATGCTCGGTAGTAGCATCGCGCCGGGAATTGTGACCAAGCGCAGCGCCTGAAGGTGCGCAAGGTGGCCCAGCGGGAGAGTGAAATGTTTGAAGCCAATCCGATTGTGGACAAGGTGCGCGCGCAGATCGATCATCCGGTGATCGATTCCGATGGGCATTTCTTCGAATTCTATCCGGTCCTCAACGAGTATCTTGAGGCGGAAGGCGGCAAGGTGCTGGTGCGCGATTTCTGGGCCAGCTTCAGCGACACCCAGATCGACGGCAATTGGTATGAGATGACGAAGGACGAGCGGCGCGACGTGCGGCGCAATCGACCGGTGTTCTGGGCCGCTGCGGCGGAAAACACGCTCGATCTGGCAACCGCCAACTTCCCCAATCTACTCTATCAGCGGATGGATGAGATCGGGCTTGATTTCAGCGTGATGTATCCTGGTGTCGGCAATATCGCGATCAGCTTGCCGCGCGAGGACATTCGCCGCACATCCTGCCGCGCCTTCAACCGCTATTTCGCCGACACCTTCAGCGAATTTTCCGATCGCATGTGCCCCGTGGCGCTGGTTCCCGCGCATACGCCCGAAGAGGCGGTCGAAGATCTCGAATATGCGGTGAAGGAGATGGGCTTCAGGGTGGTGTTGTTCCCCAGTTACATCAAGCGCGCGATCCCGGCAGCAGTGCGCAATGACCCGTCGATGGAGCGCTACGCCTATTGGCTCGACACATATGGCGTCGACAGCGATTACGACTACGATCCGCTGTGGCGCAAATGCGTGGAACTGAAAGTGCTGCCGACATTTCACAGCCCGAGCGATGGCACACTTATGCGTAATTCAATCTCGAATTATTGCTATAATCACATCGGCCATTTTGCCGCGGCGGGTGACATTATCTGCAAGTCGCTGTTCCTTGGCGGCGTGACTGCGCGTTTCCCCGAGCTCAAATTCCTGTTTCTGGAAGGTGGCGTCGGCTGGGCGCGCAACCTGCTCGCGGATTTGATGGGCCATTGGTCAAAGCGCAATGGCGAGGCGATCCAGCAATTCGATCCCTCGCGGTTGGACCATGAGCGCTTCACCGAGCTCTACAAGCAATATGCCGGCTCGCTCTATCGCGAGGAACTGACCGACCCGATCGGCGAGCGCTTCTCACCCCATGTTGAGACCGACTATGACGATTTCGCCGCATGCGGGGTCAAGGTGAAGAGCGACTTCACCGACCGCTTCGTCGATCCGTTTTTTTTCGGCTGCGAGGCGGATGATCCAATCACCTCATCGGCGTTCGATACTCTGCGCAATCCGCTGGGCGCAAAACTTCAGGCGGTGATGGGATCGGATATCGGCCATTGGGATGTGCCCGACATGCGCGAAGTGCTGGAAGAAGCCTGGGAACCGGTCGAAAATGGGCAGATGACTCTGGGTGATTTCCGTGATTTTACTTTCACTAATCCGGTAAATCTATGGACTCACATGAATCCAGATTTCTTCAAGGGAACACGGGTCGAAGACGCGGTAGCAAGAGAATTGGCACCGGCCTGAGCCGGACCAAGGGAGCAAACATATGGACTACGACCTGAAGATCTCCGGCGGACGAATTGTCGATGGCACCGGCGCAGCAGCCTATGCAGGCGATGTTGCCGTCAATGACGGGCGCATTGTCGCGATTGGCGAAGTTGAAGGCGATGCGCACGAGACGATCGATGCTGCGGGAGCCGTAGTCGCGCCTGGATTTATCGATTGCCACACCCACTATGACGCGGCGGCGTTCTGGGACCCGATGCTCAGCCCCTCGGTGTTTCACGGCGTCACCACCGTGCTGGCCGGTAATTGCGGCTTCACTCTCGCGCCGCTGTCAGGCCGGAAGGAAGATGCCGACTATCTGCTGGCGATGCTCAGCCGGGTCGAAGGCATGCCGCTCGCCTCGCTGGAAGCGGCGATCAAGCCAAGCTGGACCAGCTTTGGCGGCTATCTTGATACGATCGATGGCAAGCTGGCGATCAACACCGCCTTCCTGGTCGGTCACAGCGCGCTGCGCCGCACCGTGATGGGCGAACGCGCTGTGGGGCATGAGGCCACGCCCGACGAGCTGGAAGCGATGAAGGCGCTGCTGCGCGAATCGCTTGAGGCGGGCGGCTGCGGCTTCTCGACCACAGCGAGCCCGACCCATAGCGACCACAATGGCGATCCCGTTCCGTCCCGATGGGCGACCGACGAGGAGACGGTGGCGCTATCGCAAGTGCTGAGCGAGTTCCCCGGCACCTGGCTCGAATTGATCCCGCCCTACGATCCGGAGCGGCCCGGGCGGCGGCTCGACCTGCCGGTGCAGATGTCGCTGGCCGCGCAACGACCTTTGAACTGGAACCTCATCGTCGTACGCGCCGAAGGGCGCGAAATGCTCGAATCGCAACTCGCCATGGGCCCGGCTGCCGCGGAGCGCGGCGCCAAGGTCTTCGGACTGGTACCCGCCGCGCCGATCAAGGCCATCGTCAACTTCCGCAGCGGACAGTTACTCGAATCGCTCGGCGACTGGCATGAGTTCATCCACCAGCCAGACGAAAGCAAAATCGCGGCGATGAAGGACCCGGAAGTGCGACGACGCTTGGAAAAGGGCATGGCCGAACAGCACGCCAACACCGGCCTTCCCGGCAAATTCGATAACTTTCTGATCGAGCATCTCCCCTCACAGAAGAACGCGCAGTGGATCGGCAAGCATGCCCACGAATTGGCTGAAGCGAGTGGCAAGAGCACGTTCGACGCCATTTTCGATCTCGCCATCGAGGAGGACCTGCAACTATCGATCTCAGGACCGGAACTGGGCGGGGACGAGGGGAGTTGGGCGCTGCGCGGCGATGTCTGGCGCCATCCCTATTCGCTGATCGGCGCATCGGATGCGGGCGCGCATCTCGATTCGATCAACACCTTCGCGATCACCACCCAGCTGATGGGTGAAGCGGTGCGCGAGCGAGGCATCTTCACACTGGAGGAAGGCGTGCGGCGCATCACCAGCCACCTTGCCGACCGCTTCGGCCTCACCGGGCGCGGGCGGATCGAGCAAGGCGCAGCTGCCGATCTTGTTGTATTCGATCCCGACACGATCGACTGCGCGCCAATCGAGATGCGCTATGACCTTCCCGGCGATCAGATGCGGCTCTATGCCGAATCCATCGGCGTCCACCATGTTATCGTCGGTGGGGTGCCAGTGGCACGCGGTAATGAACCGACGGGGCGGATTGGCGGCAGGGTGTTGCGCAGCGGGCATGATACTAAAACAGTTGCAATAGCTTAAGGCTCAAACCTATGAAGATGAATCACGTTGGAATTTCGGTCTCCAACATAGAGAATACCCTCGCGTTCTACCGCGAGATGTTCGGGATGGAAGAGATGACCCCGGTCTTCCCGTTCGGCGGCCCCGACTTTTCCGCAATCATGGGCGTCGAGAATGCAACTGGCCGGATGACCATGATTTGCAAGGACGACGTGCGGCTTGAAATCTTCGAATTCGCCACACCCAAACCAGCTCCCCGCGACCCCAATTATCCGGTCGCGGATCACGGCTATTCGCATTTTGGTTTCGATGTCGAGGATATCGACGAGGTCCATGACAAGCTGAAGGCCGCTGGTGTGCCAATCCATTGCCCGGTGGTAGACTTTCCAGGCGGGATCAGGGCGATCTACGCGCGCGATCCTGACGGCTATGTCTTCGAGGTGCTGCAAATGCCCGTGCCTGCGGACGCTGCGGGCTGAGCGCAGCTCGCGCTTGCTGACTGTGATTTGAACGTGCATCACTCCGGCAAGGGAGAGAGCAATGGCGGCGCAAGGCGGTAGGCTGGAAGGCAAGGTCGCGATCATCACCGGGGCGAGCACGGGCTGCGGGCCCGTCATGGCCAGGCTGTTCGTCGAGCAAGGCGCACAGGTGTTGCTGGCAGCGCGACGCGAGGAACTGGTGGTGCAGGCGGCCAAGGACGCAGGCGGCGGCAGCGTCGGTATGCGGGCGGACGTCACGAGCGAGGAAGACATAGCCGCAATGGTCGACCGGGCGATGGAGGAATTCGGCCAGGTCGATATATTGCTCAACAACGCTGCGGTCCCGGGCCAGGACAAATGGGTCTGGGAACAGACGCTCGACAATTTCAATTCGACTATCGCGGTTGATCTTACCGCCGCCATGCTGTGCAGCCGCGAGGTGCTCAATCGGTCCATGCTGGAGCGCAAGACCGGCTCGATCATCAACTTTTCCTCGACCGCAGGCTGGATGGGGATGCCGCGCAAGACCCATTACACCGCCGCCAAGGCCGGACTGCGCGCGCTGACCAAGGCAATCGCGCTGGAAGCAGGCCCGCACGGTATCCGCTGCAATTGCCTGGTGCCGGGCAGCATCGAAACCGAGCTGTGGACCAATTACGGCCACCGCATGGCCAAGGAACAGGGCATTTCCTTCGAAGAATGGAAGGAAAAATCGCTTGAGAGTGTGCCGCTGCGCCGGATTTCGCAGCCCAGCGATATTGCCAATCTTGCGCTGTTTCTGGCGAGTGAGGAAAGCCGCACCATGACCGGCCAGTCGATCAATTGCGACGCCGGCGCTTACATGGTCGGCTAAGGAGGAAAGCACCAGATGAGCACGAACCGAACCCTCGATCAGCGGCTGCAGGAACTGGAAGACCGCGAAGCGATCCGCCAGGCGATCTGCGGCTATGGCTATGCGGTCGATGGCTGCAATGCCGAGGCGGTGGGCTCATTCTACACCGAGGACGGGATCTATGCGGTCAGCGACGCGGGCACCTGGGAGGGAAGCGAGGCGGTCGCGGCGATCACCGCCAGCGACACCCATCTGTCGCTGGTCACCACCGGCTGTGCCCATGTCTCTACCCCGCCCTACATCGTCATCGAGGGCGATGAGGCCGTCGCCACCTGCCACACCATGGTACCGCTGCGCCGCGACGGCGAATATTTCATCGCCCGGCTCAGCGCCTCACGGATCGAGCTGGCTCGGCAGGATGACGGTGGCTGGAAGATCGTCCATCGTCAGAACAATGTGCAGGATGGCAGCTCCGATGGCCCCGCCCTGCTCGCAAGACTGAACGAAGCACCATAGGAAACGAATTTCATGTCCAAGAATTTCGCCGACGCGCTTGCCGAGGTTCCGCACCGGATCACCAACCCCGAACTGATCCCGACCGAACGCTATTTCGATCCCGAATTCTACGAGCTCGAAAAGAAGCATTTGTGGCCCAAGGTGTGGCAGATGGCCTGCCGACTGGAGGAAATCCCCGAGGTTGGCGATTACACGATTTACAACAATCTCGATCAGTCGGTGCTGCTGCTGCACACCAGTGACGGGGTCAAAGCCTTCCGCAACGCCTGCCGCCATCGCGGCGTGCGGCTCGCCCATGGCAACGGCCATTGCAGCGATGAAGGCATCGTCTGCCCATTTCACGGCTGGCGCTGGAACCGGGAGGGAGAAAATATCTTCGTATTCGGCCGCGACTTGTTCAACCAAGACCTGCTCGACCGCGCCGAAATCGACCTTGCGCCGGTGCGCTGTGAATATTGGGCAGGCTGCGCTTTCATCAATTTCGACAAGGATGCCCCATCCCTGCGCGACAGCCTGGGCCCCGTCGCGGCGCGAATGGATGCACGGCATGCTGACAAGCTCAAGATGGACTGGTGGGTTGGCACGATCCTGCCGACCAACTGGAAGCTCGCCAATGAGGGCTTCCAGGAGGGCTACCATGTGATGCAGACTCACCCGCAGCTTCATGAACGCTCATATCGGGCAGCGGACAGCTACGGTGAAGACTTCGACGGAAACCGGCCCAACGAAGGCCTCAACCCGCGCGACGCCGTGGATCTTCAGATTGTCAACTTCAAGCGGCTGAGCTCGGGAATGGGCGGGATGGTCCATGAGACCGAGCTTGAAGTGCTTGACCGGATTTCCGGAATGGACCTGCCCGAGGATACCGCCCTCGCCTTGCAGACATTCTACGGTGCCGCCTGTAATGCCATTACCGAGGATGCGCGCGCGCGCGGTGCCGACATGTTCGACATCCTCAAGGTCCAGCAGGAGGTCGAATTCAACGCGGTCGAATACATGTTCCCGCACTTCTTCCTGCTGCCGACCTTCGGCGCAATGTCGTCGTACCGTATCCGCCCGCTTGGGCCCGAAAGCTGCTTCTTCGAGCTGTGGTCGCTTGTGATCCGCCCCGATGACGAACCCTATGATACGCCGAGCGAACCGACGATGCTGCCTTACGATTCACCCGATTTCCCCGAAATCCCGCGCCAGGATTATTCGAACCTGCCAATCCAGCAGCTCGGTCTTCACGACATCGACTTCATGCGGCTCGGCAAAGGTGACAAGAAGGAAACCGGGCGCATGGGTTCCGGCGGAGAAGGCATGATCAGCAATTGCCACCGGCTGGTCGACGGATATCTCGCCGGCCTCGACGACGAGTCGCTGAGGAAGGCTCAGAACATCGTCAACAGCGGCTTCAACGAAACCGTCCTCGACATCGGCTTCTGAACCATTGCCAAGGGGCCGCGAATGAAATTCTCGATCGCCATGCCGCTAGGCAATATCGCGCCGGGCGAATTCCAGACTCCGCAAGCGGTGCGCGAAATCTCGCAGGCGCTCGAAGCTGCGGGCGTTGGTGCCGGCTACCTCACCGACCATCCCGCACCATCGGCCGAATGGCTCCATGGCGGCGGCATGGCGCATGACGCGCTGGACCCGTTCACCGCATTCGCCTTCGTTGCCGCCGCAACCGAGCGCCTGCTGCTGCACACCAACATCATCGTTGCCGCCTATCGCAACCCGTTCCTCACCGCGAAAAGTGCCGCAACGCTCCAGACCCTATCAGGCGGACGGCTGGTGCTGGGCTTGGGCGCCGGTTACCAGAAGGCCGAATTCGAAGCGCTCGGCATCGACTTTCACAAGCGCGGCAGACTGTTCGATGAGGCGCTGGAAGTGATGCAGCAAATCTGGGCGGGCGGGCCTGTGACCTATCAGGGCATGAATTTCAACGCTCCGGGCAATGAATCGCGCCCGATCCCCAATCCGCCACCAGCGATTTGGATCGGCGGCGGCAGCGACAAGGCCGTCGAGCGTGCAGCCCGCTGGGCCGATGGCTGGTGCCCGTTTTTTGCCGCGCCCAGCATGTCGAAGCTCAACCGTGACACTGGCATCCACTCGGTCGAACACCTCGCCGAGAAGATCGCCCGGCTGATGGAACTGCGGGGAGAGGCGGGCCGCAGCGGTGCTTTTGACATTTGCATTGGCGCACGCGCGCGGGTGGGCTTTGGCAAACCCGGCGGGGCCGATTTGTTGCTGGCCGAAGCAGAGGAGCTCGCGGCAGTCGGCGTTGACTGGATGTTCGTCGACCCTCCCCACCCCTCGCGCCAGGCCTTCGTTGAGCACATGCAGTGGTTCGGCGAGGAAGTGGTTGCGCACAGCTGACGAAAAGAGAGCCTGCGATGACCGCAACCGGAGCGAACCACCTGCTGGAAGAATTCGCGGCGCTGCGAGAGATTGAGCTGCTGGCAGCGCGGCGTGACCGGGCTGCGGACACCAAGGACTGGGACCTGTACCTCTCACTCCACGCGCCCGATCACCACTCCCACAATGGCGATTATGGCGACTGGAATTCGGCCGAGGAGATGATCACCAAGGTGAAGAAGTCGATGGCCAACTTGATCACCGCCCATCACCGCCACACGCCCGAAATTACATTTAAATCCGCCACCGTGGCCAATTGCATCTGGGCGATGGAAGGCCAGTCATTCTGGCAGCAGGGCGAGGAAGAACACTGGTTTCACGCCTACGGCCATTATTTCGAAACCTGCGAGAAGCGCGAGGGTAGCTGGCTCTTCACCAGCAGGCGGCTTACCTATTTCCACACCAGGAAATCAGAAGGCGCTATCTGGCCTCCCCCGTTGGACTGATCCGGAAGAGCGCCCACCGACCGGGCGCGTAGCCGCCCTCGCTCATCCCTCTTCGCTTTTCGCCTGAAACGCGATAGTCAGGTCCGCAACAGCAACCTCCGGGAGGATCGCCTTGGATCATCGCCTGAAATATGTCGTCGGCGACTTCCTCGCCAATCTTGTGCTTGGCCTGATCGTCGGGGTAATCAGCTGGGCGCTGGTCTCTCCAGCTTGGAACATGTGGGTCGCGATGTTCGCGATGATGGCCATCGGCATGGTCGCTGGCCTTATCGCCTTCTTCCCCGCTGCAGCCAAGCTCGGGGCGATGGAAGCAATGGTGCCGCTGATGTTCACCGGCATGGTTGCGGGCATGGTCGTAGGCATGGCTGCGGCGATGGTTCCGGTCCCAATCACCAGCGCTCTGATACTGGGCGGTGTCAGCGGGATCGCCAGTATCTGCTTCATCTGGGTCTGCAACAGCCTGCTGCGCGGCATCACCCGCGAAGGAGAGGAGAGCGCAAATGCCTGATCTTGTAACCCAGGCGAAATGGGACAAGCTCGCCCCGCGCTTTGACACGATGGCGTCCAAGGGCGCCGAAGAGCGCTGGCACCCGTTCAAGTCGGCACTGTTCGATAATATGAACGGCAAAATCCTGTTCCTCGCGCTTGGTACCGGGCTTGATATTCCGATGTTTCCGCGCGGACAGGACATCACTGCGATCGATATCAGCCCGAAGATGTTGGAAGAGGCCAAGGACCGCCTCGCCGATTATGACGGCACGATCTCGGCGCAGGTGATGGATGTTCACGAGATGCCGTTTGAGGACGCGAGTTTCGACCAGGTGTTTACCTCTTGCACCTTCTGCTCGGTGCCCAATCCGGTCGAGGGGCTGAAAGCGCTGCACCGGGTGCTCAAGCCGGGCGGCAAGCTGTTCATGTTCGAACATACCGGCAGCCGGCTCTATCCATTCAAGCCGATGATGGATCTGATGACTCAGCTGACCAAGCGGATCGGCCCGGACATGAACCGCACCACCGTCGCCAATGTGCGGGCGG
>JAQWKP010000370.1 GCA_029247785.1 Novosphingobium sp.
CCGAAGAAGCGGGGTGCTTCTGCGGCAAAGCAGTCGAGGAAGGCAGGGCTGCGGATAGCTTGGGGGATAAGCTGTGGATAGGCTCTGCAAAACTCTCGCCAGCGTTCGACGCGTCGGGCGATCTGCTCTGGCCCATAGGGCTCGCGCGCGCTGACGCCGAGCTGGCCTTGATGGCCTGCCAATTGCTCCATGACATCGCTGGGGAACACGCCAGCATGATAGGCGCCCGCCAGCCGCGCCAACGTGCGGACCAGCGCCCGGTAATGCCCCAAGGGATCGGGCAAGTCACGGTCGAGGCATTTGACGTAATTGCGCTCAATCCCGTCTTCGCCAAAGCGGATGGTGTCGGTGATGAGCAGGCCGGTGCCGCTCTCGTGATGGCAATCGGCGAACATGCATTTCGGCACCGCGATCGGAAATTGCGGCAGCCGCGAGAGTAGTGCGAACCACACCTCGCCTTCCATCTGGACCTTCTGCCGGTCGCGGATTTCATTTCCGAAGGCACGAGAGAATTTGGCGAACAATTCGGTCGGCAGGTCGGGTGAGGGGTGTTGGTATTCGACCGATAGATATAGCTTCGCCCCGGTGCCGCCGCCCTGGCATTCCTCCAGCCGGGTGACGCGCGCGACTGCATTGTCCTCGCCCAGCGAGCCCGCCGCCCTGAATGCCTCGGTCAGGAACTGCACACCGCCGTCGCGCAGCGCTTCGATATGGGCCGGCATAGCCAGGCCGAAGCTGTCGCCGGCGATCCAGTCGAAGGTTTCTGACGTACTTGCCATTGCGGTCGGATAAGTTGGCGCGCGGCCGGGCGCAATGGCCAAGCTTTCCGATTGCCGCCCCGTCGCTCGCCGCTACACTGTGCATCGTAAACGGCTTGGGAGAGCATGAAATGGGTGAATTGGATGGCAAGGTCGCGTTCCTGACCGGCGCGGGTCGCGGGGTTGGCGTCGGTATCGCGCTGGCGTTGGCCAAGGCGGGCGCGAAAATCGGACTGTTCGGGCGCACGCGCGAAACGCTGGAAGAGACCGCAGCAAAGCTCACCGAGTTGGGTTGCGAGAACTGCGTCTATGTCGGCGATGTCGGCATTCGCGCCGATGTCGATGCCGCAATTTCGGCTTGCCAGACCGACCTCGGCCCAGTCTGGGCGCTGGTCAACAATGCCTATTCCGCCGAGCGGACCGAGATCGAGGACGTCACCGAGGAGATTCTCGACGAGGCTTTGCGCGCCTGTGTCCATGGTTCGATGTTCACCATGCAGGCCTGCTACCCGACGATGAAGCAGCAAGGCGGGCGCATCGTCAATTTCGGTTCAGGCGGGGCAACCATGGGGATTCCCGAACTCGGGGCCTACAACATCGCCAAGGAGGCAATCCGCGGCCTCACCAAAACGGCAGCGGTGGCCTGGGGCAAGCACGATATCACGGTCAACAACATCTGCCCGCTTTCCGCATCCGATGCCTATAATTATTGGTTCGACGAGATGCTCGACGATGCCGGGCGCGAAGCCCATCTTGCAGGTATTCCTCTGCGCCGGATGGGTGATGCGGAAACCGAGGTCGGCGGGCTGGTCGTGTTCCTGTGCGGTCCCTCCGGGGGTTACATCACCAGCCGCACACTCCATGTCGATGGCGGCAATTGCGGCTATGACAGGTGACGGCTGTGTTGGAATAAGGAGACAAAGGCGACACGGTGTCTCTTTCTTCCAACACAGCTAAATAGAAATTATTCAATAGTTTGCTCCATTACAATGTGGGAGGGGAACACCCGAGCCGATGCCCTTTTCCGCAACCGGCCTTCCCGGAACGACGTCCGGGCGGCGCGACTGTGACAGTCCGGCCTGATGTAGGAAAATGGTTCTTATGGGTGGCAATGGTCGGGGCCACATGGACATGTTCGAGCGGGCAACGAACGTCCGCCTTCAGGCGGGCGGACATGTAACGCAGACGGCGTGAAATGGGTGGGAAGCGGAATGTCCGCTTCTAGGCTCGATCACCCACAAGCGGACATTTACTGAGCCGATTGGTAGGATCTCAAGCAGCTCAGACCGAAGATTCTGGCGTGTTTGACGGCGCCCAGGCATCGTCGACAAATGCCATGTCCAAAGGCGTATTCGTCGCCTTGCTTGCAAAGTTGGTCATTGTCTTCGCAGCGATGCCGACGAGCAAATCGAGCATTTGCTCGCGACGGAACCCAGCCACCATGAACTCCTGCATTTCGGTTTCATCAATCGCTCCCCTTTTGCGAAGCAGCGCGCGCGTGAAGCGGCTCAGCGCATTGAGCCGTTGATCCTCTGAGGTCTCGTTTGCGCGCAATGCACCTATCGTTGCCGGCGAAACACCAGCCATTCTCGCGAATGTGGAGTGGCCCGCAACGCAGTATCCGCATTCGTTGAACACACTTGTCGTCAGCGAGATCACCTCTCGCTCGGCGGCGGAGAATGACGATTGATCGAATGCTTCGTTCAAACCTGTCAGGGCCTTCAGGGCCGTCGGCGAGGCTGCAAAGACGCCGTGGATGTTAGGCACGAAGCCCAGGCCGGCCTTCAGTGCGGCGAGTATCTTGGCCGATGCAAGTGGGGCATCGTCGGTTGTAAAGATGGCAAGGTCAGTCATTTTAGGCTTCCTTCAATTCCTGATTAGAACGGGACTTGGAATTGCCATTACGCCTGCCGGTCGGCCAGTTCGGAACTCGAAGCATCCCACTTCGGATTCCGAAGTATCCTACTTCGCAAAGTGAAGTTAGTGTTGGACGAAAGAAGGAGCGGATGATGAAATACGGCCAGTTTTGCCCGATCGCGAAGGCAACCGAACTTCTTGGCGAGAAGTGGACGATCCTCATTGTTCGCGAGCTTCTCAATGGTGCAAACCGCTTCAGCGAACTCCAGCGCGGGCTCGGCTCGATCTCAACGGCTGTGCTGACGGAACGACTCAAGAGCCTTGCGCAGAATGGGCTCATGGTTCGCCGCCGGATAAGCGGTCTGCGCGGATATGGGTATTTTCCGACAAGGGCTTGTCAGGATTTGAAGCCAATCATTCTGGCGCTGGGCGAATGGGGAATGCGTTGGGCAAAGGACAATCTTATCGATGAGGATTATGATGTAGAATTGCTCATGCTCTATCTAGAGCGCAGCATCGCGAAAGACATGTTGCCGGGACCCGCGACTGTCTTGCGCTTCGAGTTCACCGATTTGCGAAATCTCCGGTTGTGGTGGTTGATCGTTAGCGAAAATAACGTCGATGTCTGTTCCAAGAACCCAGGCAAAGATGTCGATGTATATTTCCAATCGACTGTGCGGGCGATGACTGACATTTGGCTCGGGCATCGCAGCTATCGCGAAGGCTTGAACTCCGGTGACATAAGCATCGTAGGCCCGTTGTCACTGACAGAGACCGTGAGCAAATGGCTCCGCTGCGTAGATTTCGCTGGGAAGGACAGAGTAGAGTGACCAGAACAGGGCCTCTATTACCATAAGCTCATGCTGCTTGGCCAATTCTATTTCAGGAGACGGCCCCTAGTCCGACGTCCGCCTTTGGCATGGCGGATA
>JAQWKP010000271.1 GCA_029247785.1 Novosphingobium sp.
GAAGCAATCTGGGGGGCAAGCGCCAGCAGAAATGCCAGTAGAAAGGCGGAAATACGAGATATGACCATACTGAATTCCTAGCATCATGCATCGCAGTCTGCCAATATGAATGTGTCCAATTGCCCGCTCGCTGCATCTGGCAGGGTCCGGCTATCAATTCGAACAATCGGTGTCTGTTTACCTCGTGGCGGGAAATGAAAAGGCGAAACACATGACGGCCCTCAAACCTGGCGAATGCGTCGATACCGCGCCGTTTATCTCGGAAATCGATTTCACTGACTTTCGCATGCGCGTCTCAACCGAACGTTATAGCTGCCCTGAGTACAATGAGCGCGAACGCGAGAATCTGTGGATGCGAACCTGGCAGGTAACCGGACGCATCGATGACATCCCCAATGCCGGCGACTTCATGGAATATCGCCTGTTCGACCAATCCTACGTGCTGGTGCGCGGGCGCGACGACACGGTGCGCGGCTTCGTCAACGCCTGCCGTCACCGCGGCAACGCCTTTTGCGAAGGCCGCGGCAATGCGCCGCGCTTCACCTGCCCCTATCACAACTGGTCCTACGGCCTCGACGGCCAGTGCCTCTCCGTCGCCAAGCCCGATTTTGATGGCACGACCGAGGAATTCGTTGGCGACAAGAACGAACTCGGATTGATCGAAGTCCCGGTCGAATGTTTCGCCGGATTTATCTTCCTCAATCCGGATAGCAATGCCGAGCCGCTCACCTCCTATCTTGGCGAAGCGATGGAATTGCTCGCGCCCTACCGGGTCGAAGAAATGGTCCCCCACGGCTTCAATGTTCGCGAGACGGTCGACTGCAACTGGAAGGTGGTGCTCGACGCGTTCCAGGAAGGCTATCATATTCAGGCCGTGCATCCCGAATTGGTCGCAGCCATGGACGAAACGCAGGAGCGCTATCGCTTCTGCGGTGATCACAGCGTTGCCACTGCGCCCTTCGGAGCCGCCAATGACGCGGGCGTTGAAGTGGAGATCGACGGTATCCGCAATCTGCCAGCGACATTCCCGTCAATCGCCGATTCGCTTCCGCGTTTCGAGGAATTGATCGACAAGCATCGCGGCGCTGACGGTACTCATGCGCTCCCGGATGGCATCACACCGCGCCTGCTGCTCCAGCAGGCCTTGCGCGAAACCTGGGTCGGCAAGGGGCTGGACGTATCGGCGCTGACCGACAATCAGCTGACTGACAACCACTTCTGGATCCTGTTTCCGAATTTCTTCATGACGATCCATGCCGGTGAGGCCACGGTGATCATCGCCACGCCGCATCAGTCGGGCGATCCCAACCGCTGCCAGTGGCATGTCATGATGCTGCAATGGTTCCCTCCCGATGAGCGCGCAGCTAGCCGCACCGCCCTAACCGAAGTCGCCGAGCTTGATCATTTCCCCTATTTCCTCGCGCTTGAGCAGGATTACGAGCAGATGGAACGCCAGCAACGCGGCCTGCGCAATCACGGCCTGAAGGAAATGGCGCTGACCAAACAGGAAGTGCGGCTCGCCCATTTCCACGCGGCCATCGACAGCTGGGTCGAGCGAGGAGACAGGACATGACGATTGCCGCTACCGCCACGCAAACGATGGCCGAGGAAGGCCAGCTGACGCAGACCGTCCGCAAGTTCGTCGCTGCACAGGGTGCAGCCATGGCGGCGGGTATCAAGCAGGCTTCGGATTGGGAACCGGTCGCCGCCTTCATCGATGTCGACAATTTCAAACGCGTCGGCGCCTATCTCGAAGAGCTGGACTGGGACGCCTACAAGGCCTTCCTCACCGGCTGGGCCGGCGGCGGCACGCAGTTCGAATTCACCGAGTTCTACGTCACTGAGGCAGGCGGCGCGGTGTTCCAGGAAATCGAGGAACGCCATCAGCACGGCGAGCAGTTCATCCTCAAGAACGTCATCGCCGTCTACCGCTTCAACGATGCAGGCAAGATCAGACACCTCGACATCTACGAGCAGGCCGATGACAGCGGCGACTGGATCAAGGACGCGGCGAAGACAGCGGTGGAGTGAAGTGAGCCCGCAAGATGGCGACCGCTAAACTGCCTCTTCGGTCGCTCGTTGCCGATCACGCGCTCGTCCCATAAATGCATGCAAGTCTGGATAGTCATGATCGCGCATATCTCGTACGTTCAATCCGGAGATCGCGATGTCTTAATTGAGCCTACGCGGAGGTTCGTTTGTTTGGCGACGGGCAAATTCATACATGCTCCCAGCGTAACCATGGACCTTCGCTGCGTTCATCAAATAGGCTTGGAGATTGTAAGCGTCGAGTCCGCCGGCCTCGGACACCATTCCTCGTAGGCGCGAATTCAGGACCTGCATTTGTGCGATCATTTCCGCGATGATGTTGGCGAACTGATCGTCCTCAGTAGTTTCAATTATTGTTTCAAAAGACAATATTGCTGCATCAGGCAGGACCGGTCGTGTCACACTGGCTAGGACATCTCTCGTGTCCTGAGGACCTTCGGTGGCATCGAGATAACGCTTTAGCAGGTCCATCGCGTCATTCGCATACTGAATTGCATCGCTGAGCAGCAGTGGCATTCTTGCGCGAGCGGCAGTAAGCTGGCGGGCAGTCTCTTCAATCGCAGCGTTCGAAGTTTGATTCCTCAGATAGTAGACACTTACGGCGGCTGCACCGATAGCTCCAATGCCAGTCAACGTGGTTTGTCAATGATCTAACCAATTGGTAAAACGGGTTAAACTATCACAAAGGTACCAATCTCCCTTTGCCGCACAGCTAAGTTCCAGAGACATTGCAAATCCTCTTCAGCCATCGCCCCACCGTCCTCAAATCCCCGCGTGCCAGGCGTAGTCGCCGCTGTCTTCCCAATAGCCGCCTTTGCCGCCATGCAGGCCCGCGAGGCTGTCGCGCGCTTCGATGCGCATGACGAATTTGGCGTGTTTGTAGCCCAGCTGGCGTTCGACCCTGAGACGGATCGGCGCGCCGTGGCGCTCAGGCAGTAGCGCGTCGTTCATTCGCCAGGCGAGGATTGTCTGGGGGTGGAAGGCATCGATCAGGTCAATCGATTCATAATAGGGCGTCGAACCAAACCGGTCGGCGCAGTGGAAGACGATGTAGCGCGCTTGCGGCTTCAGCCCAGCCATGTCGAGAATTCGTGATAGCTGCGGGCCCTGCCACTTGCCGATCGCGCTCCAGCCCTCCACGCAGTCATGCCGCGTGATCTGCTGGCGCTGTGGCAGCGACTGCAGCGCCGCCAGCGGGAGCACCAACGGCTTTTCGACCAGCCCATCAACCTTGAGCGCCCAGTCGGCAAATCCACCCGCCAGCATCTGGCGATAGGCGCTGTCGGCGATCTCACGATTACCATTGGCGCGGAACACGGGCGACATGTCGGAGGGCGCGAATTCGCGAGCCAGCGCGCCCTCTCCGCCGAGGCGCTGAAAGCCCTTGTGGAGGTCTTCAGCACCTTCCAGCAACGAACGGAATCCCTCGCTGCGGTTGAGGCTGTCGCAGCCTGACAGCATCAACCCGCCTGCCCCGAGCGCACCGACACGCAGCAGCTTGCGGCGCGAGACGATAAGTTTCCGCTCAGTCATTATCCCTCCTCCCGGTCCTTCGGCAATCGGTAGTTGCCGGTGATCATCGAGCGCACCTCATTGATCGGCCCGGCCAACACCACCATCGCGATATGGACGAGGAAGAAGGCGACGAGGCCAAAAGCGCACAAGAAATGCACCGAACGCGCCGATTGCCTGCCGCCGAAAACCTGGGTGATCCATGGCATCCACGCGTCCATGCCGGGCGACATGGCAAGGCCCGTCACCACCACCACCGGCAGCAGCACCAGCAGCACGCCGGAATAGGCCAGTTTTTGCAGGATGTTGTATTTGAGCGCCGCCGCCCCGGTAGGAAAGCGCAGCCGCGCGTGCTCACTGATGTCATGCCAGACGTGCTTCGGATGGAGTTCGGCCCGGCTCATGCGAATATCGCGCCAGAGATGGCCGTTAAGCAGCGACCAGAAAAGATAGGTCACTACCCCCAGCCCCAGCACCCACGCAAAGGCAAGGTGCCACAACCGTGCATCGGCCAGGCTGTAGTTGGAAGGAATCGTCGCCCATCCCGGAAAGGCGCGTTTTTTCACAACGCCCTCGGAATCAGTCCAGACACCCAGCACGCCGGTCGTCTCGATCGTGGCATCTCCGATCTTCACCAGCCCCTGGCCATCAGCATTCGATCCGATCTCGAACCACGCCGGGTCGGAATTGGCACCATACTCGCCCCAATAGAGCCGGGGATGGGCATTGAAGATCATCAGCCCGCTCATCAGCATCACCAGCACCGCCACTGCATTGATCCAGTGCCAGATACGCGTCGACAGCCGGTGCCGACGGACGAAATCACCGCCCTTAAAATGGTCAGAGGTCACCGCCTCGCTCATCCCAGAGAAAGCCCCGGATTGCCGGTCTCCATCCTAACTTTCAGGGCATTCTGGACATAAGCGGTCGAGACATATTGGCCGACCATCATCGGAAACTCGATCAGCTGCTGTTCGTCCCAGCTTTTCGCCAGCGTATTCCAGGTCTGGTCCGATATTGACGTGTCGGCGATCAGCTCTTCCACTCCAGACAGGATCGCGGCTTCATGCTCGCTCCAGCCCCCCGCTGCAGTTCCTCGCCGCGCCCGGTCGATTTCCTCGCTGCTGAAGCCAAGCCGCTTGGCGATGATCACATGCTGGCCCCATTCGAACGGCGCGCGCATCAGCCAGGCGATGCGCAGGATCGCCAGCTCGCGCTCACGCTTGGGCAGCTTTCCGTTGAACAGCGTATTACCCATGTCCATGTTGCAGCGGAACAGCTCAGGATGTTTGATCACGGTGCGCATATATTCGGGAAGCTGGTCAACATCCGATGCACCCGCAGATGCGCGGATCCTGCGCACCATTTCGACCGCTACCGGATCCAGCGCTTCCGAACCAAGCGGCTCAACTCGGGGTTGTTCGCCCACAACCTGCGCCATCCGCGCCGCAATATCGAATTCCGCTTCGCCCGTATCGGCCATAGCCGCTCTCTCCGCCTGATTGTTCGAGCGCAAGGTCTAGCCGGTTACACTGCGGTGGGAAATCCCATTGGCCTGTTACTCGATTGGAGACCTTACCAATGATTGGGTCTGGGTCCTCGACGATCGGGATGCAAATCCCTACATGGATATGATCGAGAGTCGCCCAAGTCCGGGCCGGATTGCATAGGATCAAGCAGGGAGACTGCGGATGTCCGAATCAACTGCCCTTGCTGGCGACGAAGCCCTTTCGCATGCGGCAGGTCAGGTCGTCGCAAGCACGGGCGACGCCAACAAGCGGCCGAAAATCACGGCGTTCTTTGACAATGATACCTTCACCGTCAGCTATGTCGTGCACGACAATGAGAGCGGCGAGGCAGCGATCATCGATTCGGTTCTTGACTACGACCCGGCAACGGGCCGCACCTCCCGGGCATCAGCTGACCAGATTGTCGAATTTGTCAGGTCCGAAGATTTGAAAGTTGCGTGGCTGCTCGAAACGCATGCCCATGCCGACCACCTGTCCGCCGCGCCCTACCTTCAGGAGAAGCTTGGCGGGATACTGGCGATCGGCGAATACATCACTGCCATACAAGAGACCTTCGGCAAGCTGTTCAATGCCGGCGGCGACTTCCGCCACGATGGGTCGGACTTCGACCGGCTGTTCACCGATGGCGAACGCTTCAACATCGGAAATCTCGATGTCACCGTGCTGCATGTGCCGGGCCATACGCCGGCCTGCATTGCCTATGTCATCGGCGATGCAGCGTTCGTTGGCGACACCATGTTCATGCCCGACTACGGCACAGCGCGCGCTGATTTTCCCGGCGGCGACGCCCGCGCCCTGTACCGCTCGCTGCAGCGACTCTTCGCACTGCCACCGCAGACGCGGCTGTTCATGTGCCACGATTATCTGCCCGAAACCCGTGCCGAATATGTCTGGGAGACCACGGTCGAAGCCCAGCGCCGGGACAACATCCACGCCCATCACGGCATAAGCGAAGAGGAATTCGTGACTATGCGCGAAACCCGGGACAAGACCCTGGCAATGCCGCGGCTGATCCTGCCGTCGGTCCAGGTCAATATGCGCGGCGGCCATATGCCCCTGCCCGAGGACAACGGCATGACCTATCTGAAAATCCCGTTGGACGCGGTCTGATGCTGGCGATGTTCCCCCATGCGCAACCGATCGAAGGGCTGATTGGTGGTCTGTTGATTGGCCTGTCCGCTGCGATCATGCTGCTCGGCGCCGGCCGTATAGCCGGTGTCAGCGGAATGGCTGCTCGGGTGCTGGGCCTGAGCCGCTCCGGCGCGCCTTGGTCAATAGCGGCGCTGTTCATCGCCGGACTTCTGCTGGGTGCCCTTGTCTTCCAGGAATTTTCGGCCCCGATTGAGGCACAATACGCGCCATCTACTATTGCCGTGATTGCGGCAGGCCTATTGACTGGCTTTGGCACGCGGCTCGGTAACGGCTGCACCAGCGGCCATGGTGTATGCGGCATGTCGCGCTTCTCACGCCGCTCGATCATTGCCACGATCACATTCATCCTGTCGGGCATGGTGACCGTCGCCCTGGTCAACGCATTGGGGGGAGGCTGGTCATGAGGGCGCATCTGATTACCTTGCTATCCGGCACGCTATTTGGTGTCGGACTTGCCCTTTCCGGCATGATGAACCCAGCCCGGGTACGCGGTTTCCTCGATATTCTTGGTAATTGGGACCCTACGCTTGTCTTCGTGATGGGCGGCGCTGTCGTGGCCATGGCGCTGGCCTGGTTGCTCCAGGCGCGCATGCAACGACCGATCGCCTGCGATGAGTTTTCGCTGCCCGGCACCACCCGGATCGATAGCAAACTCCTCGGCGGCGGCGTGTTGTTCGGGATCGGCTGGGGCCTGGCTGGCCTGTGCCCCGGCCCCGCCATTGCATCGCTTGCAACAAATCCAGGCAATGTCATTGTGTTCATTGCCGCGATGGTGGCCGGCATGACGCTGTTCTCTTTCACCGAAAGGAATTCTTGATGGATGCCCGCAGGATCAACGAGCAGTTGACCGTCGCCTACCAGATCACACCAGAAGACGTGGTCGAGATTGCCGGAGCCGGGTTCAAATCAGTGATCTGCAACCGCCCGGACAATGAAGAACCGGGCCAGCCGGGCGTGGCCGAGATCCGCGCCGCAGCCCAGGCCAATGGCCTTGCATTCCACCATATCCCGATCGCTTCGGGCGGATTCACCGAAGATGCCATCGCCGGTTTTCGTACGGCGCGCCAGCAGGCCGGCGGGCCAACCTTTGCCTATTGCCGGACCGGCACGCGCTGCGTGACACTTGACGCACTGGCCAATCCGGATGGCAAATCGGCAGAAGAGATCATCCGTGCCGCAGCGGATGCAGGATACGATCTGTCACCGCTGCGCGATAGCATCGGGGCGGCCTGACAGCAGGGTTGCGGGCCCATGCCTGACGAGCAGCAAACCAGCCCATCCCCTGAAAATGGCGCGACAGGCACCACGCGCCAGCCATTTGCGCTTGCCCGTCACCTGCCCTGCCTTGAGTGGGGGCGTAGCTACAACCGCTCGATCCTGACGAGTGACCTGATGGCGGCGGTGATCGTCACCATCATGCTGATCCCGCAGAGCCTCGCCTATGCGCTGTTGGCGGGTCTGCCGCCAGTTGTTGGACTCTACGCTTCGATCCTGCCGCTGGTGGCCTATGCCATTTTCGGAACCAGCCGAACACTCGCTGTCGGGCCGGTCGCGGTGGTCTCGCTGATGACAGCATCGGCTGCCGGCAGCGTCGCCGCACAAGGCACCCCTGAATATCTCGAGGCAGCAATTACGCTCGCTGCCCTGTCCGGCGTGATGCTGGCGATATTGGGCTTC
Source organism: Novosphingobium sp. (assembly GCA_029247785.1). GTDB lineage: Bacteria > Pseudomonadota > Alphaproteobacteria > Sphingomonadales > Sphingomonadaceae > Novosphingobium. The sequence continues at coordinate 7,920 of JAQWKP010000271.1, forward strand.
TTGCGACTGGGCTTTCTCGCCAATCTGCTGTCCCACCCGGTGATCTCCGGCTTCATCACCGCCAGCGGGCTGCTGATCGCCACCAGTCAGCTGAAGCATATTTTCGGGGTAAAGGCGCAAGGGGACAATTGGCCGGATATGCTGGGCGGGTTGGCCAGCGCAATTGGCGGCACCAATCTGGCAACGCTGATCATTGGCGTTGCTACAGCTGCCTTCCTGTTCTGGGTGCGCAAGGGTGCCAAGCCGCTGCTCATGCGCTTTGGCATGGGGCCACGAAGCGCCGATCTGGTCGCCAAGGCAGGGCCGGTGCTTGCAGTCGCCGCCGGTATTGCAGCGGTGTTGCTGCTCAATCTGGCCGAAAGCGGCGTGAAGATCGTCGGCGCAATACCGCAAGGCCTGCCGCCCCTCGCCCTGCCCGCCGTCGATCCCGACCTGTTGAGCAAATTGTGGGTCCCGGCGCTGCTGATTTCGATCATCGGTTTCGTCGAGAGTGTTTCGGTTGCACAGACGCTCGCTGCCAAGCGCCGCCAGAGAATTACGCCCGACCAGGAGCTGGTGGGCCTTGGCGCGGCCAATCTGGCCTCAGCATTTTCCGGAGGCTATCCGGTGACCGGAGGCTTCGCCCGCTCGGTAGTGAACTTCGATGCTGGCGCCGAAACGCCTGCTGCCGGTGCCTATACTGCAGTCGGAATTGGGCTGGCGTCGCTTTTTTTGACTCCATTGCTCTATTCTCTTCCGATCGCGACTCTCGCGGCGACGATTATCGTTGCCGTGCTGAGTCTGGTCGATCTCAAGATGCCCGGACAGCTTTGGCGCTATTCGAAGGCTGACTTCTCCGCGCATCTGGCAACGATCCTTGTCACCCTGATCGCCGGGGTCGAGATTGGCGTCATCAGCGGGGTCGGGGTCGGATTGTTGCTGTATTTGTGGCGGGCTTCGCGCCCGCATGCCGCGATTGTCGGCCGGGTACCCGAGACCGAACATTTCCGCAATGTCGATCGCCACAAGGTGCTGACATTACCACATATATTATCGATCCGTATCGATGAGAGCCTCACCTATCTTAATGCCCGCTGGCTGGAAGAATATGTCCTTGAGCGCGTCGCGGAACGGCCGGAATTGCGCCATGCCATCCTGATGTGCTCCGCGGTCAACGAGATCGACGCTTCGGGCCTTGAGAGCCTGGAGGCGATCAACCACCGCCTGGGAGACGGCAAGATCGCACTGCACCTGTCCGAAGTGAAAGGGCCGGTGATGGACCGGCTGAAGCGCACCCATTTCCTGGAAGAACTCAATGGCCGGGTCTTCCTGTCACAGGACCGCGCCTTTTCAGAGCTCGCCAATGACGACGGCCAGCCCCCCGAACCGATAGACCAGTGGCATGCAAGAGGGCTGATCTGATCGCCGAAATGGAATGCTGCTGCAGGGAGGTCGGTCAACCGCGGAACAGATTGGCCGGTCTGCCGGTGAATGTGCTGTTAAAAGCGAACAGCCCGCCCTCGAGCTCAGTCATGGGAAAGCCGATCGACTGCGAAGTCGAGGTAACAAACATCGTCGTCATGTCCTTGCCGCCGAATGCGACCATCGTCGGATTGTTGAACGGCAGCGCTACTTCGAGATCGGCAGTACCATCCGGCAAAGTGCGGCGCAGGCGAGCGGTATAGACCAGCGGACACCAATAGGCGCCTTCGGTATCGATCGCTGCACCGTCGACGAAGCCCTGATCGGGCTCTAGAGCAAAAAAGGTCTCGCGCTCGCCAAGCTTGCCGGTTGCGGTATCGAGCGGATATTTGTCGCAGCGCTGGGTGGTAGAATCCGAGATGTAGAGGGTGCGTCCGTCGGGGGCGAAGGCGAGGCCATTGGCGCAGGAAAAACCATCGGCCTCGCACACCAGTTCGTTACCTTCTAGGCGGAACAGGGCGGCCCCGCCGGGATGGGCGTTTCCCGCGCCGACGGTCTGGTTCATCGAGCCGACCCAAAACCGCCCAGTGGGATCGCAGGCGCATTCATGCAGGGCGACCGGTGCTTCGAACGGGGACTTGGCCCGCAGGCTCATCTCACCGCTGGCAAGATCGAAATCATAGACCCCGCTGGCCAGCACCACCAGCATCCCGCCGCCTTCCTTGAGAGCGAAACCGCCGATCCGATCGGGCATGGGCCACTGCGCCACCTCTCCGGTCGCCGGGTCCCAGCGCTGCAGCTTTGGGTCCTCGCAATCGATCCAGTACAGCACCCGCTCGGCGACCGACCAGACCGGGGTTTCGCCAATGACGTTCTTGGCATCGACGATCCGTTTGATCTCGGGCGTGGTGGTGCGCATCTGGTAGCCTTTCTGTGCGTCAATCGCCGATAATCACCGGCAGGCTATTCCAGCCCCATTGAAAGCTGGACGGCAGGCGGACTGCTGCGTCCATATCAAAGCTATAGCTGTCGACCCGACGCAGGAAGGTTTCGACCAGGATACGCAATTCCAGCCGCGCCAGGTGAATGCCAAAGCAATAATGTTGGCCGGTGCCGAAGGACAGCACGCGCCTGATCATGCGGTTCCAGGTGAATTCTTGCGGCAGGTCGAATTCAGCCTCGTCCCACTTGGCCGAACCGAACAGCACGATGATGCGTTGGCCCTTCCTGATGTCTGCTCCGGCGACCTGCACATCCTTATGCGCGGTGCGAGCAAACCATTGTGCCGGCGCGCAATAGCGGATCATCTCCTCGACCGCAACGGGAACATTCTTTGCCAGGTCTGCGCGGACTTCGACGAGCTGGCTGGGCGCATTCGCCAGCTCCATCAGCCCGTGAGCGCCGATCTTCGGCGCGGTCTCGGTGCCGCCGACGAACACGCAGACCAGCTGGCTCGCCACTTCCTCAACCGACAGGTCTCGTCCAAAGTGATCGAGATGCATCAGCCCATCGATCAGCGGGTATTCGCCGTCTGCCCCGGCCGCGCGGCGGCGCTCCACCGTCTCGCCGATCACCTCTGCATAGCGCGCCAACATTGCCGGCACATCGATCCCGCCGCTCTCCTCGTCGGTGCGGCTGAAGGAATTGACCATGTCGAGCATTTCGCGCGCCTTCGACAGATCGATGCCGAACAGGTGACAGATCACGCTGGCCGCGATCACCCCGCCATAATCCTGGGTGAGATCGAAGCGCTTTTTCGGCAGTAACTCGTCGAGCAGTTGATCGGCGAGACCCCGCACGAAAGTATCGAGCGAGCGCACCGCCTTGGGTTGCAGCGGCTTGATATGGGCCTGACGCAGCGCCTCATAATGCGGTGAACCGAGTAGGGCAAAGCCCGGCAGCGGGTCAAGCGGCAGAGTTCCGCCGCCGCCATGGTGCTGCTGCATCAGCATGTCTTCGGAAGGCAGGGTCGATTCGCTGGCGATGAAAGCATTGTCGCCAATCGTCAGCACATCAATGATCTCCTGGAAGCGCGAGAACACCCAGGTGTCGTATTTTTCAATGAAATGGACGCCGGGTTCGGCCCGCAGCCGCTCATAGAACGGCACCGGGTTGGCCATGACCGCCGGAGCAAATGGGTCATAGGCTGCGGGAGCGAATTCCTGCGTCGCCATCGCCCGGGTCAGGCCGCTGCTGCCGCTTCATTCGCGCCCAGCGCATGGCGCGCCGCGACATAGCCGAAAGCGATTCCGCCGCCGATACTCGCGCCGGCGCCGGGGTAGGTGGGACCAACGACCGGCGCGGTGATGTTGCCCGAGGCATAGAGCCCGGGAATGATCGAGCCATCCTCCTTGAGCACCCGCGCATGTTCGTCCGTAACCAACCCTCCCGAGGTGCCGACATCGAGTGGCCAGATCTTGACTGCATAGAACGGTCCCTT
>JAQWKP010000374.1 GCA_029247785.1 Novosphingobium sp.
AGCTGTCGGCGATCAACGTATAGGCGATCGGCGACAGCGCGGCCTCGCCGACGCCGACCAGAATGCGCGCCACCAACAGGCTGGCGAAAGACCAGGCGAATCCCGTTCCCGCCGCTGCGGCCGACCACACGACAATAGCGATGAAGATGATCCACCGCCTCGGAAAGCGATCGCTGGCCCAACCCATCGGCAGGCCGAAAATGGCGTAGGATATCGCAAATGCTGGGCCGAGGACGATCCCCATGTCGATATCGTCGAGTCCGAGATCGGCCTGGATCGGCACCACTAGCAGCGAAATCGCTCCGCGATCGATCAGCGATAGCGTGTAGAACAGCAACAGCACGGCCAGCATCCACCAGGATGTTGGCCGGATGCGCTCATCTCCGGCGCCTGCCTTGGTGGCCGTGGCCATGGGCGGTTTCAGAACTCAGCCCGCCAGCGGCTTGATCTTGCGAGAGACCACTTCGAAATTGCCGGCATAGGTCTGGACAAAGGCGGGGAAATTACCGGCCGGCCCGCCACAGATCACGATTTCGATGTCCTCGCCGCTGCCGGCGACGCTGAGGAAGTGGTCCTCATCGCCCGGCTCGACATCGCCGCCGCGTTCGAAGCGGCCACCGATCTTCCAGCCGTTTTGCTTGACCCATGCGGTCGAACGCTTGGCTTTCTCGAACAGAGCCTCGCCAATGTCGGCTTTCGACCAGCCTTCGGCGACGAACATCGCGGCAGGTTCGGGAGGGACCAGCAAGATGCCGAAGCCGCTGTCGAACATCCTGCCCGCTCCGACAAGGTAATGGGCGACGGATTCGAGCCAGGCGTCCGGGGTTTGCTCGTGATGGTTCGACAAGATAACGTAATTGACTAGCGCAAAGGCAGACACGACGCTGTCTTCCGGCGCAAAACCGCGCTTGACGTGCATCGGCACGAGCGAGGGAAATGCCTCCTCATTTTCGGCGACATGGAAGCCGGCGTAGCGCAATGGGCTGCCCATGGTCGAACGGTCGAGCACCGGGCGGCCATGGTCCGGCTCGTTGCCCGCGCCGCCGACCGAGCCCATGACATTGACCTGGACGAAGCGCAACGCCCGCCCAATCGAGGAGGTCGCACGGTTTCCGGGGCTGAGGACATTGCCCTGGCAATTCATGCCGAGCTGGTGGCGGACCGGCCCGTTGACAACGAAGCCAAGCGAGATGTTTCCGGTCGACGAGCTGGCGGTGTGTATCTGCAGCGCAGGGTCGAGAATGCATTCGGCCAGCGCCACCACGACCGGGAAATGCTCGGGCAGGCAACCGGCCATCACCGCGTTGATCGCCAGCTTCTCTATGGTAATCGGTCGCTGGCGCAGATCATAGAAACCAATCTGGGCATCGCCGCCGAGACCCGAAGCGGCGATCATCCGCTCAACCCGGTTGGGCGTCGGCGGAATTACTGGCAAGCCGTCGGTCCAACCTCTCGCGTGGCAGGCCTCAATTGCGGCCTCGAAATTCTCGGCCTCGTGTATCGCGCTTTGCACCGGGTAGCTACTCGGCCGCCGTGGCCAAGGCGGCGTCCGCCGGGCCGGAAAAAATGACTTCGCAGAATTGGCGCGAAGCATCTTGGGCGCGCTCCCGCAATTCATCCTCGGCAAGGCTGCCGAGCGGATGATCAATCACCGCCCACCTTAGGTCCAGCATGCCGCCGAGTTTCGCCATGGTGGTGATGGCGTCGTAAAAGGGAGGTGTGCTGATCAGCAGGCAGGGGATGCCACGCTTCTCGAGCTCCATAGCATTAGCGATGCCAGAGGAGCTGCAGGCACCACAATCGCCATTGGCGAGAATCACCGCGTCGCATTGATCAACGTCTCCCCATTCGGCCGGTTCCATGAGCTTGAACGCCCAGTAGCTGCCGGTTTGGACCTCGAAGATATGATTCTGCGCAAGCTCCTCCGCGATCATATCGAGCAATCGCACTGAATTGAGCTTGTCGTTATTGTAAAGGCCAAGCCGTTTGCCATTGAGCGTATCGAGCCGCGGCGCTGGATGTTGGAGCGCGGCGACGGGCTCCTGGACAGGGTCAAGAAACTGCACGGCCATGGCGCTCTCCCGAGGATTGTCGTTTCACAGGCATATCGCATGCGCTCGCTACAACCAAGCCATCCAGCATGGCCTCGCGAATGCTGCCAACGCGGGATGTGGGGCATTGTCACGTTAAGCGGGCGCCTGTCCGACCGGGCGGTGGCTATCATAGGAGAGCGATCAAATGACGGGCGCTGCATCCTCGCAGGTGCTGTCAAAGCAAACGCACTGAGCCCGATTTTGGTACCTCGACTTCCATATTTCGCAAATCGAAATCCAGCAATTCCGCCATTTCCAGCGCGTCCAAAGAATCTTAAATCGTCAATATCTGGGCCAAGTGCATTTGCTTTGACAGCACCCAAATTAGTACTGCAGTCAGGATTTCCTGCCTCTTGCGCGCACCTTGCTCACCAATTGCGATGGCGATAGACTTGCCTAGGAGCAGCATGACAGGCTGCCTGACGGCAATGGTTGCGGGGAGACGCTAGTTGGCTTGGGGATTCGATACTGTCATCAGCAACGGCACCATCATCGATGGGCTGCGCACGCCTCGCTTCGTATCCGACATCGGCATTCGCGACGGCAAAGTGGCTTACATCGGTCGCATCTTCGAAACAGGTGACGCGGAAGA
>JAQWKP010000377.1 GCA_029247785.1 Novosphingobium sp.
GGTTCACCGCTTGCACGGCGAGTTCGGTGAGATCGCGGCGATCGGTCCAGCCCATTTCCAGAACCACGCTTCTGGTCAGGCGCGACAATCCGCTCGCGAATTTGGGACTATGCGCGGCCAGCGCGAGACCGGTGTGGCTGGCGTCAATTTCCGGAGCGGTATTGCCCGGAAACAGCTGTTCGAAAAATTCAGCGATGCCCTCCCTGGTCGCTTCATCGGCGTCGTCAGGGCAGTCCGATGGTTTGAAGACGGGTTTCACTCTTGCCATGCGCGCATCCCCAGGGTGATGAAACCATGCTTCTGGACCCGAAACGGGCCGGGCGGCAAGGCGTTCAATCGGTGTTTACCTTCTTCGGTTAGATTGATTGGCTGAAACTGCGGAGAGACACGTGCTCGATATCACTCAGACCAACAGGGCGAACCCCAGGCAGCCGGTGCTGCTCGAAGCGCGCTGCCGCAAGACCAGCTGGCTGATCAACCGGGTTGAGTTTGCTAACATCTCCGAAGGGGGTTGCTGCATCATTGGCCGCACCGAAGGGCTGGCCCGTGATCAGGAGATCGAGCTGCGTTTCGCCGGTCTCGAGGCAATAAAGGGCACTGTCAGGTGGATCCGCGACGGACGGGTGGGCGTTGCCTTCACCGAACCGCTCGCGACTGAAACCGTCGAGAATCTCGCTGTGACCTATCCGCTAGGCGAAGCGAAACTTCCTGGTATTCGCGATTCCCTGAAACAAGCCTGACGCCGCGCATGTCCTGATCCGCGGGCAGTGCGCTGCACGCCAACATCCACTCCTGAAATTTTGAGGGTGCGCACCCGGCCATGTCTGGCTAAGGGATTCGCAAAACCTTAAAAGGAGTGGAGCCCGTGGGATTTCTTTCGCCCGACATCAGCGCCTTGCCGCGCCATCCCCTGATCATCGGTGACAGCCGTGAAGAGAAAGGCAGCGGCGACCTGCTGGGCCATATCTATCCAGGCACCGGCCAGATCACGCGCGAAATTCACATGGCCAGCCCAGACGATGTCGATCGGGCGGTCGCCGCCGCGCGCGCTGCTGCTCCGGCCTGGCGCGATATGCCCGGCGACCAGCGGCGCAACCTGTTTTTCAAGCTTGCCGATCTGTTCGAAGCCAAGGCACAGGAAATCGCGCCTTCGATAGTCGCCGAGAACGGTTCGATCTCGATGGCTGCGCCGCATATGGCATACGATGCCGCTCAGAAATTCCGATATTTTGGCGGCTGGGCTGACAAGATCCACGGGCGCACCATCCCGATGTGGGGCGCGCCGGCGCATGACTATGTGACCTACCAGCCCTTTGGCACGGTCGGCGTGATCGTGCCGTGGAACGGGCCGCTGTTCGCCGCGACCATGGTGATCGCACCGGCGCTGGCAGCGGGCAACACGATCGTTCTCAAGTCACCAGACCTTGCGCCTTATAGCGCGATGATACTGGTCGAACTGATGCTGGAAGCTGGCTTTCCCGCTGGTGTGATCAATCTTGTTACCGGTGCCGCCGATGTCGGTGCGGCGATGGTCAGCCATCCGGGTATCGACAAGATCATGTTCATCGGTTCGGGCGGGACCGCGCGCAAGGTCATGGCCAGCGCGGCGCAGTCGCTCAAGCCCTGCGGCCTCGAACTGGGCGGCAAGTCTGCCGTGATCGTGTTCGATGATGCCGATCTGCAGCAGGCGGCTCAGAAGGGCCTTTCAGGAGCGGTCGCCGCTAATGGTCAGGGCTGCGTTAACGGCACCAGGCTGCTGGTTCAGCGCTCAGTCTATGAGCCTTATCTTGAAATGCTCAAGGCGACAGCGGGCTATATCAATGTCGGCGATCCGATGGACCAGACCACCACGATGGGGCCAGTTATCTCGCAAGGCGCGCTGGATCGCATCATCGGCATGGTCGAACGCGGAGCCGAGCAGGGCGGCCGCATCGTTTGCGGCGGTGAGCGCATGGGCGGGGACCATTCCGATGGCTACTTCCTGCCCATCACGATTCTTGCCGATGTCGCAAATGATAGCGAGATCGCCCAGCACGAGGTGTTCGGCCCGGTGCTCGCGGTAACGCCCTTCGACACCGAAGAGGACGCCATCGCGCTAGCCAATGGCACTGACTATGGCCTGGGCGCTTATGTTCACACCACCAATTTGCGCCGCGCCCATGTGGTAACGGCCCAGCTTCAGGCCGGCCAGATCCACGTCAATGGCGCTGGCGAGGCAATGCAGCCTAATGTGCCGTTTGGTGGCTGGAAACATAGCGGGCAGGGCCGCCTGGGCGGGACCGAGGGGCTGCATGAATTCCTCCAGCCCAAGAATATCTGGATGAGCCTTGAAGGTTAGGAGCTGGGACAATGGCTGAACTATTAGACCACGAAACACGCCGCGCGCGCGGAGCCGATATCCAGGCGCAGGTCACCGGCAAGCCGTCAACCGAGACGGCCACTCTGTTGCAGGAAACCTGGCGCGATTTTGCCTTCGCCGAAGTATGGAGTCGGCCCGGGCTGGACCGGCGTGGGCGCTATTTGATCGCGATGGCTGGCTGCGCGAATACACCGGGCCCGAATGACCAGCTTGTCAATGATGTCCGCGGCGCGCTGACCGAAGGCGAGCTTACCCTGGCCGAACTGCGCGAGGGCGCACTGCACCTGGCCTGTTATGCCGGATTTTCGAAGGGCGATGCGTGGGACGATGCGATCACGCAAGTCCAGGAAGAACTCGGCCTTGCTCCGGCGGAGACGCCGCCATTGCGTGGCGCGCCCTGGGACCCGCAAGTCAGGCAAGAGGAAGGCGAGGCTGGTTTTCTCAAGGTCATGACATTTGGCGGACCGCCGCCGAATAATGGCGTGCCTTACATGGAGGCGGGCATCCTCAACTTCATATTCGGTGAGATGTGGTGTCGGTCCGGGCTTGACGAGCGCTCACGGCGCTGGATCACGCTGGTCGCTGTGGCGGATTCGCGCTGTGAGATTCCGATCAAGAGCCATTTCCATTCCGCCATGACCAGCGGCAATTGCAAGCCTCCGGAACTGCATGAATTCGTGCTGCAATATGCGCTCCACGCTGGCTGGCCGAGAGGGTCAGACGTCCAGGGCGCGGTGTTTGAAATGATCCAGAATTTCGAGGCCGACAAACCCTGGAGCGGCTGAACGGGAGGAATATTTGTCTTTATCACCTGACATGAACGGCAAGATTGCCGTCGTAACCGGTGCTGCCTCTGGCCTAGGCCGGGCAACTGCGCTCAAGCTGGCCGATGCGGGTGCAAGCCTGTGCCTGGTCGATGTTCACGAAGAGCGCCTCGCCGAGACGCATGGTATGATTTCAGACAGCGATGTCATGCTGCATCACGCCAACCTTGCTGATGCGGAGAACTGCCAGTCGGTGATCGATGCGGCGGTTGAACGCTTCGGCAAGCTTGATGCCTTGTGCAATGTAGCCGGGCTCATCCGCATGACGCACTTTGGCCAAATGGCGCGATCGGATTATGATCTAACCATCGCGGTGAACCTGACTGCTCCGGTCCTGCTTTGCCAGGCCGCGCTACCTCATCTGCTCGAAAGCGAAGGGGCGATCGTCAACGTTTGTTCGTCGGCAGCCTTTATCGGTGAGGCCTATGCGGTTGCCTATTGTGCCAGCAAGGCGGGGCTGTTGGGCGCGACCAAGGCCATGGCGATGGAAAATTCGCGCAAACCCATCCGCATCAATGCGGTCGCGCCGGGCGGGATGATGACCAATATCTCCGATGGCATGACCTTCCCCGAGGATGCCGAGATGGACCTCATCGCGCGCTACTCAGGACTGCGCGGTCTGGTCGAAGTGGACGATGTCGCCGATATGGTCGCTCTGCTCGCTTCGCCGCAGGGCCGCGCCTATCACGGCGCTTGCATCAATATCGATGCCGGAATCACTGCGGGATGAGCGGAATGAAAACGGGATTCATCGGTGTTGGTAGTCAAGGCGGACCAATGGCTGAGCGCATGCTCGCAGCCGGATTCGACCTCACTGTCTGGGCGCGGCGCACTGAAGTGATGGAAGAATGGGCCGCAAAGGGCGCAACTGGTGTCGATCAGGTGGCCGAGTTGGGGTCGGCTTGCGACCACATCGGCGTCTGCGTTGTCGACGATGCCGGAGTCGCGGAAATCTGCGACCAACTGATCCCTGCGATGCGTGAAGGCTCGCTGCTCGCGATACATTCGACGATTCTGCCGGAGAGCTGCGAGAAGCTGGAAGCGCGCTGCGCCGAGCGCGGAATAAAGTTCCTCGATGCGCCGGTAAGTGGTGGAGAACCAGCTGCAACAGCGGGAGTGCTGACCGTGATGTGCGGCGGCAATGAGGACGCATTCGAGGCGGCAAAGCCGGTGTTTGAAAGCTTCGGCAAGCTGATCGTGTTGCTCGGTGGGGCAGGAGCGGGACAGCGCGCCAAGATTGTCAACAATGCGCTGATGTCAGCCCATTTCGGTGTCGGCCATGCCGCGGTTCAGGCGGCCGAAAAACTGGGGATCGACCGCACGGCCTTTTGCGAGCTGATCAACGCCAGCAGCGGTCGCAGCTATGCCTTTGAGGTCTATGCAAGATTGCCGACACCGGAAGCCTTCGCGATGGGCGCAGCTCTGCTGAACAAGGACGTCAATCTGCTGGCCGCAACGCTTGGCGATGATGATAATACCGAGCTGCTGAAACACGCGGCGGACTATTTTCTCGGCCCGGCATTGGCCGGTTGAAACCCATTTCCAGGAGAGATTTGCATGGCATTTTCCGCCGATGAATTCCGCCTTGACGGCAAGGTCGCAGTGGTCACCGGCGCAGGTGGGCGCGGCAACAACATTGGCCGCGCTTATGCACTGGGTCTGGCCGATGCTGGTGCTTCAGTTGTTGTCGCCGATCTCAATGAAGAGGGCGCAGGCGCTGTTGCCGATGAAATCAATGCTGCGGGAGGCAAGGCTGTCGCGGTGCGAGTGGATGTGGCTGACGAAGCCTCGACTCTAGCCATGGCGGCATCGGCCAAGGAGGCCTTTGGCGGCGTCGATATTCTCGTCAACAATGCCGCGCTGATGGTCGATATCAGCTATGACGATACCGAAACGGTCTCGCTCGACGATTGGAACAAGGCCTTTGCGGTCAATCTCAATGGCGCGCTGCTGTGCAGTCGCGCGGTGGTTTCGTCCATGCGCGAGCGGGGCGGCGGGCGGATCGTCAACCAGACCAGCGGCGGCGCGTTCCCGGCGATCGGCCTCTATGGCATTACCAAGCTGGCCCTGGTCGGCTTGACGACGACGCTGGCCAAACAGTTCGGCAAGGATAATATCACCTGCAATGCCATCGCGCCGGGCAATGTCACATCCGATGCTGGCAAGATGCTGGTGCCCGACGATTCGCCCTTCATCCAGTTTCTCGAAATGACCTGCGCTACCAAGCCGCGCGGCGCGCCTGACGAATTGGTCGGTACGCTGATGCTGCTATGCTCGCCGGCGGGGCAGTGGATCACCGGGCAGACCATCCATGTCGATGGCGGCTGGATAATGCGGCCCTAGGCTGAGAGCGTTCGGCAATATTCGAGAGCGATCGATACTATAAAATTCGCCAATGAAGGAGTTGCAACAGTCATGAGAGCCATGCGCCTCCAGCACCCCGCGAGCCTCGACAATTTGACGCTGTCCGAAGCGCAAGCGCCAGCGCCCGGGCCCGGCGAGATCAAGGTGCGTATCCGCGCTGGCTCGCTCAATTTCCGCGATGGGCTGGTGGTCAATGGCTTCTTCCCGACCATGGAAGGGATCATTCCGCTGTCCGATGGGGCTGGCGAGGTTCTGGAAGTGGGTGAGGGTGTCAGTGAATTCGCGGTGGGCGATGCGGTGGTCAGCACCTTCCACCCGAAATGGCTCGACGGCCATATGGAGAAATCGCAGCTCGATAATTCACCGGGTGGTCCGGCAGACGGTTTTGCCTGCGAGGAAGCAACGCGGCCTGCGAGCTATTTCACGCACGCGCCGAAAAACCTGTCTCATGTCGAGGCCGCGACTTTGACCTGCGCGGGCGTCACGGCCTGGCGGGCCCTGGTTACAGACGGCAAGGTCAAGCCGGGCGCGACGGTGCTGGTCCAGGGCACGGGCGGGGTGTCGCTGTTCGCATTGCAGATCGCCAAGGCAGCGGGCGCGACAGTGATTGCGACCAGTTCTAGCGCCGTAAAGCTCGAACAACTCAAGGCGCTCGGTGCCGATCATGTCATCAATCACCGCGAGGATGCGGAATGGGGCCAGACGGTTCTGGGCCTGACCGACGGATTGGGTGTCGATCACATTGTCGAAATTGGCGGGCCGAACACGCTCGGCCAGTCGTTCGTCGCGGCACGCACCGGCGGGCATATCGCGATCATCGGGGCGGTTGCGGGATTCGATGTCGATACGATGCCGTTTGCGGTGGTTCAGGCCAAACGCCTGCGCCTCCAGGCAGTCACGGTCGGAACCCGGCGCGACCAGCAGGAACTGGTGCGGGCAATCGAGACACATGGCATCACACCGGTGGTCGATCGGACATTTCCGCTCGAAGAGCTTGCCGATGCCTTCCGCGCCATGCAATCAGGCGAACATGTCGGCAAGATCTGCATAGAGATCTGACCGTAGCCAGACCCGGGAGACATTCGATTTCAATCCTCTTGAACGACGAACAGGAAGCCATCGCCCGCGAAGCCCGGCGCATACTCGACGACCGGGTCGATCAGGCCCGGTTGATGGCGCTGATCGAACAGAGCGGCGCGCATGATGAGAGCTTCTGGACCATCGCAGTGGAGCAGGGCTGGACCGGGATCGGCATCGACGAAGATCACGGCGGCATCGGCCTTGGCCTGATCGAATTGGGCCTAGTCGCGCAGGCCACGGGCGCTGCGACTGCAGGCGCGCCTTTCCTGACCGGGAACAGCGGAGCAGCCCATGACCTGCAGGCTGCCGGGAGCGATGCTCTCAAGGCGCAATGGCTGGAAAAGCTCGTATCGGGTGAGGCGACGGCTTGCTGTGCCTTTGCCGAAGCGTCATCGCCGCTGCCGTCGACACCAAATGTGCAGTTCGCCGATGGCAAACTCTCGGGCACCAAGCCGAGTGTCGCAGGTGGCCTCAAGGCCGACTTCGCCATTGTGCTCGCTCGTTCGGAAGCGGGCGAGGATGTTCTGGCCTTGTGTGATCTGGCAAGTAACTCTCGTACTCCCTTTGAAAGCTTTGATAATTCTCGACTCTATGCCGATCTTGAATTCTCACAAAGTCCGGCGGAAGTGTTCGCCCAGGGCAAAGCAGCCCGCACGCTTGCGCTTGCAGCGCTCACCCGGATGGCTCTGGTTACTGCCTGGGAGCAACTGGGCGGGGCCGAGGCGCTGCTGTTTATCGCCCGCGAATATGCCAACACCCGCAAGGCCTTCGGGCAACCCATCGGCGCGTTCCAGTCGGTCAAGCATCGCATCGCCGAGCTATATGGGCTGGTCGAGATCACGCGCGCCAATTGCATCCACGCTTCATCGCGTGAAGGTGAGGCGGATTTCCTGCGCGCCGCTGCTGCCGCGCGTCTCTCGGCGACCGAAGCCTACGACACCGCAGCGCGCGATACGGTGCAGATCCATGGCGGCATCGGGGTGACCTGGGAGAGCGGGCTGCATCTCCACATGCGCCGCGCCCGCAGTCTCGCCATCGAACAGGGCAATATGCTGTTCTGGGAAGACATACTTACGGACGAACTCGCCAGCGCTTGACACTTCGGAGGTAGTCCATGGATGAACTGCGTTTCGATGGACGAACGGCGATTGTTACCGGAGCGGGCGGCAATCCCGGGCTGGGACGGGCTCACGCGCTGTTGCTCGCCGCACGGGGTGCCAATGTCGTGGTCAATGATATCGGTGAGCTTCCTGAGGCGCTCGATTATCCGGGCATCGCGTCCGCCGAGGCTGTCGCCGAGGAGATCCGGGCTGCGGGCGGCAAGGCCGTGGCCGACATTCATTCGGTCGCCACGGAAGAAGGCGGGGCGGCCATCGTCCAGACTGCGCTTGATGCCTTTGGCGGCATCGATATCCTGGTCAACAATGCCGGTATCTGCCGCGTCGTGTCCTTTGAGGAGATGACCCCGTCCGATTTCGCCCAGACCATGGAAGTGAACTTCATGGGCACGGTGCACACCTGTCGCGCAGCCTGGCCGCATATGAAGGCGCAGGGCTATGGCCGGATCGTCAACATTTCCTCGGGTTCGATGACCGGCCTGCCATGGCAGAGCGCCTATGCCGCCTCCAAGGGCGCGGTCTATTCCTTCACGCGCGGGCTGGCGTCGGACGGGATGGATTGCGGGATCAAGGCCAATTCGGTGATCCCCGGCGCGCTCACCCGCATGGTCTATGCGGTGCAGGATGAGCAGACATCGTCATTCATCGCCGCTTCGAAAGACACGATGCCGCCAGAGATCGTCTCGCCCGCCGTGGCGTTCCTCGCCCATGAAAGCGTGCCTTGCACGGGCGAATGCATCGAATCCTTTGGCGGCCATCTTGCGCGCTTCTATCTCGCCCGAACGCCCGGCATCGACGATCCGAACATGACGGTGGAGACGCTCGCCAGTCGCTGGCAGGAGATCATGGCAGGGACCGCGGACGGAGTTTCGATCCACGACGAGGCCGACCCGAGGGAATGGAGCCCGAAGCCATATAGGCCGGCGAGTTAGCCGGGGTTATGGCGCTTCGCACCGACGTTGAGGCACGCGTTGAAAGACGGCAATTGGGTGGTTTTGCGACTGGCCGCATTGGGGGTAATAGCAAGGTGAGCGGCCGTTCGTTTGGGACGTCGTTTCTTGATGGAGCAGGATCATTCCGCCGCCAATCCCCGTGCGTCTGATGCCTCATGATCCAAGTTGGGCAGATCGCGCCGCCGCTGAGGCGGACCGACTTCAAGAGGGGACGGCATCAATTGTCGTCGTACACCATATCGGATCTACCTCCATCCCGGGGATCGTCGCAAAACCTGTCCTCGATCTGATGCCAGTCGTTTCCGATCTTGCTGAGTTGGACTTTGAACGGCCATCCATCGAAGCCCTCGGCTATAGGTGGCATGGACCCTATGGAATGCAAGGGCGACGCTACTGCACTCTACACAACCTAGAAACCCGCGACCGAATTGTGCAAATCCACTGTTTCGCCGAGAGCGACCCCGCAATTCGCAGGCATTTAGCCTTCCGCGACTATCTGCGTAGTTCACCTAAACTCGGAAAGGAATATGAGCGAGAAAAGTGCAGATGCGCGAAACTTCACCCTGAAAACAGTCATGCCTATTCAGACTGCAAAGATGCCTGGATCAAGCGCATGGAAGCGGAAGCGCTAGCTCGCCTCGGCTAAGCGACTAACGTCTGGTTCCAGTTAATCGCCTAAGACGATGCACCGAATGGAACTGGCTCGTAATCTGCTATCCGCCAATCGGGCACCAAGTGTTGGATTTTCATCGGTGTACAGCACACAGCTATCCAACATCGTCCCTCTTACCTTCCAGTCGCCCCAATCGATCGATCCATCGACAAACTCGTTTCCTACATCCCCATATGCTGGCAAACTGACGTCGCGCAAAATGTCGCCTTTGGCCACCGACACTCGAAAAGCCCTCGGGTCGCTGGAGTCATCTTGCTCAGAAAGGTCTACGAAGTCTTTGATTATTATATAGGGTTTAGGATTGGGCTAAGGTGACACCGTGTAACCTTTGTAACCTTAGCCCAAAAGACGAAAGCCGCGTACCCATTGACCCCGGACCGGTTCCGGGGAACATGGCGTCTTGAAATACCGGGTCTTGCGAACTGAACCCGAGACCTTCCCGCAGGGAGAGACAGAACGATGAAATTTGCGATGCATGCGACCAAGCTGGTCGTTCGTGATGTCGAAGCTGCCGAGCGGTTCTATTGTGCGCTGGGCATGACGGTGGTGAACCGCAACACCGGCGGCGAGAAGGAAGTGCATCAGCAGCAGTCGTGGCTTTCATCCACGGGCGCCGAGGGCGAGCATATCCTCATCCTCACGAAATTTCTCGAGCTGCCGGAGCCCAAGGACCCGTCCTATCCCGGCGAAATCTGGCTGTGTTTCATGGTCGAAGATGTCGAGGCGACATGCGCGACTGTCGAGGCAGGGGGAGGGCACGTTGTCAGGGCTGGAGAGGATCGACCTGAACATTCGGTTCGCGCTGCGGTGGTCGCCGATAACGAAGGCCATTTCATCGAACTTGTCGGGCCGATGAAGGTCTGAACGCCCGAAAATTCAAATGCGGGAGAACGCAATGAGTGGAATGTCAGGCAAGCGGGTGCTCATCACCGGGGCAAGCGGGCTTGTCGCGCTTCCGGTCGCGGTTGAGCTAGCCAAGGCCAACGAGGTCTATGCCGTTGCGCGCTATTCGGATCCCGAACAGAAGCGGCTGATCGAAGAATCGGGGGCCCGTGCAGTGAGCTTCGATCTTGCCGGTCTCGACCTTTCGCCGCTGCCGAAATCGGTTGATGTGGTGATCAATTATGCGGTGCTGCCGCCGAGTTTCAAGGATGCCTATGAGGTAAATGCCGGGGCGACCGGGCGTCTCGCCAGTCGATATCGTGATTGCGAAGCGTTCGTTCATGGCAGCACCGGCTCGCTCTATGAGTTTCAGGGCGAGCGACCTTTGCGTGAGGATGATCCCTATGGGCTCCACAGCTCGGCCGAAAACTATGCTGCGAGCAAGATTGCGGCGGAATTCTTGATCAAGCAGCTGTGCATTGAATTCGACATGCCGACAGTGATAGTGCGGATTTTCTCATTCTATGGCCCGCGTGGTGGCGGACCGACCCAGCGGGTCGACCAGATCGCCCAGGACCTTCCCGTCAGTGTCTATCCCGGCACCAGCAACACACACACGCCGATGTATGAGGATGACTACGTCGAAAAGACCATCGCGGCGGCGGGGATTGCAAAAGTCCCTGCCGAGATCGTCAACCTGGGTGGAACCGATATAGCGACGACCCAGCAATATTGCGCAATTGCCGGTGAGATCCTCGGCAAGACGCCGGAATTTGTTGAAAACAGCAAGGCCTGGCCGATCTGGGGCGACACGACGAAGATGGTCGAACTGCTCGGGCCCTGCAAGGTGTCAGTACGCGAGGGCATCAGGCGGGTGATCGAATCTGGTCTTGAAGCCCGGGTCGGCGCGCATCATGTGATCGGGCAGCCGAAAAAGTAGCGCTGGTGGGCGGGGCCTAGCTGCAGGCGGAAGTTCCACCGGAACCGGTCACGCCCGGAGTGAGATTGCGGTCGTCTCTGACCAGGAAGGCGGCTTCCTTCTTGAAGTTGACATTGCCGACGAAGATATCGCCGAACAACGGTTGGTACTGAAAGAAGATCTCGGCATACATCACCGACGCACCAGCGGGCGCGGTGATCAGGCTGCCGGGCCGACCAAGTCCAAGAATTTCCTCGCCACTCAGGCCGTTATTGGAGCCGTCATCACCATAAGAGGAGTCCTTGTCAAAATCGCCGGCACAGCGTTGCCAATGGATATACTGACGACCGGAGTCTTCGTCGCGCTCAAGGCTGGTCAGGATAACCCGGCCATTCTCGCTCAGACGGATATCTGACCCCTGCCGCAAGGTGCCGCCCATGATCGAATCGATGTCCGTTTCGGTAACGGTTGGTGTGATGCTGCTGTTGTCAGTCTGGCCGAGCCGCGATGAATTGTCCGCCAGCGAGGTGGCGATCTGGCTCACTTGCATGTTTACCGACGCCATATAAGCGATTTCCGTGCCGTACATGCCCATGGTGATGAGCACGGGTAGCGCGATCGCCATTTCGATCGCGGCATTGCCGGCGCTGTCCGGCCTGAGGCGCTTGATGAGACGCCTGCCGACGCGGGCAAGGCTATTTTTGGGGCGGGAAAGTTTCATGGGTCGCTGCATGTCCCTGCGTCGGAGCCGTAGTCATCCTGGTCTGCAAATGGCTGGTTCTTGGCGATAGCCGAGGCAGTCAGAGTGCGTTTGCCGTAACGGTTGGTCGTGCCGGGGATGCCGAAGACCGGCACATATTCCACCGTGACCGAGTAGACGACGACGTCACCGGCACCCCCATTTCCGTTTGTGCCGATATCGCTGTCCCACTCGCCATTGCCGTTTTCGTCGCTGAAGTTCTCATCATTGTCGCAAGTGTCGTTATCATTGGAATCGTTCCACTGCTCGGGACGCCCGATGTCGGCAAAATCGAAATAGCTGGAGCGTTCGGAGGCGAATGTAGCATTCGGAAGAACTGGCGAGACGGAGGCAATTACCCTTGCGTCGGCCGCAGATGTGTTGGCTGTTTCAAGCGAAGCGCTTCTGGCGGCTTCCTGGACCGCGCCATGCAGCACCGACTTGGCATAAGCCATCTGGCCAATGTCGAAAGTGCCCATCAGCATCCCCAGCAGGACGGGTGCAATCATGGCGAATTCGACCGCCGCCGTGCCGTCGTCATCCGAGCCGAGCAGCTTAGGGCTGAGTTTTTCTCGCAGCGTCACTGGATTATCCTCAATTCGCCGACCTGCTTGGCGATTTCCTGGAACGCCGCATTTAGTTCGTCGGAGGAATTAGCGGTGTAGGAACTGCTGTCCGAGGCGCAGGTCGTGAGATCGGTTGAAAGACCCGAGGTGAATGCGATCGACCAGATGCGGATGCCCTTCGCCTTGGCTGCCGCGCAGATCGCGAGGAAGCGCGAAGTATGGCGGTCAGTGTGCTCGCCGCGATCCGAGCCGCCGTCAGTGGTGACTCGACGGTCATGATATTCGATGCCGTAGGTCGACTGGAGATAACGATAGGGCTGCATGACGCCATCGGTCATGAAGATGATGTGCCGCGATACCTCGCCGCCATTTGCCGGCGTTTCATTGACGTTGGCGGCGAAGATGCCGTCGGGCGTACTGAGTCGCGCGCCCCACAGCATGCCGAAATCGAGGTAAGTGTTGCCCGATGCAACCATTGAGTCGGCATAGGTGTCGAATTCAGTTTCGGTCATTTCATCGAGATTCTGGGACTCGTGAGGACAACGCGAGCTCGCGCTTCTGCCGTAATCGCTGGTCGTGGAATTAGTGTAGTTGCCCCCGGAAGTCTGCCTCAGATAGGCGACGTCCGGCCACATCGGTGCCCATTTGGTCGCGTCCTTGCCGGTGTCCGGCGCTGAATCGATGTCGAGATCAAGCGCGGCAGAAGGGGTAATGCCTGACACAGTCGAATAGCGGAAATTGGGTGCCGCACTAGTCGAGCGTTCCTCGATACAACCGTCCCAGGTCGAACTCTCGGCGCTGCCTTCAAAGCCGGTGTTGGTCGAGGCTGCAGCAAAGGTCTTGAAGACGCTCGTATCGTAGGTGACCTGCTTGTAGATCCACTTGTCGAATTCCAGCGATGTTGTCTCGATATAGACGGGATCCCTGACCTCGTCCTGGTGAGAGATGAAGTCACGCGTTACGTCACGAGCTTGTCGCCGCCACTTGCCTTTTTTCTTCTTGCATCGGTAGTCAGTCATCTCCTGCTCTTGCGTCGTGGTGGTCCTCGTCACCTGTTGATCGCTGCCATTGATGAAGGTCGACGTTGTAATGGTCGGTGAGCCCGTATCTGCCCAAGCCGTGTCCGATGGAAGCCCGTTTTTGCAGGCGTTTTTCGAATTATATTTCGTAGACGAAATATTGCTCCAGCTGTCGTAGTCGTAGTTGTCATATTCTGTACTAGTCGAAGAGGTTGGATCGTCCCAATGATCGAACTCCTGGTTTACGACCGTCTCAAAGACGGCCTCTTTCGACTGGATCGGCCATGCATCAACCAGATAGTCCGGGTTGACGTCGTAAATCAGCTGTCCGACATTTACTGCGGAGCTATAGGGCACGAAGCCATAGCGAATGCGTGCATTGGTTCCGGTAGTCGCGGTCTGCAGCGTGTCGTAGAAATCCTTCATCGCCGCGCGCAGCGCCTGGATACGGGTCTGGGATGTTCCGGAAAGGGTACTGCCCATCGAGCCGGTGTTATCGAGCACCATCACGACGTCGCTATTGCCGACGCCCATGGACGCAGAGCAGCCGACCGCCAGGTCGAATCCATCGACGCCGAAGACCTTCATTATCGTTGAAGCGACCTTGGTAGTGGCGACGCCGTCGACCGAGGCACCATTGTCAGCCGAGCTCGGCGTGAAAACCGTGTCGGTTGCCTGTTCGCTGCTGTTGTTGAAATTGGTTGCGAAATAGGCGTCTGCCTGGGATTCTGCGTTACTATCAAAGCCGTTTGTGGAGACATTCTTGCGCCCGGCCAGCACGGCCGCATCGCAGGCAGACTGCAATCGGTTTTCCGCCTTGTAGGCGCGGCTCATATCGATACCGCCACCGACGATCGCGACAGACACCATCAGGCCGGCCGCAGCAATCGGCAGCACATTACCTTTCGTGTCGCAAAAGAGGTTCCCAAAGACTTTGGTCACACAGCGGCTCCCGAATTGAACGCCAACACGGATCGCGTGATGGATGCTTCGATATAGGCCGGTGGTGCTTGAGGAAAAATTTCGAGGCAGGGTTAAAAACTAGGAAACAAATAGCGGGTTAGGGTGCTTAAGGAGCTATACACTATGTTCCTTATTCGACCTTTCAGGCTTGGGCTCTAGAGGTCGTCAAGGCTCTAGGAAGGTCTTTGGCAATGATAAAAAATACTTTGCCATCAAATTATTGAGCGTTTGAATATGCCCATTATATACTTCAAACTGATCATGGCCGCTCTCGTGCTCGCTCTGTGCCTTATAGTTTTCATGGGCTTGCGTGTCAGGATTGGCTTGCCAGCGTTGCGTCTTCCATCGTTCAGCATGCGGATTACAATTCCTAAGCTTGCTCGTCCGAACAAAGAGGCAGCTTCCGAGGCCAGCAGCGAACTGTCGCATCGTGCACGTCAGCTGGCGGCCTTACGTAGGGAAGCCGCAGTTTCCCTGGATGGCCCTGGTGGGCCGGAGAACCCGGTGGAAGAGACGATGAGGAGCCTCGAGCAGGCCTTTGAATCCTTTGAATCCGGCAGGATCAGCGCTGATACCTATCGTTCGCTGCTGCTTGCTGAGAAGCGCGCAGCGGTCAGGCGCCGGGCAGGGCTGGAAGCCTCCGATGAAACGGAAATCGGCCGGAGCGAACTGCCACAAGCTAGCGCTGCCGTTGACGCGGTCGAATGGTGCCTGAACTGGATCGACGAGTTTGAACAGCTCAGCGTCTCGGCCAAGAGTCTGTTCAACCCGCCGGAACTGACCCCTATGGCGTATTCGTAAGCACCGCCGCGCCGCCGAAATAGGGTGCGGAATATGAAAACACCGCGTTGCTGACATTGCGCTGCCGTTGTCCCGCGCGTCCGGAGAGCTGCAGATAACATTCGAGCAATTGCGGCAATCCGTGGAGCCGGCCATTTCCGATTGCACCGCCCCCTGACAGCGCCGCGATCGAATTTGGCCTGCTGGCATCGATTCCGCCGTCGAGGATGAAACGATGCGCTTCGCCGAGCGGGGTAAAGCCGAGGGCCTCAAGCCAGATATAAACGAAGGGCGAGAAGGCATCATAGGGTTGGACGAGGTTGATCTCTTCGCGAGAAATGCCTGCAGCTTCCCACAAGCGGGCCGATAGTGCCTGTCCTGCCTCCTCCATATCGTCGAGCGTCCAGTGGAGCGGCAGGCGATGACGCTGCGGATAGCCATTGGCATAGCCTGACATATAGACGGGCTTATTCGGCAGGTCCTTAGCCCGCTCTGCGCTGGTCAGGATGAAAACGCCGACGCCCTGGACCGGGATGTCGCAATCGAGCCGGCACATCGGATCGACGATAACCGGTTCAGCGAGGTAATTCTCTGTAGTGATTGGCTTGCCGTGCCAGTAGGACCACGGGAGTTTGGCTCCGTTGTTCCTTGCCTCCGTGACGACGTGGGCCATGGCCTCGCGCGTGGCGCCGTAGCGCTGGCAATATTCGGTGTAGACCATGGCAATTGCCGGTAGCCCGCCAAAAAAGCCCTGCGGCGCACACCATTGCATCATGCCGGCAGCCTCAGTCATCGGGTTGTCGTTATATTTGCCTGCCGGAGGATTGTGCAGTGCTCGGTGCAGCAATACATAGTCCGCTGCCCCGCTTGCCACTGCGTTGACTGCCAGCGTCAGCGATCCGGTGAGTTGGCCATGTCCCTGGAACCCCACCGCATAGGCCGGTTCGATCCCGAGATGTTCTGCCAGCCACGCCGGAGAAACGGTGCTGATGCCGTCCTGTGCTTCGTGACCGCCCGAGGTCGGCATTAGAGCCGAGGCGGCAAAGCCGTCGATCTGCTGCGGTTTGAGCCCGGCATCGGCGATCGCCTCGCGCGCGGTTCGGATCGTCGTGACACCCAGCGGTTCGGTGGGGCGGCGAACGACCTGGCTTTGGGCATAGCCGACAATCGCAACCTTGTTGCGCGCTTCAAAAGTTCCGCTCATGACTTGCCTGCCATCACGAAGGCCGGCACTGCAACGCCGGGCGCGAGATCGTCAAATGTCAGAGTGACTGCATCGCCAAGCGTGAGAGGGGTGTCGGCGCCATCAATCAGTCGTCCGATCAGCCGCACATCGGGGTGATCATCTAGCTCGACATCGACCAGCAGGAACGGGAGTTCAAAGCCTGAGAGGAAGGACTGGCGAATGACCGTCCAGCTCCTGACCCTGCCATGGCCGGAGACCTGCTTCCAGACAAAGTCTGGTTCGATGCTGTGGCAATTGGGGCAGGTTACGTCTGGGGGGTGGGTGACCTTTGCGCATTGCGAGCAGTGCGCTAGTTTCAGTTCATGCCGCGAACAGGCATCCCAATAGGGTGCCGACATTTCGTCGGGGACGGGCAGGATATGTCCGGTCATGCAGAAGCCTTGCAAGGCGCGAGACCGGAAGGAACGTCCGTCCGGCCCTTGCGCTCAGTCGAAATGGAACAACCTGCCAGCAATTCCGCCGACGATTTCGCGCATGTCTGCATCGGGAATGCCTTTGAACTCCTGGGCAATGTAGTCCCGAGAGTGGGGATAGGTGGTTTCCGAATGCGGGAAATCTGACGACCACATGATGTTCTTGCCACCGGGCATGTTGCGCATTTCGATACCGATCCGATCGCGCAGGAATGAGCCCCAGATGTTCTGGTCCATGTAAAAACTGGGCGGGTGCTGGCATTCGTTGCCGACCCAATAGCGGTGCTTGCCCCAGCTATGGTCCATGTATTGCGCGGCAAAGGCCATCCAGCCAACGCCGCTTTCTATCATCGCCCAGCGCAGCTTCGGGAAGCGATCGAATAGCCCTCCATAGATCGCGACACAGACCGGCTCGGCCATGGCTAGCTTAGACATGAGATGGTCAGGCAGGAAGTGATCATTCTCGCCAAACCGGGTGATCCGTCCGCCAAGATGCATGGTAATGGTGATATCGAGTTCGCAGACCTCGGCCCAGAACGGTTCGAATTCCTTGTGCCAGTAAGACCGGTTGCCGCTTGGATCGCCGGTCAGCGCTGCGACTTGCGAATCGCTCATGTTCTTGATCCCGGCAGAGGTCTTGATGCCATCTGCCGCCTGCGGGTAGGCAGGTATGTTGATCGTGCGGAAGCCGAGCCTTGAAACTTCTCGCAATATTCCGATCGATTCCTCGACATTACGCATCGGCACATAGGCGACTCCCCTGAACCGGTCGGGAGCTTCCGCGCAGAAGTCGGAGAGCCAGCGATTATAAGCGCGGTAGCTTTCGATCAGAAGTTCGCTGTTCGCGGTGGGCAGCGGGCCGCCACCGAAGAGAACCGCAGCGTCGATCTGGTCGTCGTCCATGTCCTTGAGGCGCTTTTGCGCTGACATCGCACTGCGCAGGTCGGCCAGCTTGCCCTTTTGCTTGAAATTGATCTCTTCCTTGCCGGCGAGGAAGGAGAGGAGGTTGAGCGGACGCTTCTTGCCTTCGAAAACGACCCAGTCATGCTCGTCGCCTTCCTCGATGGTCGGAGCGAGTTCGCGCAGGTGCTCGGGCAGATAATCCTTCCAAAAGGTGTGCGGCGGATCGACATGCTGATCGGCATCGACGATCTTGTAGCGGCTCTTCGAATCGTCTTTCGTTTGGGTTCTTTCAAGCTCTGACACGCTCATCTCAGCTCTCCTGTGTTTCTCGCTTCAGCCTCGTGGGCCTAGCTGCTGGCGGCAATCATGAACCAATCTGTGGCGTATTGCGAGTGGGAACGCGTTCGTCTGTCCGCATGGGAATGGTCCCGACGAGAATAGCAGCGACCAGTGCCATCGGGATCATCGCCAGGAAATAGAGGTCATAGGAGCCCGAATGGTCGAAGATCGCACCCGACAGGATTGGGCCGACGCTGGAGCTGATCGAGAGAATTGCCACCATCAGCGAGTAGATGGTGGCGAAGACTCCCGGATCGAAGCCCTTGGCAATCAGGTAGGCAATGATGTCGCCATCGGCTCCGGACACGAACCCCAGGATGACTACAGCGGCAATGGCGGTTGCCAGGGAACCATCGAAGCTCAACAACAGCGCGCTGATCACCAACGGCAGTAGGAAGATGCCGATTGCAAGTGGTCGGGTTGGCAGCAAATCAAGCAGCAAGCCGGTGCTCAGCCGTCCGACGATGGCGAATATGCCGGTAAGGCCGGCGATGCCTGCGGCGCTTGTGAGAGAGAGGCCCGCGCCCTGGAAGATTGGCACAAGGTGGAGCAGCAGGCCCAGAGTCAGCGCCGAGAAGATCGCGCCAGCCAGCGCCAGGGAAATGAAGCTACGGGACAGATAGACATGTCTGAGTTCGCCTAGGGGAACGGTCTTGCGGGCCTGCACAGCCTGTTTCTCGCCATTGTCGGTATCGACGAAGAACAGCCAGGCGAGGGGCAGCATCAGCAGGCCCCAGCTCAATGCCATTGCGGGGTAAGACATGCGCCACCCTATTTCCGCTATGTAATAGGCCGCGACCACCGGCCAGATGGTTGTCGCTACGCCTGATCCGGCCAGCACCGTCGCCAGAGCTAGCCCTCGCGAGGCCTTGAAGCGGGTGACCACGGCTTTTACCCAGACCGCACCGCCGATCATCGAAGCGAGCAGGGCCTGGACGAAAGCAATCCCCCACCATTGCCAGATCGAGCCATCGGCTAGGCCAAACAGTGACAGGCCGACCATAAATGGCACAATGCC
This sequence comes from Novosphingobium sp., assembly GCA_029247785.1. Taxonomy (GTDB): domain Bacteria; phylum Pseudomonadota; class Alphaproteobacteria; order Sphingomonadales; family Sphingomonadaceae; genus Novosphingobium. Next base: position 19,159 of record JAQWKP010000377.1, read on the forward strand.
GATCAGCGCCATCTTTCTCGGTCCAATCCGGTCTATGAGCCGACCGATAAAGGGTGCCATGATCAGCGCGACCAGCGAATGGATTGTGAAAGCAGCCGAAAACTGCGCACGCGACCAGCCGAATTCGCTGGTCAGTTCCTGCATGAACACGCCGCTCGAATAGGCGAAGCTGGCGCCGCCAACATAGCCAAGCATCGAAACCAGTGGGAGCGGCCACATGGCCGACCATTCAGCGCGCGCAGTGGTCACGAGTGGCGTCCGACAAATTCAAGCAGGGCAGGGGCGAGCAGGGGATAGAGATCAAACACCGAACCGCCCTTGCGGCCAGTGAACATGTCCATCCATTGCTCGTTCGACCAGGGTGAAGGAATGTGCGTTGCACCCGGAACCAATCGTGCAATCGCGTCCGAGACGGATGGTGGATGGACGTCGTCATTGCCTGCGACGATCAGTGTCGGGATGGAAATGGTTGAGAGATCTGCGTCTGGAACCCCGGCAAGCGACGCCTCGGGGCTGTAGTAAAAAGCCTCGTTCCAGCGCTTCATCTGCTCGGCAAATTGTGTCGGGTCTAGCGCCAGAAGCCGCTCTCGATTGCCGGGGTTGGCAGCAATCCGGTCGGCGAAGAATGGCGATTGCCCGACCGCTTCCATGCCGCCGGCTTCTGCGGCCATGATATAGGGCACATGATAGCTGAAACCGAGGAACTGGCAGCTGTATGGCCCTCCCGACGCGGACCAAAGCAGCAGCCCACGCGCAGTCTCAGGGTGGCGCAACGCGGAAAGAGCCGAGGTACGACAGCCCGCCGAACCACCCGCAATCCAGGCTGGTCCCAAGCCGAGGTGAGCGATCAGATCCGACAGATCATCCGCCCAGACCTCGGCCTCAACATCGCCGCCAAACCAGACGTCGGACCCGCCTGCATTGCGGCGATCCCAGGTCAGAACGCAAGCTTCTTCCGCGAGCAAATCAGCCAGTGCCGCCACTGCCTCGCCAGCCTCGCGCCCGCCCGGGGTTAAGGTGATCAGTCGGCCCTGGCCGCGCAGCCAGTAACGCAGGCTGCAACCGTCACGAGTGACGAAATGGTGCTCGCTCGGCTTCAACGGCGGTTGCCATGCACGAAATCGGCGCAGCGTTCGCCGATCATGATGGCCGGCGCATTGGTGTTGGCCGACGGTAGCAGTGGAATGATAGAGCAGTCGGCGATGCGCACTCCATCGACTCCGTTCACCCTGAGTTGCGTATCGACTACGGCTTCGGGGTCGTTGCCCATGCGGCAGGTGCCGACTGGATGCAGACCGGTTGCGCTGCAGGCGCGGAGTTGATTGTCCCATTCCTCATCGCTCTGGTGCGGATCGGGCGGAAAGGCCGTTGCCTTGATGTGCGGGGCCAAGGCAGGTGCCTCGAAGATGGTATTGGCGAATTTGAGGCCCTTGCGCATACGCTCAAGATCGGCGGGATCCTCGTAGATACGATAGTCGATCATCGGTCGGCTTGCGGGATCGGTATCTTGCAGCAGGATTTGTCCGCGGCTGTTGGGCGTCATCAGATTGACGCCAATGGTGATACCGAAATTCTTCGCCGAATCGGGCACCGGGTTGTCCGCACCGAAATAGCCCTTGGCGTTGGCGTCGGCCCAGAATGGCAACATCTGATATTTGATATCGGGATACTGGAGATCGGGGTCCGAGCGGACATGCGCCATGGCATGGACAGCAGCTGTCGCCAGCCAGCCGCGCCGCGTGAACAGATATTTGAGCCCCTCACGCGCCAGGATCAGCGGGTTATTCCTGACGTTGTAGGTGGGTTCGTAGACCAACCGGGAATTAGGCAGGCTGGGATGCTCGTGCAGGTTCTTGCCAACCTGTTCGCGGGCAGCAACCACATCGATACCGCGTTCCTGCAAATGCGCTCCCGGGCCAACACCCGAGCGCATCAGCAGCGGCGGCGTCTGGATCGTGCCGCTCGACAGGATGACTTCGCCATTGACCCGAATATCGCGCGATTTGCCGTTGTAGGTGAAGCGCACGCCGACCGCGCGGTTGCTTTCGAACAGGATCTTGTCGACCATCGCGCCTGTGATGACCTGGAGGTTAGGGCGGCTCATCGCCGGCTTTAGAAAGCCTTCGGCCGCGCTGCACCGCTTGCCGTTACGCTGGGTTGCGTGGTTGACGAATGTGCCGTCGATATCACCGGCGCAATAGTCCTCGACCTCGCCCATGCCGACTTCCTTGCAGGCATCCATGAATGAATAAGCGAGGGGGTGCATCGCTCGCAGTTGCGAGACCCCAAGCGGCCCGCCTTTCCCGTGCGAGGGGCCGTCCTCGCCGTCGAAATCTTCCGACTTCTTGAAATAGGGCAGGACCTCGTCCCAGCTCCAGCCGGTGCAGCCCAGTTCCTTCGACCAATGGTCGTAGTCATAGGTCGTGCCGCGAATATAGACCATGCCGTTGATCGCCGAGCCGCCGCCCAATCCTCTGCCCGCCGACCAAAACACACGTCGATCGTTTTGGGTCGCATCGGGTTCGGTGAAGTACATCCAGTTGGTTTCCTGGTTGGCGACGACCATTTGCAAGCCTGCAGGAACGTCCACCAACAGTCGGTCGTTGGCGTCGCCAATCTCCAGGAGCACTACGCGCTTGTCGGGGTCTTCGGACAGACGGGCGGCCATCACGCAGCCCGCGCTGCCGCCGCCGCAAACGACGTAGTCAGCTTCTTCGATCATTTGTCTCTCTCCCAGAGATTATCGTTCGGCGGCCTTATGGCTTGATACCCATCCGTTCGAGCCCATAGGCTTCGATCGCATTGCCTCGGAACAGCATGTGACGCTCCGTGTCGTTCAGCCCCGCGATGTCGGCCAACCCGTTCGCCACTTCGACGACATTGGGGAATGCGCATGCAGAATGCGGATAATCCACTTCCATCATGATCTGGCTCATGCCTATCAAATCGCGGCTGAGCAGAGCCGTGTCATCGTCGAAGATACAGCCGTAAACATGGCCTTTGACGTAGGAACTGGGCGGGTTTGGCGTGCGCTGGTAGCCGTGCCCCTCCTTATCCCTTGCGGCCCAGACCTTGTCCGCGCGTCGAACAGCATAGGGCAGCCAGCCTATCTGCCCTTCGGAATAGGCGATCTTGAGGTTGGGAAAGCGCTCGAAGACCCCTGCCAGCAGGAAATCCAGCGCCGAAGTCATCGAATCAATGAACATGATGATCGAGGTCATCATGTAGGGCGCGTCTTCGGAGGTCGTCGGAATCTTGGGCGAGGAGCCAATATGCATGCTGAGATTGGTCCGCGTTTCATCGCAGGCCTGGAACAGTGGGTCCCACGCTCCGGTGTAGAGCGAGGGCAGATCCAGCTCATAGGGGTTCTCAAGGAACGACGCAGCAATCGCGCCTTTTGCTGCACAGCGCCGCACCTCCTCAGCGCAGAGCAGGGGATCCCATAGCGGGAGAAGGATCAGCGGAATCAGCCGACCCTTGCCTTCGCCGCCGCACCAGTCATCGATCATCCAGTCATTATAGGCCTGGATGCAAGCGAGCCCGAGCTCCTTGTCAGGCTCGCGCAAATAGAGCTGTCCGCCAAAGCCAGACAGGGTGTTGCAGAAGCACATCGAGGCTTCGACGTGATTGCTGGTCATGTCTGCAAGCCGGGGCGCCTGTTGCCATGAGCCCGGATGGATTTCATCATAGGTCATGGGCCGGTGCTCGATCTTCTTTTCGTCGAAACCGACAGCATGGGTGATCGGCGTGAGCATCCCGCCGCACGGCTTGCCGTCATAGATCCAGTAGTCGCCCTCCACACCGTCAGGATGGCCGAACTGGGTTCCGCCTTCGCGCGCATCCTTGGGCACGAGAATCTTGTCGCGCTTCACCTGGGGACCGCGATCCTTGAACTTTTGCGGCAGGCGCGTGCTCCACAGGTCAGGCGGTTCAGTGACGTGGTCGTCGACCGAAATGATCCAGGGCATGGTTTCCAGCGAAGTGTCCGATGCTTGCTTGGTCAGCGTCTCGGCGGTCATAATTTCTCTCTCCTTTTCGGCTCGGTCCTATCGTGAAGCAGAACTGCCGGTCTTATCCATTTGACTACGGTTATCCCCGGGCTGCTGCTTCCCGTTCCTGCAGAAATGCGATGACTGCACTGGCGACAAGCTCTGGCTGTTCAGGCAGGATAGCATGGCCGCAATGCGGAATCTCGGCATAGCTGGCCTGCTCACCCAACGCTTCGACTGAATTGAGGCCGGACTGGCGCGGCGACATCGCATCTTCGAGCGGCTGGAGTATCATGATCGGTTTGTTCCCGGCGCGCCACCATTCCTCGGGATCGGTCTTGAGCGCTGAAGTGCTGACGATACTCGCTGCGGGCCACCAATCCTCGAGCCAGCAGCCCGGATCATTGCCGGGAGCGAAAAAGGCTGTGCTGAGCGCTGCACGTCGCTCATCCTCGCCCAACGTCTCGTCGTGGCAGCGGCCCATGGCCTGGATGACGTCGTCGGTTACCGGATATTTGCCAAGATCGTGGCCGCCGCAGGGCATGACCATGACGCTGCGGATGAGCTCGGGATGAAAGCTGGCGGTTCCCCGAGCGACAATGTTGCCTAGCGCATGGCCAACGATATGGACTGGCCCTTCGCACAACTCCTCGATCACCCCGGCGACGTCTTCGGCGATGTCATGCAAGGTGAAGTCACTTTCCGGACCGTGGCTGCGTCCCGCGCCGCGCATATGGATCGCGATGGAGCGGAAGCCTGCCTTGGAGAGGTCGTCTTGTAACATTGAAAAATCGCCTGCGCCGCGCATGGCCGAGGCGATCAGGACCACATCGGGGCCTTCGCCCGCGACAATCGCTTCCATGGTGACGCCGCGTTCCGGGTCCTCGACGAGAATACTCATTTGTGTGTCTCCTCAGGGTTTGGCACCGCCGGTTGTGTGGGGAAAGCGGACCATGGTTCCGCCATCGATCACGAGGCATTGGCCGGTCATATAAGAAGACATGTCCGACAGCAGGAACAGCAAGGGTCGGGCAAGTTCATGGGCGCGACCAAACCGCTGGAGCGGAACGCCTTCGCCTTTGGCCATGGTGTCAAACATGGCGAGGGCTTCTTCCTCACTGCCGGGAAAATTTTCTGTCAGACGCGGAACGGCGGTAATGTCCGGCGCGATGGCATTTACGCGTACCCCAACTGGACCCCATTCGGCCGCCAGTGAGCGCGCGAGCGACATCACGCCAGCTTTGGCCATGCCATAGGCGACCTGGTTGGAGGCCCCATAGATCCCGGACACCGATGCAACCATCGCGATAGCCCCGTCGCCCACGGCGAGCATATGCTTTCCCGCAGCTTGGCAGACATAGACATGCTGCATCAGGTTGAGGTCCATTTGTTGCTTCCAGTGGGCCGGGTCGTTGTCGATGAACTGACCCATCTGCACCAGGCCAACAACATTGGCGAGGCGAGTCAATCCGCCGAGTTTATCATGTGCTTCATCGACAATGGCCTTTGCGCCTTCGGGAGTGGTGACATCGCCGACGATCGCGTGGCCCCCGATCTCATTCGCGACATTGCTTGCTCGATCCGCATCGATATCGGCTACGGCGACCTGGGCCCCAGCCTCATGCAGCAGATGCGCTGTCAGCCGCCCATGGCCATAGCCGCCGCCGACGACCAACGCCTTGTGGCCATCGAGCCCGAAAATGTCTTTCATATCCTCTCCCATGGGCCGATCATCGCTCACCCTAGTGCGATCAGGTGGATTACCAATCTTGACGCGTCGTGAGTCGTTGACTGGTGTCTATCATTGTGAATAGCTCTTCGAAATTGCAAACCTTTCAGGATGCATGGTCGCGCGGAAGATATTGCGATACGACCTGAGTGGAGACGAGAGTGAATGACATGGCAGCGAATATCGCAGGGCAGCGCCTGGGCAGAATCGGTGTGTGGTCTATCCAGTTTCGCTTCGCCGATCCGACTTTCATTGCCGAAGCAGCTGCAGAGGTTGAGGAGCTTGGCTACGGTGCGATCTGGTTTCCAGGCGGGCGAGGGGGAGACCTCGACGCAGCCTTTCGCACTATCCTGGAGGCGACGAACGAGGTGGTTGTTGCCAGCGGCATTCTCAATATCTGGATGCATGAGCCCGAGGAAGTAGGCCAGTGGTGGCACGCCTATAGCGATGCTCAGAAGGCCAGGGTGATGCTGGGCCTGGGCGTCGGTCATGCCGATGCGATTGGTAATGCATGGAAGAAACCGTTGAGCAAGATGACGGCCTATCTCGATGGGCTCGATGCCGTCGGGGTTCCACACGAAAGTCGCTGCATCGCCGCGCTAGCTCCGAAGATGCTGGGTCTGGCCGCAACGCGCTCGGCAGGTTCGCATCCCTATCTCGTGCCGCCCGAGCATTCGGCGATTGCCCGCGAAACCATGGGTCCCGACGCATTGCTCGCGCCAGAGCAGGGCGTGATCCTCGACAGCGATCCCGCAAGCGCCCGGGCCAAGGCGCGTGAACAGCTTGAAGCCTATGTTGGCCGGGAAAATTATTGTAACAGCTGGAGGCGTCTCGGCTTCACTGATGATGACATCGCGACCAGGAGTGACCGCTTGGTTGATGCGATTTTTGCGTGGGGAACCCCCGAACAGATCGGCGAGCGCCTCAAGGCGCATCTCGATGCCGGTGCGGACCATGTTTGTCTGCAAGTGATATCGGGCGGGCCGGGCACGAATGATCCCGCGGAACTCAGGCGAAGCTGGCGCGATCTCGCACCGATAGCGGCGGGGCTCTGACGTGATAACGAGGGGAGAGATTTCATGAAACCAGGCATGGTATTGCGGGGCGTATCGATGTGCGCTCTGGTGACAGCTTGCACTGCCGAGACCCCGCAGGGTCTGGTTGAACCGGACGAAGTGATCTGCGGCGTCGCGAATGTTGAAGACATGGTCGCGCTTCCAGACAGCCCTTGGATCATCGGCAGCGGCATTGGTGACAGTTTCTTCCAGTCCGGCGGGCTGCATTTGATCAATGAGGATGAGGCAAGTGCTGCCAAGCTCACTCTGGATCTGTCGGAGGGCCTGAAGCCGCGCGCACCGTTCGATCAATGCTCCGGTCCGCCGCCTGCTGATGCATTCTCAGCCCATGGCCTCAGTCTTGTCGCCAATGCCGATGGCACCTCAAATCTCTATGTCGTCAACCACGGCGGTAGGGAATCGATTGAGGTGTTTGAAGTCAGGCGGACCGAGGCCGAGCCGCAATTCAGCTGGATCGGCTGCGTGGCCACGCCGGACACCGCCACGTCAAATTCTGTATCGGCACGACCGGACGGTAGCATCGTGATGTCGGCTTCCGGAACCTATGATGAGCCGGCACCAAGCTTCGCAGCGCTCGCCGAGATGGTCAAAAGTGGTGTGGAACTTCCCGAAATGGATGCCGAGGCGGCTTCGAGCACGCGCGGCGCGGTGTTCACCTGGACCCGCGACCAGGGCTGGATGAAAGTCCCCAACAGCGAGTTGAAAGGCAATAACGGCATTGAATTGTCGCGCGATGGCAAGTGGGCCTGGGTCAATTCGTGGCCCGGATCGAGCGTCACTTTTATGCCGCTTGATCCCGTGCTGGGCGAAAGCCGCGAGGTTAAGCTGGACTTCAAGCCCGATAACATTCGCTGGTCTGCGGGCGGCAGTCTGGTCGCGACGGGCCACTTGGCGAGCATCGACCGAGTGGCGAAATGCGCGATGGGCGATCCAACCGCCTGTGAGATCGACTATATGGTTGCCGCGATTGACCCCGACAGTTTCGAGGTGAAGCCGCTGTTCCGCGGCAAAGGAACGCAGCAACTCGGTGCCGCGACGATAGCGCTCAAGACTGTCAAAAATCTGTGGATTGGTACAGTGCGCGGACAATGCATCGGCCGCGTGGCCTTGCAAGGCGGCGAATGATCGCGATCAGCTAGCCAGGGAGAAAAATATGACGGTTTCAGCACCCGAATTGCCGCTTCGAACAGATCAGCCCTCGGGTCCGCGTCCACTCGACGGCGTGCGCGTGATCGACTTTACCCGTGTGTTGGCGGGGCCGTTCGGCACGCAAATCCTCGGCGATCTCGGGGCCGAGGTAATCAAGATCGAAAACCCGCTCGGCGGAGATGACACAAGGATGTTGTGGCCCGAACCGGGCTTTGGCGGCGAGACATCGTTCTTCATGTCGCTCAATCGCAGCAAGCGCAGTGTCGCGATCGATCTCAAGAGCGAGGCTGGCCTCGAAGTTGTGTTCGATCTTCTGGCTACGGCCGATGTGTTGGTCGAAAACTTCGCTGGCTCTGTGATGCCGCGATTTGGCCTTGACTATGACAGCCTGAAGGAGCGTTTCCCCCAACTGATCTATTGCTCTGTCTCGGGCTACGGGCGTTCAGGCAGCAATGCCAATGCCGCAGGCTATGACACACCGCTGAGCGCCGAGACGGGGAACATCGCTCTCAACGCCTATCAGGACGGCGAACCGGTCATGGGAGCAATCACCTATACAGACATAAGTACCGCGCTGAACTCGACGATCGGCGTGCTGGCAGCGCTTCATGCCCGGGACCGGACTGGGCGCGGACAGCATGTCGATGTCGCCATGTTCGATGCTGCTCTGGCTAACCTTTCCTTCTTGGGAGCTGGTTTTCTCGCCACAGGGCAGGAACCACGACTCAACACCCAGAGAACTGCTGGGCCATCGGGACTGTGGGAGACCGCCGACGGTCAGATTACCATTACCAGTGGCAACCCCAAGATGTTCGTCGCTTTCTGCGAACGCGTTGTCGAGAAGCCCGAATGGCTTAAGGATCCGCGCTTCGCGACCATGCAGGAGAGGATACAGACCCATGCCGAGGCTTTCACCGCTGAACTTGCGCCGATCCTGAAAGCGCAAACCAGTGCCTACTGGTCTGAGCGGTGCAAGGGCGCGGGTGTTCCATGCGGTGTGCTTCGCTCCGCGGGAGAAGCATTGCTGTCTTCCGAGGCCAGCGAGCGTGGAATCGTCTTCAACCTTCCGCATCCGGTCGCAGGCCAGGCTCCAGTGATTGCTCAGCCCGTGCGATTCAGCGACACGCCCTGCCAATATGGCGTGCCCCCTGTTCTGGGTGAGCACACGAACGAAGTGCTGTCCGGGCTGCTTGGCTATTCGGAAGAGCGCATCGCTGAACTTGAGACAGAGAGCGCCATCGCCTGCGGGTCAGTGGATGCCGCGAAAGCAAAATAGGGGAAGTCTGCAATGCAATATCTTACGCCGGGAACGGCAATACTGGTCACCGGGGCGACCGGCGGTATCGGCTTCGAGGTAGCCCGACATGCAGCGGCGGACGGGGCCATTGTCGGAGTTCACGGCTCGCGCCAGGAATCGGTCGATGCGGCCATCGCGCGCATTTCGGAACTGGTGCCCGATGCAAAGCTGATCGGTGCACCTGCGAATTTTCAGGAGGATGGCACGACCGGGCCGATGGTTGATAGATTTGCGGAAAGGGCGGGCAAGCTTGATGCTCTGGTCCATTGCGCGATCACCGGGGCAGCCGGGACCCAGGGACTGTTTCGTAAGACGCAACCTGAAGCCTATGCGAGAAATGCTGAGCTTGTGCTTGGTGTATTCCAGCAGCTGTCCTTCGCGGCCTATCACCATTTGGCCAAGCAAGAGAACGGTGGCACCATCGTCGCCTATATCTCCGATGCAGGGCGCTTTCCCGCCGCGCACCAGACGATGCTTGGTTCGGTATTTGGCGGGATCATCAGTTTCGTGCGCAATCTAGGCTTCGAGGGGGCTCGCGAGAAGGTTCGCGCTCATGTCATTTCACCGAGCTATGTCAAAGACACGCCGGTGTTCGAACGATTTGGCGTGGGCGGACGCGGTGAAACGGCGGAAAAGCGCGCAGGCCTTGGCCTGCCGTCCCCAAGTGACCTTGCCCCGCTGACGCTGTTCCTGTGCGGCCCCGATGCGACGAAGATGACCGGTCAGGTACTCAGTGTGAATGGTGGCCTGAATACTTGAGCTTGCCAAGGCGGACTTTTGCCATGGTGCCGGGCCTAGCTTGCTCGCAAATGGCGGGTAATGAAGTCTGCCTGCTCCTGCTGCAGTTCCCGGTCTTCAGGTGCGGCGCCGTAAAAGCCGACATGACCCATGGCTTCGCCGACATGAAGATCGGCGGGGATATCGGCCCGGAGCAGGGCGCGGTGCATCATCACGGTATTCGAAAGGAACAGGTCGCGGGTTCCGGTGGTCAGCATCGTCGGCGGAAAGCCCTTGCTGAAATCGCCGTAGAGCGGTGAGAGATAGGGGTCTTTGAGGTCATGGCCGTCGGCGTAAAGCGCTATCGACTTGGTGAGTCGGCCCAGCACGGAATCGATCCCGAGATTGGTCTCGAAGCTATCGCCGGATTCGGTGAGGTCAGCTTCCGGCGAATGCAGCATGCACGCGGCTGGCATCGTCAGGCCTTCGTCCCGCGCCTTGAGCATGCAAGAGACCGCCATGCCACCGCCGGCCGAGGGGCCGTAGATGGCGATGCTATTGGCGGCATAGCGCTCGAGCACGAAACGGTAAGCTTCGACCGAATCCTCAAGGCCCGCTGGGAAGGGTGATTTGGGCGGCATGCGATAATCGATCGAAAAGGCCCTCAGCCCGGTCAGTTGAGCCAGGGGGAATGCAGCATAGGCCGCCGCGACGCCGCTACCCACAGTGAATCCCCCACCATGCATGACATAAAGGGCCTTGTCGGCCAGGTCAGCGGAGAGATTCTGCGGTTCAATCTCGTAGAGCGTTGAGTTCGAGAGGCGATGCTCGGTCACTTTCGGTGCGGTTGCAGGGTCAATCCCCTGCGCCAGCGCGTGCGTGAGCATCTCGTTGCGTTCGCGGGTGTGCTCTTCCCAGGCGGCCTTGTCAGACGGATCAGGCTCGACCTCCGCGCCATAAGGGCTGGGCATAGCCAGCATCGCCTGTGCTTCCGGGCTCACCGATGTCGGTATCGGAATGACCCTTGCAGGGACCACAAGGCCCTTGGCGAGTTGTTCGTCACTCATCTTCTCACTCCTGCGGTAAGGCATAGGCGACGACACTATCGCCGATATCCGTGCCCAGCATCATGTGGCCACCCGCAGCGACCACGACATATTGTCGGCCTGTCTTCCCAGAGACGTAGCTTATCGGAGCTGCCTGTCCGCCTGCCGGTAACCTCCCGCGCCACAATTCGGCGCCGGTGCTGGTGTCGAATGCGCGCAGGTAATTGTCGATCGAAGCGCCGATGAACAAGAGGCCGCCGGCCGTTGCTACCGAACCGGCGATGTTGGGCGCGCCCGGTACGGCTATCCCGAGCGGGGCCTGGTCGGCGCTTGTGCCGAAGGGATGCTGCCAGGCAATTGTGCGAGTCTCGAGGTCAATTGCAGTCAACTTGCCCCAGGGCGGCGCATTGCACGGAATGCCGAGGGGCGAGAGCAATACTTTGGCATTGGCGGCATAGGGCGTGTCGCGTTGCGGCGAAAAATCGGCTCTGGCGGGCGGACCCTTGCCCGGACCGGGATAGGGCGTGAGCTGGTTGGTCATCGCCAAGTGTGACGAGTTCACGAACATCGTCTTGCCGCTATTGCCAATGGTGACGCTGCCCCAGTTCATGATGCCGTAATTGCCGGGATATTGGAGTGTCAGCATGGTCGAAGGTGGCGTGTAGCGTCCTTCATAATGGGCCGAACGGAAGCGGATGCGGCACAGTAATTGGTCGAGAGGTGTTGCGCCCCACATGTCCTTTTCCCGCAGCGGCGTGGGATCGAACGGGGAGGCGAAGCCGGTCGAGCTCGGCTGGGTCGGCGAATAGAGCTCCGATGCCATGCTGCCCTTGGGCGCCGGGAGTTCCTTGACTTCGGTGAGCGGTTTGCCTGATCGGCGGTCGAGAATGAAGATATCGCCCTGCTTGGTCGGCTGCGCCAGTGCAGGCATCGTGGTTCCGTTCGGCATCGGCAGGTCGAACAGGACTGGCTGGGCAGGGACATCATAGTCCCACAGATCGTTATGAACCGTCTGGAAATGCCAGCGCCGCTTGCCGGTCCGACTGTCAAGCGCGACGACTGCACTTGTATAGCGCTTCTCCAGCTCTGTGCGGTTTACGCTGACATAGTCCGGGCTGACATTGCCGGTGGGGACATAGACCAGCCCCAGTTCGGGATCGGCGCTCATCACCGTCCAGCTATTGGCCGTGCCGCGAGAATATTCCTCGCCGGGAGCGATGATCCGGTTCTCGTCCTCGGCGCTGGGGTCCCATGCCCAGGCAAGTGCGCCGGTGGACACATCATAGCCACGAATGACGCCCGACGGACTCTTCCTCTCGACGCCGTCGAAAACGAAGCTGCCAACCACGGCAACGCCATTGGCGATCGCGGGAGGAGAGGTCACGATGTAGCCACCGTCCGGCACTTCACCGAGGCCCTCGGTTAGGCGGACCGCGCCGTCTGTTCCGAAATACTCGCAGGGTTTCCCGGTATTCGCATCCAGCGCCATCAGCCGGGCATCAAGCGTGGCATAGATAATCCGTTTCGCGCAGGTCTCATCGCTGCTGGAAGTCTCGACATAGGAAACGCCCCGGCAGGTGAGTACGCCCGGCCGCTTGAGGTCGAGCTTGGGATCGTAGCGCCATCGCTTTATGCCGCTATCGGCATCGGCGGCGATGACAAGATTATGTGGCGTGCAGATATAGACCAGCTCGCCGACCTTCAGCGGCGTGGCCTGGAAAGTGTGAGCGCCGCGTTGTTTCGGAAAGGCCGAGGGGAGGTCGCCTGTATTCAGGGTCCAGGCGACTTCCAGCGAAGCGACATTATCCGGCGTGATTTGCGCGGCTTGCGCATAGCGCGTGCCGGCCTGGGATTGGCCGAATGCCGTCCAGTCCTCGGCTGGGGCCGCTGCAACCGGTCCGGCAAGTTCGCCGCCTTGAAAGGGCGGCAGGCGGATAATCCAGATCAGGAAAGCGATGGCAGCGAGGTCTGCCATCAATACGCAGGCCCATGCGAATTTGTGATCGTCTGAGTGCATGAACTGCCGATGGATCACAACCAATGCAGCGAGGGCGGTGGGGCCGCCGAGCCTTGGCACCAGCTGCCAGAAATCTGCACCTACCTCTCCAAACGCCCAGATGCAGGTCGCGATAAAGACGAGGAGATAGACGATCATGCCCCATAGCGCGCGGCCGACGAGATATAACCATGCAGCCAAGATGCAGCCGATGCCGGCGATGGCGTAATAGGCAGAGCCGCCCAACCACAGCAGCCAGGCACCGCCCCCGGCCAACCACAAGCCGACCAGCCCCAGCAGCGCTCCGATAGCTATCACACCCCATCCGCGTTTGCTACCAGCTGTGTCCATGCTCGATCTGGCTTCCATCACACCCCTAGCAGTCACGATGGCTTATGCCATTTGTATCGTCTCACAATAGGTATCACAGATCTCGCGCGCAGGAAGCCCTGCCATTTCAGCGCCATATTGCGCTGCCCGCAGGGGAGCGGCGATATGAACGGTGGGATGAAAAGTGGTGGACGCACTAGGGCTCGAACCTAGGACCCGCTGATTAAGAGTCAGCTGCTCTACCAACTGAGCTATGCGTCCACACGATGGCTTAACGGCGGCTTACGGTTGGCCGAATCGCCGGGAGCGGTCGATATAGCGATTGGGGCGGCGAGTTAAAGGCATATTATCGATCATCCGATCCCGGTTGATCGGGTTTGCCAACGGTCCGCTGCAAGCAGGGTGCCGAAGCAAATCATGACGGTCATCATTGAGGACCCGCCATGGCTCATGAATGGCAGTGGAATGCCCACCACTGGCGCCAGGCCCATTACCATCATCAGGTTGACTGCAATGTAAAAGAAGATCGTGGCGGTCATGCCGGCCGCGAGCAGTCGGCTGAAGCGGTCCTTGCCGTTGCTGGCAACTCTCATGCCCCAACGCAGGATCAGGCCGAAGACGATCAGGACAAATAATCCACCGATCATACCCCATTCCTCGGCCATCGTTGCGAAGACGAAGTCGGTATGGGCTTCTGGGAGATATTCAAGATGGCTTTGCGAACCATTTCCGAAGCCCTTGCCGAAAATGCCCCCCGACCCGATCGCGATCTTGGATTGAGTGATGTGATAGCCCGCTCCCAGCGGATCGCTTTCAGGATCGAGAAATGTCGTCACACGGTTGCGCTGGTAATCGTGGAGCAGGGCGAAGAAAGCGAGCGGCGCGGCAATCGCTGCGGCACCAGCGGCTCCGAGGAACCAGCGCAGCGGAAGTCCGGCAAGAAACATCACCACGACCCCGCCGAAAACGATTGCGAGCGAGGTGCCAAGATCAGGCTGCAGCAGGACAAGCCCCACGGGCACGCCGATTAACGCTCCCGCCGGAAGCAATCCTCGCCAACTTGCCGTCATCGCCGCCGGTAATGTGTCGTAGAATCGGGCAAGAACCAGCACGATAGTCGGCTTCATCAGTTCGGACGGCTGCAAGGTCATGAAACCAAGAGAGAGCCAGCGCTGGCTGCCGCCGCCAATCGCGCCCAGCATCTCCACCAGCAGCAGCAGTACGAGCACGCCGCCAAAGGCGGGATAGGCCATGAATTTGTACACTTGTTGCGGGATGCGCGCCATCACCAGCGCCATCGCGAGGAAAAGTGCGAAGCGAATGAGATGGGAGGTCGCATAGGGCTGCATGTTCCCGCCAGCCGCCGAATAGAGAACCGCGCAACCAAACAGCACCAGCGCAACGAGTGGCGCGATAACATGCCAGGGTTGGCGAGCGACGGGCTCGGGAATGAATGACGGGCTCACTGGCCCGACTCCGGGGCTGAGGATGGTGTTGTGGCCGGGGCAGGGGGCGGTACGGAAACTGGAGTTGCTGGGTCCGGCGGAAGTGGGACAACGGGCTCCGGCGGCGGTGTGCGGGGCCCTTCAACAATCGGCTGGGCTGTTTCCTGCTGAGTCTCTTCCTCTTCGCGCGCCTTTTTCTTTTCCTCATCGGCTGTGACCTTGGGCGCGCTGTCGCCAAATGCCGCGGTGTAAGCGCGGTATTTCACGTCGAGCCGTTGTTGTGCGGTGCCGCCCCAGACTTTCTCATAGCCGTGCAATACTTCCAGCGCCTTGGCTGGGTCGAACAGGAAGGTCATCACGTCGCGCGCAACCGGGTAGGCTGCTGAGGAACCGCCGCCGTGCTCAATGACGACTGCACAAGCGTAGCGCGGCTTGTCGAACGGGGCGAAGCAGACGAAATGGCCGTGATCGCGGTATTTCCATGGGCCGCCTTTGCCGCTGCTGACATTGAGCCCAACGACCTGTGCGGTGCCGGTCTTTCCTGCCAGCTTGACGTCTTCAAGCGGCAGGCGTGCGCGCCCGGCGGTGCCTGGGCCATTGACCACATCCGACATTGCCTGGTGCACGAAGTCGAGGTGATCCTGAGGGAAATCAAGCGAGGATGCCTCGGGCGCGCTGGGATTGAGTAGCAGGCGTGGCATCACCATCTTGCCGCTTGCAATGCGGGCAGTCATGACTGCTTGCTGCAGCGGATTGACCAGCATGTAGCCCTGGCCGATAGTCGCGTTGGCAGTATCGAAGGTCTGCCATTCCCGATCATATTTGCGCAGCTTCCATTCTGGATCGGGAACGGTGCCATAGGACTGCCCGAGAACGGGAAGTTCGAATTCCTGCCCGAGTCCCAGGCGCCGGGCCATCGCCGCGATCTTCTCCATGCCAATCTTCTGGGCGAAGTAGTAAAAATAGACGTCGCAGCTCTGATAGATGGCCTTTGCCATATTGACCGAGCCGTGTCCGCCCCGGTTCCAGCAATGGAACACACGGTTGCCGACGCGCAGGCCTCCGCCGCAGCCGACTGATTCCTCCGGATCGAGCCCCGCTTCAAGGAAAGCCAGAGCGACCATCGGCTTGACCGTGGAGCCCGGCGGATAAAGGCCGCGCAGCACCTTGTTGCGCAATGGAACGTGATCGTCGTCCGACAGCATCTTCCATTCGATGCGACCGATGCCATCGGAGAAGCTGTTGGGATCGAAGCTGGGCATGGACGACATCGCCAGCAAATCTCCGCTGTTGCAGTCCATGACGACGACTGAGCCCGATTCCGGTCCGAGCCGCCTTGCCGCATAATCCTGGAGCTGGCTGTCGATGGTGAGGCGTACGGGTTTGCCTGGAACATCATCGCGTGTGTCGAGATCGCGAACGATTCGCCCGCTGGCTGTGACTTCCACGCGCCGCGCTCCCGGCTTACCGCGCAGAGTCATCTCGAATTGCTTTTCCAGTCCGTCCTTGCCGATTTTGTAGCCGGGCGTGATCAGCAGCGGATTGCGCTCCTTCCCGAAGTCCTCCGCCGACGCTGTGCCGACATGGCCAATCAGATGCCCAACCGAAGGACCTGTCGGGTATAGTCGCGAGAAGCCGCGCTGGGTAATAACTCCCGGTAATTCGGGCAGGCGGACACTGACGGCCGCATAGCGTTCGATATCGACCCCGCTGGCGACTTCGACGGGTGCAAATCCGTTCGAACGTTCGATCTTGTCGGTCAGATCGCGCAAGTCGACCGCAGTCAGCTGGAGGATTTCGCCCAGCCGAGTTATCGTGTGCGCGCCGTCGGACATCCGGTCCGGGATGATGTCGATGCGGTAATCGGCCCGGTTTGAGGCGAGCGGGATGCCGTTGCGATCAAGCAGCCATCCGCGCCGGGGCGGAATCAGTGAGAGATTGACCCGGTTGCTTTCCGATTCGAGTTGGTACTTCGCGTTCTGGGCGACCGCGAGATAGCCAAGGCGTCCGGCGAGAAGCAGGCCGAGCCCGCCCTGAACGCCAGCCACCACCAGGGAGCGTCGGTCGAAACTGTTGCGAAGGGTGCCGATGCTGACATGGCGCTTGCCTAGCGACATCAGCGTATTTCCATGAAATGGATCAGCCTCAACCTGTCGAGCCATGCGACCAGCCGGTCAACCAAGGGATAACAGAGAATGGAAAGGGCAATCTGGGGCACAACGACCTGTAACGCAGTTGAGCCACCCGCCAGATTGGCGAGCAGCAGGCAGACCAGGATATAGGACGCAATCAAGCCTGCCGCCAGCAGCCATTCCGTGGAGAAATTGCGCCAGGGCAGCCTTGCCTCCACATAGTCGAGCGCAATTGCTGCGGCCGACCACAGCATCATCGCGCTGCCCAGAGGCTGGCCACTGTAGAGATCGTCGATAAATCCGAGTGGAAGGCCGGCCCATATCGGGAGCAGGCCAGGACGCAGTTGCCGCCAGGAGATGAACACAAGAAATGCCAGGGGTGGTAGTACCGGGGCGGAAGAAATCGCTATCCAGGTAGGCAACAGGGTTGCGAGGATCACGCTGAACCAGGGTACGCTGCGGGCAAGCGGCGGCCACGGCTGGCGGTTGATGCGTGGCTGCTTGTTCCGTCCCATCGCGGCGAAGATTTCCGTAAGACCCATCAATCAGTCGATCCTGGCAGTTCATCTTCGGAGGCTGGGTTCGCCTCAGGTGCCCAGACCGGCTCGACGATGACATATTCCGTAGCTGCAGGATCGCTCAGCACTGCGGCGATGGCGCCGTCCGAGATGATCCTTTCGGCGATCGCAATGGCTGTGCCGGGTCGGTAAAGCCCGCCCGAACCCGATGTAACGAAGACATCGCCCTGTTTGATAGGGTTGACCCCGAGATTGATCAGCCTGACCTGCACCGTCCCATCGCCGCGCCCCTGGGCGAAGGCGGCTATGCCGTCCTTGGCTCGGCGTACTGGAACCAGGCTCTCGGTGTCGGTCACCAGCAGAACCTTGGCGCTGCTCGTGCCCGCCTGAAGGACACGCCCGACCAACCCGCGAACCGAGCGGACCGGCATGCCGGGAGCGACCCCATCATTCCTACCCGCCCCGATCGCTGCGAAGCGCCGTGTGCTGGTTGCGGTTGAGCTGGTAAAGCGGGTTACGGCCACCGGTTCCGGGCCATTTTGAGCAAGGCCGAGCAGCCGTTTCAGCCTTCGGTTCTCATCGGCAGTGGCATCGGCCTCGGCAATGCGTGTCTTCGCTTCTGCGAGTTCACGCTCGAGTTTTCCGTAGTTGCGGGCGGCCTTGATATAGCCAGCAACAGTGGAAAAAGTGTTTTGCCCTGCCGCGCGGCCGCTTGCGACCGCTGTGCCCGGCGGCTCGGCGGCGTCCGCAGCGATTCCGCGAATGCCCGAAAGGATTTGGGGCTGAAATATTGAAAGGATCAGCAGGCCGCTGCCCAGGACAAAACCAGCCACGCCGGCCAGATAACCGAAAAAGGTTCTGTATTGCGCCCTGCGGGAGTGACCGGAGCGCCGAATTGATGACGGCGCCATGCTGTTCCTTCTCCCATCCGAGCAGCTCCCTGGCAGGCAGGTCGAACTGCGAATTGCAAATTGCTCAGGCAGTCATCAAGACGCCGCGATAGACTGGATCTTCCATCGCGCGCCCGGTGCCGAGCGCAACGCAGGTAAGGGGATCCTCGGCCACGCTGACCGGCAGTCCGGTTTCCTCGCGCAGAAATTCGTCCAGCCCTTGGATCAGTGCGCCGCCGCCGGTAAGGACGATGCCCTGATCGACGATATCCGCAGCCAGTTCGGGCGCGGTGTTCTCCAATGCGATGCGCACACCCTCGACGATCGCGCCGATCGGTTCCGATAGCGCATCGGCAATATTGGCCTGGCTTATGGTAATTTCCTTGGGCACTCCGTTGACGAGGTCACGGCCCTTGATGTGGATGGTCTCACCGACCCCGTCGGCTGGAACCGTGGCGATACCGTAGTCCTGCTTGATGCGCTCAGCAGTGGCATCGCCAATCAGCAGGTTGTGATGACGGCGAACATAGCTGACGATCGCCTCATCCATCTTGTCGCCGCCGACCCGCACCGAAGTGGTATAGGCAAGGCCACGCAGCGAAAGCACGGCAACCTCGGTTGTGCCGCCGCCGATATCGACGACCATCGATCCGACAGGCTCTGTCACCGGCATGTCCGCGCCGATCGCTGCGGCCATCGGCTCAAGGATCAGGAACACTTCGCTGGCACCAGCATTGGAAGCGGCATCGCGAATCGCGCGGCGCTCAACCGAAGTCGATCCCGAAGGCACGCAAACGACGATTTCCGGATAGCGGAACATGCTCTTCTTGCCGTGGACCTTCTTGATGAAATATTTGATCATCTCCTCGGCAACTTCGATGTCCGCAATGACCCCGTCGCGCAGCGGCCTGATCGCCTCGATATTGTCGGGGGTCTTGCCCATCATCATCTTGGCGTCGTCGCCGACCGCCTTGAGTTTCTTTATGCCATTAATGGTTTCGAGGGCGACGACCGACGGTTCGTCAAGGACGATTCCGCGATCCTGGACATAGACGAGCGTATTGGCCGTACCGAGATCGATGGCCATATTTTGTGAACCGAACTTGAAGAATCGTGACAGAAACGAAGCCATCAATAAATCCGTAAACTTGCCCGGCACTTAGCGCTCTGACAGCGAGAAGTGATAACCGGCACGTGACAATGAAAGGCGGGTCCTTAGCCCAAGCAGCTGCAAAACGCCAAAATTTTATGCCAAATTCTGCACTGATAATCGTATTCCCGGCTCGAAATTCGGTCAAGCTGACGCTAGCTTGCGCGTCATGCCTGAAATCCGCCGCCTGCCAGAAGATCTCATCAACCGAATCGCCGCTGGCGAAGTGGTGGAGCGGCCTGCGTCTGCGCTCAAGGAATTGGTCGAAAATGCGATCGATGCAGGGGCCAGTTCGATCGCAGTACGGCTTGGCACGGGCGGGCTCGATCTGATTGAGGTGAGCGACGACGGCTGCGGCATGAGCGTAGAGGAAATCGCCTTGTCGCTGGAGCGCCACGCGACATCAAAATTGCCCGATGAACAGATCGAACAGGTCGCCACGCTGGGCTTCAGAGGAGAGGCGCTGCCTTCGATTGCCAGCGTCGCCCGCCTGACCATCGAGAGCCGGGTTCGCAGCGCTTCGGAAGGCTGGCGGCGCGTCGTCGATCACGGCCAGGTGACAGACGATGGTCCTGCAGGTCTGCCGCCCGGAAGCCACATCCGCGTTGAACAGCTGTTTGGCAAGGTCCCGGCGCGCCGCAAATTCCTGCGCAGCGCGCGTTCCGAATATGCCGCTTGTCTCGATATCGTCCGCCGCCTTGCCATGGCGCGGCCCGAAGTGGGCTTCACGCTCGAGCATGACGGCAGGCGCACGCTTGCAGTGCAGCCCGGCGAGGAGCTGGCAACACGGGTCTCGCGCTTGATTGCCCGCGAACTTGCCGAGGACGGTGTCGTGATCGATGTTGAGCGTGGCCCTGCAAGGCTGACTGGGGTCGCTGGTCTGCCAACTTTCAATCGCGGCGTCGCCGATCACCAATATCTCTTCGTCAATGGTCGCCCGGTACGGGACAAGCTGCTGATCGGCGCGGTTCGCGGTGCCTATTCCGACATGTTGGCACGGGGCCGCCACGCGGTTCTGGCGCTGTTCCTTGAGCTTCCGCCGAGCGAACTCGACGTCAATGTCCATCCGGCAAAGACCGAGGTGCGCTTCCGCGATCCGGCCTTCATTCGCGGCTTCATCGTCGGCGGCTTGCGGCACGCGCTGGAGGCGCAAGGCCAGCGCAGCGCGCAGGCACCAGCGGCCTCGGCGATGGGCAAGTGGCAAAGCGATCTAGTTGACGAGCGCACGCCAACATCGTCGCTGCAATCGTTATTCGCCCGTCAGCACAGTGAACCGCAAGCGCGCGTGAGTGAGGGAGGTAAAGTTTGGCGCAGCTATGAGCAGGACCTGATGCTGAAGCCAGAGGCACGGGCTGAAGAGGCCGAAGCCCTGTCGGGGGATGCGGCGCAATATCCGCTTGGTGTGGCGCGTGGGCAGGTGGCCGAAACCTATATCATCGCCGAGGCAGAAGACGGGTTGGTCATTGTTGATCAGCATGCCGCCCATGAGCGGCTTGTGCTAGAGCGCCTCAAGGCGGCCGGTGCAGGGGAGACTGGCGCGCGCAGCCAGGCACTGCTGTTGCCAGAAGTGGTCGAACTCGAGGAGCCTGCCTGCGACCGGCTTGAGGAGCGAGCAAAACAACTGGGCACGCTTGGTCTTGTCATCGAGCGGTTCGGTCCGGCGGCAATGCTGGTGCGATCGGTCCCTGCAGCGCTGGCCGGCGGCAATGTCCATGCCCTGGTGCAGGATATCGCTGACGATCTCGCCGCAAATGGTGAAGCGCTGCTGCTCGGCGAAAGGCTCGACCATGTGCTGGCGACGATGGCCTGCCACGGATCGGTCAGGGCAGGGCGTACGCTATCCGTCGTTGAAATGAATGCGCTGCTGCGCGAGATGGAAGTTACTCCCCGATCGGGCCAGTGCAATCATGGCCGTCCGACCTGGGTCAAGCTTGCCCATGGCGATATCGAGAAACTGTTTGGGCGAAAGTGACGCGGCGGTCCATCGCCGCTGTTCATGCTTACCCTTTCAGGCTCCAGCCGCCTTCCACGCGGAGCGCTTGTCCGGTCGTGTAGGAGCCGCGCATCAGATAGAGATAAGCCTCAGCCGCCTCATCCGGAGTGCCAACGCGCGGTAACAGTTGCTTGGAGAGGCGCGCTTCCTGGAATTTGCGGAACTCGGGCGGGACATTGTCGAAGGCTTCGGTCAGGATTGCGCCCGGGCATACCGCGTTGACGCGGATCGGCGCGAGTTCGACGGCGAGGCCCAGTACCAGATGCTCGACCGCACCGGCCATCGCGGCAGCTGTTGCCATGCCCTTGTCG
The DNA here is from genome assembly GCA_029247785.1 of Novosphingobium sp. GTDB lineage: Bacteria > Pseudomonadota > Alphaproteobacteria > Sphingomonadales > Sphingomonadaceae > Novosphingobium. The sequence continues at coordinate 40,927 of JAQWKP010000377.1, forward strand.
GGTCGGTGAGCGGCCATGCCGTTGGTCAGGGTGATAGATCCGCCGGGCGGCACGCATTTCGCGCCGTGTTTTGCCACCGCCAATGCGCCCCAGAAGCGCACTTCGAACAATTCCGCCGCTGCCTTGAGGTCGGTTTGCGAAAATTCGGTCTGCTCAACCGGGCCCCAGTCGGCTGCGGTGAATACAATGTGGTCGAATGAGCCGGAGCTTGCGAAGAATGCTTCGATTGCGGCTTCGTCGGTCACGTCGAGCGTGGCGCTTTCTCCCCCGCCGAGGCGATCGAGCGCACCGCGCAGTTTTTCCTCGCTGGTTGAGGCGATCGTAACTCGCGCACCCTCGGAAAGCGCCGCGCTGGCGATTGCGAAGCCTATCCCCGATGAGCCGCCAATGATGAGTATCCGCTTGTCTTTTAGGACCTTGCCCATTGTACTTCCCCAGAGCTGCCTCGACTAAACCACTTAGCGCCTGACAGGCAAAGCCGGAACTGACATAATCGCGCGAAACACTTGGGAGAGGTGGACATGGCAACCCAGTCGCTAAAATCCGGCAAGACGCTGCATATCCAGCCGCTTACCGGCTCAATCGGCGCCGAAGCGCGGGGCGTCGATCTCAGCCGTGAGGTCCCGGAGGATGTTGCCGAGGCGATCCGTCAGGCCTTCGCCGAGCACCTTGTGCTGGTATTCCGCAATGAGAACGACATTAATGAGGATGAGCAGAACCGCCTTGCAGCGCTATTCGGGGAATTGCAGCCGCTCCAGGTTTTTCAGTTTCTCGGCGCGATGCAGGCCTCGATCACGTTCAACCCGGGGTCTCGGATCGAGGCTTCGAACGACGATAACGCGCCCAAGGGCAGCGCCCCGGTCCAGCGCAATGATTTGATGGCGCTGGGTCTGGCTGGCGAATTTGATGGCTGGCATGTCGACAATGCATTTGCTCATTTCCTGCCCAAGGCGGCGGTGCTGCGCGCGGATGTGATTGCACCGGTCGGGGGCGACACCTGTTTTGCAGGGCTGACTGCGGCCTATGACTTGCTGTCACCGATGATGCAGGAGTGGCTGGCCGACGCAAAGGCGGTCTATCTCGTTCCGGACGGTTTCAAGGAAGGCATCAACATCCACCAATATGGACCGGATGCCGAGGAGCGATTCGATGCCGAATATCCGCCCAGGGAATGGCCGCTGGTGATCGCGCACCCGGTTACGGGCCGCAAGGCGCTGTTTATCGTGCCGGGCTATGTCGCGCATATTGTTGGGCTCAGCCGGCCGGAAAGCCATGCGATGATCCGCATGCTGTGCCAGCACGTCCGTTCAGCCAGCTTCATTTACCGTCACCATTGGCAGAAGGGCGATCTCGTGGTGTGGGACGAGGTTTTTGCGCTGCACCGCGCGCCTGACGATTTCATGCCGCATGATCGCAAGGTGGTGCGCGTTACTGCCGGGCAACAGGTTCCAACGGCGGCCTCATAGAGAAGCGACGGGAAGGATATTGCCATATGGACCCGATCGAGGAGTTCAGGGCGATTGAGGAGATTCGGCAGCTGAAATCGCGCTATTTCAGGTTCGTGGACACCAAGGATTGGGAAGGGCTCGCCACGCTGTTCTGCGAGGATGCGGTTTTCGATACGCGCGGTGCTGCAGGGCAGGAAGAGCCGGCTGAGGACGGCCCGCAGGTCTCGCGGGGTCGGAAAGCGATTGTTCGATACATCAGCGAAGGCCTGCAACATGCGGTTTCGGTCCACCATGGGCACGGCCATGAGGTGACGATCGATTCATCCAAGGAAGCGCATGGTGTCATCGCCATGGAGGACTTTGTCGAGTGGCAGAAACCCTTCAAGGCCAGCTTGCGGGGCTATGGCCACTATCATGAGGTTTACCGGATCGAAGACGGGGCCTGGCAGATATCGAAATCGACCCTGACGCGGCTGCGGGTCGATACTGATCTGCCTGCCGAAGCGATGTAGGCCAATCCTATTCCCAGTCCCTGACCGGTGTCGGTTGCAAAGGCGGATCCGGCAGCACGACATTGACGTCCTTGGCATAGGCATCCCATGCTTCCAGCATCGCGGCCTTCTTTTTCGGCTCGGTATCCGAGAGGTCCTGTGTCTCGCCCGGATCGAGGCGGATGTTGAACAGTCGCCATCTTTTGTCGCCGATATCGGTGATCTTCCAGTCGCCGCGACGCAATGCGCGCGAGCCGAATAGCTCGGTGCCGACCGCTTTGTCTTCGGGATAGACCGCCGCACCGGTGCTGAGCAGCGGGCCCCAACTCAACCCGTCGATAGGCTGTACAGCTTGTCCGGCAAACACTCCGGGTTCGACTTCGACTCCGGCCATGTCGAGCGCGGTCGGGACGATATCGGTGACATTGGTATAGGCGCCGCTGATCGCTCCGCTTTGGCTGACACCGGGCCCCGAAACGAATGCTGCGGTGCGGATGCCACCTTCGCTGGCGAATGTTTTCCAGCGCCAGGACGGTGCGCTCGCTGCTTGAGCCCAGCCCGGGCCGTACTGGATATAGCTGCTGGCCGAGCCCATCTCCTCGGGTTTGCCTTCGCCCAGGCCTGTCGGCACGTCGCGCCCCTCGGCCCCGTTGTCGGACAGGAAGAAGATGACGGTGTTGTCGTATTCACCTAAGGCCTTGAGTTGATCGACCACTGTTCCGACTGCTGAATCGACCTCCTCGACCATCGCCGCATAGACCTCCATGCGGCGTGAGGCGAGGCGCTGCTCCTCTGGAGAGAGCGAATTCCAGCTGGCAGCATCGACCATCCGGTGCGGATCGACCGAGGCATCCATCAGCCCCAGTTCCTTCTGGCGCTGCAGCCGTTTCAGCCGCAAGGCTTCATAGCCAGCATCATATTGGCCGCGATATTTGGCAATTGTCTCGGGTGGCGCCTGCAAGGGCGCATGCGGCGCGGTGAATGTGAGAAAGGCGAGGAAGGGCTTGTCCGCTTCCGGTCCGGCTTCGCTCGCATCCAGCTGTTCAACCAGCTTGGTGGCAAAGAAGCGCGAGGAATAGAAATCCTCGGGCAATTGCGTGACCACCGTGCCATTCTCGCGATACCCAGACATCTTGTTCGGGTCCGGCGACAGGCCTAGGCCGAAATGGTTGTGGCAGCAATTGAGCATCGCAAAGCTGTTCTGAAATCCGCGCGCATGGGGCGACTGGTCGGCCTGAACACCAAGGTGCCACTTGCCCGAAAAAAAGGTCCGATAGCCCGCCGCCGATAGCCTTTCGCCGAGCGTGACGGCATCGCCGCGAAGGTGGCCTTCATAGCCGGTCTGGCCGACCTGGTTGTCCTGTATCGATTCGGGCATGTTGCCGAGCCCGGCGCGGTGGCTGTCGCTGCCGGTCAGCAGCATCGCCCGGGTTGGCGCACAGGCGGCGGCGGTGTGAAAGTCGGCCATGCGCAGGCCGGACATCGCCAGCCGATCGAGATTGGGAGTCGATATTTCGCCGCCGAATGCGCCGAGGTCCGAGAATCCAAGATCGTCGGCGACGATGACGAGGAAGTTGGGCGGGCTTGGCCGTTCCTCTGCGTGAGCCAGAGAAGTTGTGGCCAAAAACGCAGCGGCGGCGGCAAGCAACGGCGGTCTGGAAGGCATGCTGATCCCCAATATCGGCGCGTTGCGCCGGGTCTGTTGCCATGCTGCCCGCTCTGGAGCTGGTCTGCAATAAGTTCGATTGATCTTGCCCGGCTGCCATGTACATTCGGCTCGATAATGCCGGGAGAGCAGATCATGTCGGCGACTACCACAAGCATCAAGGTGACGCCGATCACGCCGTCGATCGGCGCGGTGGTTGAGGGTGTGGACTTGCGCGAGCCTCTCGATGAGGAGACCGTCCGCCAATTGCGCGAAATCTGGCTCGATCGCGGCGTGATATTCCTGCGCGATCAGGGCATCTCAGAGGAGCAGTTGGAGCGCTACATCGGCTATTTTGGCACGCCGATTACTGAACCGTCCAATGTGTCATATGGTGCTCCGTCGGATGCCCCGCCGGTCCATTCGGGCGACAGCGGGCTGGTCAAGGCGGTGGCCGAGCGGTGGCATGCCGATGCCAGCTGGTTGGCCGAGCCACCGGCGGCGACCGCGCTGCGCATGGTGCAGATTCCGGAAGTTGGCGGTGATACCTGTTGGTCGAATGTGACCCAGGCCTATGAGGACCTGATCGAGCCGCTACGGGCCTTGCTTGATAGTCTTGATGCCGTCCACTGGATGGCACCTTCACTGGCGGCGATGGGAGTCGACGCGCAGGACGACAAGACCGAATACACTCATCCGGTGATTGCGGTTCATCCCGAAACCGGTCGCAGGGCGCTGTTTGTCAGCGAGGGTTGGACCAAGTGCATCGTTGGTCTTCCAGCCTCTCAGGGCAGCCACTTGCTGGCGCTTGTCTATGATCACATCAAGTCGCCTCACTATACGATGCGCTGGCGCTGGGCTCCAGGCGACATTGCGCTGTGGGACAACCGCGCAGTCCAGCATTTCGCTGTGCCAGATTACGATTCAGGCCGCATCATTCAGCGGGTCGTCACCGCCGGTGTGCGGCCAGTCGGTCCGCAATAGGGGAGAGCCAGATGGATGCGCAGACAAAGATGGCAGCAGGCGTGCTCAGCCATGTCGAGGCGATCTATCGCCCCGGAGACCGCCAGCTCGCCACCGATCTGTTCGAGGCTTTGGGCTGCAAGACCTATGACACCGAAACGCCAAGCCTTGCCGGGAGCAGCTATATTTCGGTCCATCCCGATCACAGTGACCGCAGTCTCGATAATGTCCTCTACCTGTCCGAAATGACCGAAGCGCATTGCGGGCTGGATGATATCCTCAAGGCGCGGCTCGAAAGTGATGAGGAACTGCGTGCGGCGCGTGATCAATACCGGAACATGGCTGACGAAAAGCCGTTCGGCCTGGCACACATCGCGATCCGCTACCCGACTTACGACATGCTGGAGCAGGTGCTGGCCGAGGCCGAGCAAAAGCTCACACCCGAGATGAGAACGCGCGCATCGCTCAGGATATTCCGGCCAGGCGACAGCAAGGATATTGGCTGGGACAGCATTCAGGCCTTTGTTTACACCGATATCGCGGTTTCCGGCATATCGGTATTCGGGCAGGTTTTTGAATTGTCGGCCTATGGAGAGTGGAGCTGATGTCAGACGACAAATTGCAGGAGCTGTTTGATATTGAGGCGATCAAGCAGCTCAAGGCGCAATATTGCGTCTGCGTTGCCAATGAGGACTGGGATACCTTCTTCACCCTATTCGCCGAGGACCTTGAATTCGTCATGCCGGCGGGCGACAGCTTCAAATCGCGCAGCGCATTTTACGACGTGCACAAGGTCAGCCTGCAGGATCCGAAGGTCTGGGGCGTAGTGCGCTGCTTCACGCCGATCATCACCATCACCGGGCCGAACAGCGCGACAGGATTATGGGCGATGGAAGACGTGCATGTCTGGCCGCCATTCGAGGGGCCCCGGGTCGGCCATCATGGCTATGGCCATTATCACGAGGACTATGTCCGCCTCGATGAAGGTTGGCGCTTCAAGCGTATCGAAGTGACCTATAACCGCATGGACGCGCTGGAAGGCGGTATGGCTGAGGGTGCGGAGTTGTGAGTCGCTTCACACGTTGAATTTGAAATGCAGCACGTCGCCATCCTTGACGACGTAATCCTTGCCTTCCTGGCGTAGCTTGCCGGCGTCTCGCGCGGCATTCTCACCGCCCAGCGAGACGAAATCGTCAAACGCGATTGTCTCGGAGCGGATGAAGCCGCGTTGCATGTCGGAATGGATTTCACCCGCTGCCTCGGGGGCTTTGGCGCCGCGATGAGCGGTCCATGCGCGCGCTTCCTTGGGGCCGACGGTGAAGAAGGTGATCAGGTCGAGCAGATCATAGCCAGCGCGAATGATGCGGGTGAGGCCGGTTTCGGACAGACCCATCTCTTCCAGGAAGATCAGTCGTTCGTCAGGCTCCATCGCGATCAGCTCGGCCTCGATCGCTGCCGAGACGATCACCGCATTTGCACCCTGGGTCTTGGCCATTTCGAACACGCGGGCTGAAAAGTCATTGCCCTCGGCAGCGGCGTCCTCTTCGACATTGCAGACGTAGAGCACTGGCTTCGCGGTGAGCAGCTGGGCCTGGCGGAAGATTCGCGCTTCCTCTTCGTCCTTGGGCTCGGTGAGCCGGGCGGGCTTGCCCTCGCGCAGCAGCTCGAGAGACTGGCCGAGCACATTGGCAGTGATCTTGGCCTCCTTGTCGCCTCCCGTGGCGCGCTTGGCCGCAGCAGGAACGCGCTTTTCGAGGCTTTCGAGATCGGCCAGCAGCAGCTCGGTTTCCACCGTTTCGGCATCGGCGAGAGGGTCGACATGGTTTTCGACATGCTGGATGTCGTCGTCCTCGAAGCAGCGCAGCACATGGATGATCGCATCGACTTCGCGGATGTTGGCGAGGAACTGGTTGCCCAAGCCTTCGCCCTGCGATGCACCGCGCACCAGGCCGGCGATATCGACGAAGCCGAGCTGGGTCTCGATCTCCTTGTCCGATTTGGCAATTTCGGCCAACTGGTCGAGGCGCGGGTCAGGTACGCCGACCTGGCCGACATTGGGCTCAATCGTGCAAAACGGATAATTCGCAGCCTGTGCGGACTGGGTCTCGGTCAGAGCATTAAACAAGGTCGACTTGCCGACATTGGGCAGGCCGACAATCCCGCAACGAAAACCCATCACATGCTCCTGATCGCGGCGTTCATGCCGCCAGAGCGCGGGCCTTTAGCCGGGGGGAGGCGGTTTGACCAGAGGCAGCCCGATGTCAGTCCAGCACTGCCTTGGCCCATTCGCCATAGGGCATCCTGCCGAGCCATTTTAGCTGGACCTCACGGCTGATGCGATTGATCTCGAGCTGAGGCTTGGGGCCGGGGTGTACGGGCCGTCGCAGCGGCCTCGTGCCAGTGGGCATGGCTGCAACCTCGGCGATGGCGAGCGCGACCATGTTCGGATCGGGCGCGTTGGGCCATGTTCTGCCGCGCCGCATGCCAGACATCCGCTTCACCATTTCGGGATAGCCGGAGGAATGCTTTTCTTCCATCCGCTCGGCAAGAGCTTCAGTCAGCTTGGCGCGGTTATTGCCGATATTGGTGGGGAAACCGCCGGGCTCGATAATGCACACCTCGATGCCATGCGGAACAAGCTCATAGGCGAGCTGTTCGCACATCGATTCGACTGCGAACTTGCTCGCCGAATAAATGCCGCCGCCCGGCATGATGACCCGGCCCATCTGCGATGAGACGTTGAAGATCAGTCCGGACCTGCGGCTGCGCATGCCCGGCAGCACCGCGCGGATCGTACGCAGATAGCCATAGACATTGGTGTCAAACGATAGCTTGGTCGCTTCCATGTCCTGAAGTTCGACAGGACCGCTGATATTGATCCCGGCATTGTTGACCAGTATGTCGAGTGGTCCGCCGTTCATCCGCTCGGCCTCGGCAATGGCACCTGCAACCAGACCGTCTGACAGCACATCGAGCTCAAGAATATGCAGGTCGAGCTTTTCATCAGCCGCTATCTTGAGCAATTCAAATCCCTCGGGACGCGGCATGTTGCGCATGGTCGCAAACACCTTCGCGCCCCGGCGAGCGAGAAGTTTCGCGGTGAGATTGCCGAAGCCGGAAGAAGTGCCGGTTATGAGGACGCTCACGCCGGTGAAATCGCGTAGGGCGGGGGATGTCGCCATGACGGTCTCACTCGCTGCCAGGCTTGCGACAGCCGCGGTTCCGGCGAGCAGATTGCGACGGGTCAGGTCGGTCATGTTTGTTCTCCAGGGTAAACCAGTTCGATTCGCGGGACACCAAGCTCGCAGACTGGGCGCAATGCATCCTCGAAATACCGTCGCATCATGTCCTTGGGGACAAGGCAGTCGGCGCAAGCATCGGGTCCCGCTTCGATCCGGGCAACCAAATTGGATCCAGCAGCTTCCGACAGTTCCAGAGCGTAGCCGTCGGCTTCAAGCATCGAGCCCAATCTCGAGAGCGCTTCGGTGATGAAAGGGGGAGGCGTGGGCATCGCGGCTCCTAGCTGGGCGTCCTGATTTTGCGTGTGACCGCATTCATCATGCCTTGAAGGTAATAGGGCCAGCTTCCCGCGGGGCCACCGCAGGGGACGACGAACAGCTCGTCAGGCGAGGCCGAGCCTGCCACCGCCATGAAGTTCTCCTCATCGCCCGGTTCAACTTCTTCCAGCCGAGGCCGCTGGAATGAGACTTTCCAGCCCTCGCGTTTCAACCAGGCGACCGAGCGGCGTGTCCCATCGTACAGCGCCTCGCGAATGTCCGCCTTGGTCCATCCGGCATTGGCGAACAGGGCAGCGTTTTCGATCGGCAATAGCAATGCAGCGCAGCCGCTGGGCCGCAGGTTTCCTGCGCCGACGATATAGTGGGCCATGGTATCGATCCATGCGTCGGGCGTCTGTTCGGAATGGGCGCAAATCCAGTTATAGCCGGAGGTGAACATCAGCGTGATCGTGCTGTCTTCCGGCGCAAATCCTCGTTCGACATGGACTGGAAGCAGCGAGGGAAAAGCCTCTTCGTTCTCGATGATGTGATAGCCCGCATACTTGGCAGGCTGGCCCATCATCGATCGGTCCAGCTTGGGCCGCCCATGCTCATGCGGCTCACCGCCTGCACCGGCGATGGATGCCAGCGTGTTGATCTGGATGAGGCGCACAGCCCGTCCGATAGAGGAATTTGCACGGTTTCCCGGGCCGAGCATATTGCCGTGGAAATTCATCCCCAATTTATGACGGATCGGGCCATTGACGATGAAGCCGATGGTGAAACTGCCGGTTGAGGTGTTCACCACATGGGTCGGGAAATCATGCTCCAGCATCGCTTCGACGATCGCGACGACGACCGGGAAATATTCGGGCAGGCAACCGGCCATGACCGCGTTGATCGCAAGTTTCTCGGCATAGACCGGGATCTCGCGTTCGTTGTAATAGCCGATCTTGCTGTCCGCCTCGAGCCCGGCTGCATCGAGGAAACGCGCGACCTTTTCAGGCGTTGGCGGTATGATCGGCAAGCCGTCGGTCCAGCCCTTGGCGTGGTAGAACTCGTTGGCCTCGTCGAAATCGCTGACGTCGAACTGAAGGGTTTCATTCATCGGGCACCTCAAGCGAGCCTTTCCAGTGGCGGTCGATCCGCCAAAGAAGTGCTGCGCCGAGAAACGGCCATAGAGCACCGGCCAAGCTGGCATGGATCGCCAACCCGATCGCTTCGATCTGCATCGTATCCTGCCCACCAATGAACAAGGGCAGAGGTCCAGTCACAAGAATGATCAGCGCGACCACGAATAGAACCCACGGTGCATGCAGTACCGCGGCGTTGAAGATTGACCTCATCGACTTCATTCAGCTGCGGCCCGAAGGTCCTCGCCAAACATCACCGCCGGAATTTGCGACGCGGCATGCTGCGCGCGCTGGCGCAGGTGTGTCTCGTCAAGGCTGCCAATCGGATGATCGACGATCGCCCATTCGATTGCCGGCATATTGCTCATGCGGGTGGTGGTGATCACTGCATCGGTGAACGGGGTGGTGCTGACCAGAACGGCGGGAATGCCCTTCTTTTCCATCTCGATGGCATTGGCGATGCCGGACGTGCTGCAGGCACCGCAATCGCCATTGGCGAGGATCACCGCGTCGCAATCGAGCAGATCGCCCCATTCGTGCTCATCCATCAGCCGGCCCGGATCGTAGATGCCGGGGACGATGGTGAAATTATAGTCCTTCGCCAGCTCCTCGCGGATGAATTCGAGCAGCTGCGAGGCGTTGAGCTTCTGGTTGCTCCACAGGCCAATGCTCTTGCCTTCGAGCGTGTCGAGCCGTGGGGCGAGCGGCAAGCCCGCTGAAGCGCTATCGGCGTCGGATGGTTGGGTTGGGTCGAGAACGATCATGACCGGATATCCTCCCTCGCACGGGACGCATTCCCGCGTCTATTCGATCAATCTAACCTTCCTGGAGCCGCATGGCTACATCATTCATGAATCGCGCATCCTCGCCCTTTGCGAGCCACTCAGCTTCGGCGCTGAGCGCTCCCAGCATTTCAGCAAGATCGTCGATTTCTGCCTTGGCGTAATTGCCCAGGACATGGCCGGTTACCCGTTCCTTGTGGCCGGGATGGCCGATTCCGATGCGCACGCGGCGAAAATCGGGGCCGAGATGCTTGTCTATGGAGCGCAGGCCGTTGTGTCCGGCGGTGCCGCCACCCTGCTTCACCTTGACCTTGAACGGAGCCAGGTCGAGTTCGTCGTGGAATACGGTGAGGGCGGACATGTCCAGCTTGAAGAAGCGCATCGCCTCACCAACCGCGCGGCCGCTCTCATTCATGAATGTGGCGGGTTTGAGCAGGATTACCCGCTCGTTGCCGATCCGGCCATCATGGACCCAGCCCTGGAACTTTTTCTGGGCAGCTCCAAAGGAATGGACCTCGGTGATCGTATCGAGCACCATGAAACCGACATTGTGCCGGTGCATCGCATATTGCGGACCCGGATTACCAAGGCCGACCCAGAGCTGCATGTCACCTCCTGGTGAACCGCCGCTTCCTGATATGCAGGCTTCGGCGGCGCCAGACTAGGACCAAATTCCGTCCGTCCCGACCCTATGCCGGGACGGTACTTAATTTTAATCGTCGCTTTCGCTGTCACCCTCGGCGGCGCCTTCTTCGCTGGCCTCGCCTTCGGTCTCGCCTTCGGTTTCACCCTCGAGCAGTGCTTCGGCCTCAGCAGCCTCGGCTTCGGCGGCTTCGGTCTCAGCCTGCTTGAGCGCAGAAGGAGCAACGATGGTGACAACCGTAAAGTCACGGTCGGTTATCGCGCTTTCTGAGCCGTCGGGCAGCGTTATCTGGCTGAAATGGACGGCGTCGCCGACTTCCAGGCCGGTTACGTCGATGACGATTTCGTCCGGGATGCGGTCGGCATCGCAGACCAACTCGAGGTCGTGGCGCACCATGTTGAGAACGCCGCCGCGTTTGAGACCCGGCGATTCTTCCTCGTTTATGAAAACCACGGGCACGTTCACATCGACCTTGGCGCCCTTGGCGAGCCGCAGGAAATCGGCGTGCATCGGACGATCGCTAACGGGGTGGAAGGAAACGTCTTTGGGCAGCGTCCTCACTTTGTCGCCGCCGACTTCGACCAACACGATTGAGTTGAAGAAATGGCCGGTGCCAAGCTGGCGGCGCAATTCCTTCTCCTCGATATGGACTGTCAGCGGGTCTTCTTTGCCGCCATAAATGACGGCGGGGACGCGGCCTTCGCGACGCAATGCCCGGGAGGCTCCCTTGCCTGCCCGATCGCGCGAAACGGCCGGCAGGGTAAGCGCATCGCTCATGATCTCTACCTTTCGAATGCCTGATAGTTAAAACTGCCCGTCACGCCTCCAGGGATGACCATAACGGGAAGCGCGGGCCCTTATCGGCAATCCGCACACATGGCAAGGTGGTACGCACGGAACGAGGTCGTCAGCGTAGCCGCGTGACCGAGTAGCCCTCGGCCACGAACAGCGCCGGCAGGCCATCGGGACCCGCCATATGTGCCGCGCCGACAGCGACGAAGGGATGCTTGCCCGCTGCCAGTTCGCGAGTAACGGCCTCGCTCCAGCGCTGGTTGCGGCTGGTAAACAGCACTGCGCGCAGCTCTGGATCGGCGAGCAGCCCGCGGCTTGTCTCCATTTCGATCGCAGCCATGTCGCCGCTGTGCCATGCTTGGGCAAGGCTGGCAGTTTCGCGGTCAAGAACGCCGGTATCGGCGACGATGGCGGTCAGAAGGTCGCGCTGTTCTGGCATCGGCAGGCCATCGAAGAGGCGCAGCTGTCCCTCGGCACCTTCCAGCTCGACAATCCGCTTGCCCTTTGCCTGCGCCACAACCGCGCGGTCGATGCCATATTCCGAATTGGCATCTGAAGTCTCGGCTCGGGCCAGCGTCAGCGCTACTGCCCAGGTTTCGATGCTGGAGAAGCCGTTGTCCTTAAGCCCGTGCTTGTCGAGCAGGCGCAGCAGGGGCGCCCGCACTTCCGGGGCAACCCGCTCGGTCAGCAAAGGCAATCCTGGAGTGTGTGCCAACTTGGCAAATGTCCGCGCCATGGCGGCCTGGTCTTCAAGCCCAGCCACCTCAACCATCAGCGTATCGGCCTGCAACAGGGCATCGGCCACCTCAGCAGTCTGCCAAAGCGCGGGCTTTTCAAGGGCGTGGATCGTGCCGAACAGCCAGGCCTTTTGCCCCTCGGCATTTTCGACCAGCCAGATCGCCGGATCGGCAGGGACTGGCTCGGGCGCGCAGGAGGCCAGCAGCAGCGCCGAAAAAAACGCTCGCAGCGACCGCAATCGGGTCATTGGATCCGTTCGCTGACGATTCCAGCCACGGCAAGCTGCTCCTGCAGGCTGCCTTCGCCTGCAAGGTGCCCCGCTCCGACCGCAAGGAACACCGTCCCCGGCTCATCCAGCCGCTCATCGACCCAGAGGGCCCAGGTCTTGTTGCGCGAGATAAGCAAGCGATCGATCAGCACCGGATCGGACTGGCTGGAATTCATCAGCTCCGCCAGAGCTTCCGCATCGCCGGACTTCCACGCCTCGATCATCGCGGCAAGCTGGGTCTTTATATTGGGCAGCTCCGAGACGATCTGGCTCAGGTAATTTTTCTGCACTTCCAATGGCAAACTGTCGAACAGACTGAGCTGATATTCTGCAGTTTCAAGGCCCTCCTGTGGTATGTCGCGTTCGCTTGCCCAGGTCTCCAGCAGCTTTTCGACACCGTTCTCGCCAGCATATCCTTCCCGCATCAGCGGCAGTGTCGACAGGCCGACCGAGGCATACCAGGGTTCAAATGGATCGAACGCCGCGTGAGGCACGCGTAGCGCGGTCAGCGCCGCCTCATAGGACGCGCGCTGCTCATCAGAGAGCAGGCTGCGTAGGGTCTTGCCATCGGTCAGCATTGCCTTGTCCATCACCAGCGCCTGCATCGTCAACGGATCGCCCCCTGTAATTTCGGTGACCAGGAGCTGCGAGGAATTTGCCGCCCGTGCGACCTCGCCGTTGAACCAGTCGATCCCTTTGGGGAGAATGTGGACGGTGCCGAAGATATAGATCGTCGTATCTTCATCTGCGACTTTCCACAAAGCAGGGTGGGCAACTCGCGTTGGGTTGCTTTTCGATGCTTCGACCTTGTTAGGCTTGACGAGCTGAGCGGGATCGACTTTCGTAACTGCTACTGTGGCAGGTTTGTCAGGTAGACCGTACTCGACTTTGTCAATTTGGGGCTGCTCGGCAACTGTCGGTGGTTCCGGTGATTCTACTGTTTGAACCACCTTGCCATCGGCGGGTGACTGGCATGCGGCGAGGGCGGCGAAGGCAAGGGTGCACAAGCGTGACGTCATTTTCATGTCGGCGCTTATAGCCGCCCAATCTAACCCGTCGATTAATGAATCTGGCCGGGCCTTCTTCCACGGCCAGCAGAGCCTGGCTTATTGACCCTGCAAGGCCCATCCGCCAAAGCCGCGAGCCATGGCGGACACGGCAAACCCACTCAGTTTTCAGGACATGATTCTCACGCTTCACAGCTTTTGGAGCGCGAAGGGCTGCGTGATCCTCCAGCCCTATGACATGCGCATGGGCGCAGGTACATTTCACCCGGCAACCACCCTGCGCGCACTGGGCCCGGAACCGTGGAATGCCGCCTATGTCCAGCCCTCGCGCCGCCCGACTGACGGGCGCTATGGCGAGAACCCCAACCGGCTGCAGCATTTTTACCAGTATCAGGTGATCCTGAAGCCCAATCCGCCGGATTTGCAGGAACTCTATCTTGAAAGCCTGACCGCCATCGGCATCGACCCGCTGGCCCATGACATTCGCTTCGTTGAAGACGATTGGGAAAGCCCGACTCTAGGCGCATGGGGACTGGGCTGGGAAGTGTGGTGCGACGGTATGGAAGTCACACAATTCACTTATTTCCAACAGGTTGGTGGTTTCGATTGCAAACCGGTGGCGGGCGAACTGACCTATGGGCTTGAGCGGCTCGCCATGTATATTCAGGGCGTCGACCGGGTCTATGATCTCAAATTCAACGATGCCGGCACGTCCTATGGCGATGTCTTCCTCGCCAATGAGCAGCAGCTGTCGAAATACAACTTCGAGATTGCCGACACCGATGAGCTGATGGTCGGGTTCGAGAACGCGGAACGCGAATGCATGCGCTGCATCGAGGCGGATATCCCGCTCGCCGCCTATGACCAGGTGATCGAGGCCAGCCATGTGTTCAACCTGCTGCAGGCGCGCGGCGTGATCAGCGTGCAGGAGCGCGCCAGCTACATCGGCCGCGTCCGCGACCTAGCCAAGGGCAGCTGCGAAGCCTGGATCGCCAATAATGCCGAGCGCTGGACCGTGGAATATGAAGGGTGGTCGGCGTGAGCGATTTCCTTCTCGAACTACGCTGTGAGGAGATTCCCGCGCGGATGCAGGCCGGCGCTCGCCGCGACCTGGAGAAACTGTTCCGCCAACAGATAAAGGATGCGGGAGTCGAGACAGAGGCCATCACCATATGGTCGACGCCGCGCCGCCTTGCGCTGGTTGCGAAGAACCTGCCACTTGCGACTGAAGCAGTGCGGGAAGAGACCAAGGGCCCTGCCACTAGCGCGCCCGATCAGGCGCTTGAAGGCTTCATGCGTAAGGTGGGGCTGACCCGTGACCAGCTCGAGGTTCGCGAGATCAAGGGCAAGGAAACCTGGTTCGCGGTGGTCGAAAAGCCGGGCAGGTCGGTCGCCGAGGTTCTGGCGGAAGCAATCCCCGCGATCATCCGCGCCTTTCCGTGGCCCAAGTCGATGCGCTGGGGCGAAAGCTCGTCCAGCACCGAGAGCCTGCGCTGGGTGCGTCCATTGTCCGGAATTGTCGCGATTCTGGGTGACGATTTGGTGGAATGCGAAATTGAGGGGGTGCGCTCGGCCTATGCGACCATGGGCCACCGTTTCCACCATCCCGGCGCAATCACCATCGGCGGCGCGAATGACTATGCCGAAAAGCTGCGCGCCTGCCATGTCATCGTCGATCATGAGGAACGCCAGGACCTGATCCGGGCGCGTGCGACCGAGGCCACACAGGCTGCTGGGCTGGAGCTGGTCGAGGATGAGGGGCTGGTGGTCGAAAATGCCGGCCTGACCGAATGGCCAGTGCCCTTGCTCGGCAGGTTCGACGAGGAATATCTTGAGGTTCCTCCTGAAGTTATCCAACTAACGGCGCGTGTAAATCAGAAATATTTTGTCTGTGAGCAAGGTGGCAAACTTGCGAATGCCTTCGTCTGCACTGCCAATATCGAGGCGGCGGATGGCGGTGAAGCGATCGTCGCAGGCAACCGCAAGGTCCTCGCCGCAAGGCTGAGCGATGCGCGTTTCTTCTGGGAGCAAGACCGGAAGAAGACGCTGCAAGAGCACGCCAAGGGTCTGGAGCGGATTACGTTTCACGAGAAACTTGGCACGGTGGCGCAGCGTGTAGATCGAATAGCAACTGTAGCATCTGATCGCCTCCCAGAGGCAATTGGTTGGCCTGAGGCAAAGGCGCGGAAAATGCAGCCACTGTTACGCCAGGCTGCGCAAATTGCGAAAGCTGACCTTGTAACCGAGATGGTCGGAGAGTTTCCGGAGCTCCAAGGGGTAATGGGTGCGTATTACGCTGAAGGCTACGGAAATGAGATATCCGAAGCCATTCGCGACCACTATAAGCCTGCGGGCTTGAACGACGACTTGCCAAGCGGCGAAGTCGGTACTTTGTTGGCTGTTGCTGATAAGGCGGATGCCTTATTCGGCTTCTTCGCGCGTGGACTGAAGCCTACCGGCTCAAAGGATCCTTTTGCACTTCGGCGAGCTGGACTAGGTGTCATTCGGCTGATCGTTGAAAATAACATTCGTCTTCCACTCAGGCGGCTTTTTGGCGCCATTGATCGGGAGCGATTGTATGATGCAGATGGGGTCGATTATGAGAATCCTACAGAAGAAATTGTTGAGTTCATAATCGACCGCCTCAAGGTCCAGCAGCGCGAAGCCGGGGTCCGCCACGACCTGATCGACGCCGTCTTCGCCCTCGGCGGCGAGGACGATCTTGTTCGCCTGCTCGCCCGTGTGCACGCCCTGCAAGCCTTCATCGGCACCGAGGACGGCACAAATCTGCTCGCCGGCTACAAGCGCGCGGCCAATATCCTCAAGAAGGAAAACTTCGAAGGCGGGCAGGCAGAAGTTTCGCTTTCCTACACGCCCGAAACCGAAGAGAAGGCGCTGATGGATGCGCTGGCAATCGCCGGGCCCGAGGCGGCCGCTGCTGTCGAAGCTGAAAACTTCGCCGCCGCCATGTCCGCCCTGGCCTCCTTGCGCGCGCCGATTGACGCGTTCTTCGAGAACGTCACGGTCAATGACCCTGATGAGGACAAGCGCGCCGCCCGGCTCGCCCTTCTAGACCGGTTCCGGACGGCGGTGCACAATGTCGCGGATTTCTCGGAGATTGAGGGATAAGCCCCCCCTTCGCGTGTCACCTCGCTTAGCTGATATGATATAATTGGTTGAAATTGAAGGGGTTAAATGCTGTAGCCTAAGGTGACACGGTGTAACTTGTGTAACCTTGCCTCTTCAGAAAAGGCACAAGTTTGATGAACAGGCGGGTCTATACATTCGGGGGCGGTGTCAGCCACGATGACCCGCGTGCCAGCGATACCGCGCTGCTGGGCGGCAAGGGCGCGAGTCTGGCCGAAATGGCCGCAATCGGCCTGCCGGTGCCACCCGGCTTCACCATCACCACAGAGGAATGCGTGGAATATCTCGCGCAGGATTCCGGGTTTTCGACGGATTTGCGCGGTCAGGTGGCCGAAGCGCTCGCCCATGTCGAGTCAATTGTTGGCAAGAGCTATGGCGATGCTTCCGACCCGTTGCTGGTTTCGGTTCGTTCGGGGGCTCAGGCCTCGATGCCGGGGATGATGGATACGGTGCTCAATCTCGGCCTAAATGACGCGACTGTCGAAGGGTTGGCGACAACTTCGGGAGACCCGCGTTTTGCCTGGGATTCCTATCGCCGCTTCATCCAGATGTATTCCGATGTGGTGCTCGGTATCGATCATCACCTGTTTGAGGATGAGCTTGAAATCATCAAGGAAGATAATGGTTTCTTCAATGATATTGAGCTTGAGGTTGAACATTGGCAGTCGCTGGTCAAGGCCTATGGCCGGATCGTTGAGGAGGAACTGGGTGCAGCATTCCCGCAGGATGTAGACGAGCAGCTATGGGGCGCGATTGCCGCGGTTTTTGACAGCTGGGATGGGGACCGCGCGAACGTCTATCGTCGCCTCAACGATATTCCCGGAGACTGGGGCACAGCGGTCAACGTCCAGGCGATGGTGTTCGGCAATATGGGTGAGACTTCGGCAACGGGCGTTGCCTTCACGCGCGATCCTTCCACCGGGGAAAAGGCCTATTTCGGCGAATGGCTGGTCAATGCCCAGGGCGAGGACGTGGTCGCCGGAATCCGAACGCCGCAATATCTCACCGAGGCGGCGCGCGAAGCCGCTGGAACGAAGCAGCCGTCAATGGAACAGGCGATACCTGAGGCCTATGCCCAGCTGGCCGACAACTTCGCGCGGCTCGAAGCGCATTATTGCGACATGCAGGACATCGAATTTACCGTCGAACGTGGCAAATTGTGGATGCTGCAGACCCGCGCCGGCAAGCGCACAGCCAAGGCGTCGCTGAAAATGGCGGTCGATATGGTCGACGAGGGGCTGATTGACGAGAAAGCCGCTGTGTTGCGGGTTGACCCGATGGCACTTGATCAGTTGCTTCATCCTACGCTTGATCCAGCAGCCCCGCGTGACCTGATCGGGCGAGGCCTGCCTGCCTCTCCCGGCGCTGCCTCGGGAGTGATCGTGCTCGATGCCGAGACCGCCGAAAATCGTGCGGAACTGGGCGAAGCGGTGATCCTGGTGCGGGTTGAGACCAGCCCTGAGGACATTCACGGCATGCATGCCGCCAAGGGTATTCTCACCGCGCGGGGCGGAATGACCAGCCACGCTGCAGTGGTAGCACGCGGCATGGGCCGGCCTTGCGTTTCCGGCGCGGGAGGGCTGACGATTGACCTGGCGACCCGTACCATGCGGTTCGGAGGACGCGAATTTGCCGAGGGCGACGTAATCACCCTCGACGGTGCATCAGGCGAGATCATGGCTGGAGAGGTGGCGAGCGTCGAACCGGAGCTGTCAGGCGATTTTGGCACGCTGATGGCCTGGTCCGACAAATATCGTGGCATGGCGGTCCGTACCAATGCCGAAACGCCCGAGGATTGCCAGATGGCGCGACGCTTCGGGGCGGACGGGATCGGGCTTTGCCGGACGGAGCACATGTTCTTCAATGCCGCCCGGATCAGTGCAGTGCGCGCGATGATCTTGGCCGAGGATGAGGCCGGACGGCGGGCGGCGCTGGCCAGGCTGCTGCCGGAACAGCGATCCGATTTTCACGCGATATTCGAGGTGATGGCTGGACTGCCGGTGACGATCCGCCTGCTCGATCCGCCGCTCCACGAATTCCTGCCACGAGCCGATGCCGAATTCGTCCAGCTTGCCGATGTAATCGGCGTCGGCGTTGAAACCCTGCGCCGACGGGCCGAGGAACTGCATGAATTCAATCCGATGCTTGGTCATCGGGGCTGCCGGATCGGCATAACATTCCCGGAAATTTACGAGATGCAGGTGCGCGCCATATTCGAGGCTGCCTGCGATGTGGCGGGGCAGAGTGGCGAATCGATCTTGCCGGAAATCATGGTCCCGCTTGTCGCCACGACCCGCGAATTCGAGATAATCCGGTCGCTGATTGACCGGACTGCGCAGGATGTTCTTGCTGAAAAGGGCCAGGCGCTCGAATATCGGGTTGGCACGATGATCGAGCTGCCGCGTGCAGCATTGTTGGCTGGGGAGCTGGCGAAGCAGGCGAGCTTCTTCTCCTTTGGTACCAATGATTTGACGCAGACTACGCTTGGCTTGTCACGCGACGATTCAAGCAAGTTTCTCGGTACTTACGTCGAGCAGGGGGTGTTTCCGCGCGATCCGTTCGTGACGCTGGATATCGAAGGCGTCGGCCAGTTGATTGCTATCGGCACCGAACGCGGCAAAGCGAGCCGGCCTGAGCTGAAAGTCGGCATTTGCGGCGAACATGGCGGCGATCCGGCGAGCATCGTGTTCTGCGAGCAAGTCGGGCTGGACTATGTCAGCGCCTCGCCTTTCCGCGTACCGATCGCGCGCCTGGCCGCAGCACAGGCGGCGCTGGCCGAGGCATGACGTTCAGCGCTTCCAGCCACTCAGGGTAAGGATTTCAAAGCGCTCGACCGTGCGCCCGTTTTCTCCTGCTGCGTAGAATGCGGCGCGGGCGCGCTCCAGCGCGGCCTTGCCAAGAGGTGGGCCGGGGTCGGCCAGCACATTGGAGAGGCCCTGGGCACGCAGGTCGGCGACCAAGCCATCAAGCGAGCGGAAGCTGACGTCGAGGGAGCGCGAATCGACCACCGGATCGGCAAAGCCAGCGCGTTGCAATAGCTGTCCGCCGGCCCTGACATCGACTTGGGGGTGAATACGGGGCGCGGGCCTGTCGCCATCGGCCACAAGCATCGCCTCTCGCAGTACCGGTAGGCTGCCGGAGCCAAGGAAACTGGCGATCATCAAGCCGCCGGGGGCAAGCGCATTGTGGATATGGATCAAGGCGCCGGGGAGATCGTTGACCGTGTCGAGCGTGCCGAGACTGAGGACAAGCTCGCGGTCGCTGTCGTCGAACGGCTGTTCCTCATTGAAGCCTTCGAGTGGATCAGCATGGTCAAGGGTGCAATCTTGCCTTCCGATCTCGGCGAGTCTTTCGAAACCGTCATAGCCCCAGTCGCCGATGATGAGGCCACGCCGGAACTCGACGCGCAGGAAGCCGGCGCGTTCGATCACATCCTCAATCATGTCGTTGATGAGATAGCGCGGTGCATCCGGCCTGGCCTGAAGCGCTCGCATCCTACGACGCGCCGCAATCCAGCGTTTTGGCGCGAAGATCATCGGTGGGGCTTTGGCGGGCATGGCGCCTCCTGCCGCGCTTGCAGGGGCCGCGCAAGGCCTTGCCCTGAAGGCAGCAGCGACTAGGATCGGGGAATGGCGCTTGCCGAAGCTCTCGCACCCGTTGTCGACCTTGTGTTTCCGCCGCGCTGTCCGCTGTGCGGGCAAGGTATTTCGGCACAAACTGGACTATGCGCCTCATGCTGGAGCGATTTGGTTATACCCGGCGAGCCCGCTTGCGAGAGCTGCGGCCGTCCGTTCGGCGACGGTATCCTTGATGGTGCGATCTGCGCGCCATGTCTGGCCCATCCGCCGCGTCACGACGGCATAGTTGCTGCAACATTGTATAACGACTCCTCGCGCCGGCTTGTACTCGCGTTCAAGCACAGCAATAGGATCGCGCTGGCGCCGATGATGGCGCGCCTCATGACAGCGAAGCTTGATCTGGCCGAAGAGGACTGGGTTGTCATTCCTGTCCCGCTCCATCGCTGGCGGCTGTGGCGGCGCGGTTTCAACCAGGCCGCGGTTCTCGCAAGGGAAGTTGCGCGTCAGACAGGGTCTACGCTGACCGTCGATGCGCTGCTTCGCCACAAGTCGACTCCGGTACTCGGCGGATTGGGTGCGAAGGCCAGGACACGGGCGCTGGCAGGGGCGATTGGCATCAATCCTCGCCGATCTGCCAATGTGCAGGACGCGCGCATTCTCCTCGTCGATGATGTCATGACCAGCGGCGCGACCAGCGACACGTGTATTGCCGCGCTCAAGCGGGCTGGCGCGAGCGAAGTGAAACTCGTCTGTTTTGCCCGGGTCCTCGATGAGGCGCTTTGAAAGCCCCAAACGAAAACGCCCGGAGCAATGCTCCGGGCGTCCTCGTGACGAAACTTGAAGAGCCCTGTACGAAACAGTTAAGCGACGCCCCTGCGGTGGCCTGGCTCAATCCCTCATTTCTTTGACCCGATTCCAACAATCTGGAAACTGGACCCGACCCTGAACCATGGCGCCTTTAAGCAAGCACTCAACGTTCTGAGTTGCAGCTACGAAACTGCTGCTCGCCTGTTTCCTCTAATTTGAGCATTTGAAAAGGCTAATTGCGCGGCTTGATGGATTTTGGTCTACAGCTGTGGTTATCCTGCAACAATTCTCGGCATTTCACCCCATTCAAGGACCATTTGAGCCATGACCAGCTCCTCAAGGGCCCAACGCGAGCAGGGCACGGCATTTCTGCCTCGCTTCGATTCTCAGGGTCTGCTCACCGCAATCGCGGTCGATTCTGTCTCAAAAGACGTGCTGATGGTCGCCTTCATGGACGAAGCGGCCCTGGCCAAGACCCGCGAGACTGGCCTGGCCCATTTTCATTCGCGGTCTCGAGGCCGGCTGTGGATGAAGGGGGAAACCTCTGGCCATTTCCTGCATGTCGAGGAAATCCGCGTCGATTGCGATCAGGATGCGCTGGTTTTGTTGGTGCGGCCCGATGGTCCAGCCTGCCACACCGGTGAATCCAGCTGCTTTTATCGAAAGCTTGACGGCGAGGGCCTTGAGAGAATTATCGGTTAAACCGACGTCTCAGGCGAGGCCGCAACAGGAGCAAACAGCACAATGCCGACTTATAAGGCGCCATCCCGCGATGCGAGCTTCGTTATCAACGAAGTGATCGGGCTTGAGCAATATAGCGAATTGCCCGGATTTGAGAGTGCGAGTGCGGATA
>JAQWKP010000378.1 GCA_029247785.1 Novosphingobium sp.
TGGCGCCGGCACGACATTCGACCGCACCAACCCGTTCACCAATGTCGGCAGGACAGCCTCGCCCAAATGGCTCCGCAGCAAGAATTTCGAGAGCATTTTCGCTTCGTTGAAGTTCGAACCCACAAGCAATTTCCGGGCGACCTACAAGTTTGACATGTCTGACGGGACGAGCACACCGGAAGTGCGAACGGTAACGGCCATCAATCCCAATGATTTTGTCGGCGGCATGTTGCTCGCCGTCCTCGCCGCCCAGCCTGCGGGCGGCGGGCGCTTTGGCCAGGTGACGCTCAATCCGGGTGACAGGCGCCCTGACGCGTTCAACAACGCCTGGACCCAGGAGGCATTCCTCAAGGCTCAGGGCCACAATCTGACGATGGAGTGGGACGCCACCGACGATATCTCCATCAAGAACATTTTCTCCTACCGCAAGGCAAGCGTCTTTGGTCCCACCACAATTGTGGGTCTGAGCGGGCTTGAGCTTACGCCCGGAGCCGTGCTGCCCTATGCGCAATTTGCGGCAATTGGCTTTCTCGCCGGGCAGGGTGTCAATGTTGCTGATCCGGCAAACGCCGCGCTGGTAGGAGGCACGATCGGTGCCTTTGCCGGCGTATTCGGCCAGCAGGTCGGCAGCTTTTTTGCCGGATATGAAGGCAATTCCTACGGACGTTCAAAGCAGTGGAGCAACGAACTCCAGCTGAATTATTCCAACGATTGGCTTAACCTGACGGTCGGCGCGATGTATTTCCATTCTTATGAAACATCGAGTGGCCTGCCCGGTTTTCGATCCAACTTCGCATTCGGTCCGGTTCCCGAATTGCTGCCCCTTGGCAATGTCCAGGATTCGATCTCAACCTTGGATTCGCTTGCCGCCTATGTGCAGGCCGAATTTCAGCTAACACCCAAGCTCAGCCTCATTGCAGGCGGGCGCATTACCCAGGACAAGAAGGTCGGATCGCTGGAAACCGGCGGCGTGCTGACCGGAGACAGAATGACCGGCACAATCACCGGTACCAACATATTCCCATGGCGGTTCAAGAAAACCAAACCAACCTTCTCGCTCGGCCTGAATTACAAGCCCAATGACGACGTCCTGCTTTACGGCAAATTCTCGACGGCCTTCCTTTCAGGCGGCGCAGTGGGCGCGCTGACGTTCGCGCCCGAAACCGTCATGGCTGCGGAAGCCGGCATCAAGTCGGAATGGCTGGACCGTCGGTTGCGCCTGAACTTCACCGCCTGGTGGGCCGAGTACAAACACAGCCAGGCCGCTCAAAGCGGCACTACTGTCGGCTTTCCAGAACTCAGCGTCGTGGTTATCGACAACGGCCCGCTCAAGACCTGGGGTTTGGAATTCGAGATGGTCGCCCGCCCGACCGATGGGCTGACGATCAGCGGCAATCTTGGCTACACCAACCACAAGCTTACTGCTCCGTTCCAGTTTTTCATTCAGGCCCAACAGAACTACAAACATGGCGGAATTCCGGCTTGGGTCGGAAATATCAATGCACAATACGTGACCCAGCCGCTGTTCGGCGATGCGACCATGCTGTTTCGTATCGATGCGAACTACCAGGGCAAGTTCCGCGCCATCTCTGATGCCAATATCGGCGTTGCCGGCACACCCACCAATATCCCGGCATTCGCACCCTATGAATTCACTCCGCCGCGCTGGATCCTGAACGGGCGTATCGCTCTGCGCGATGTAGAAATCGGCGGGGCCAGTGCGGAGATCGGCTTGTGGGGCAAGAATCTCACCAACGTCAGAAAGCCGATGTTCCCATTCCCCTTCGGCAATATCCTCTACACCAATTCCTACCAGGAAGCGCGCACATGGGGCGTCGATGTGATCGTCAAGTTCGGCTCGCATAAATAGGTTGGTTCGGCTCCGGGAGACTTGATCCCCGGAGCCGGCCTGCCCTGTGCACCCGGACATCGTCATTCCTGCGAAAACGGACTTGACGAACCAACAATACGAAACAAACTGCGTCTAGACTTGCCGCCGCGTAAAAGTCAGCGGCAGACTTTCGAGCGTCTGGCTGGCCATGGTCGGCTGGTAGATCAGCTGTTCAAGCGGAACGGTCAGGCGGATATTTTCGAGCCTGCGGATGATCTCCTGCGCCGCGACCTTGATCTCCATGCGCGCCAGCGAAATTCCGACGCATTTGTGGATGCCTGATCCGAATGTCAGGCTCGCACCGACATTGGGCCGCTCAATATCGAGCTTGCGCGGATCGGGAAATTTAGAATCGTCATCATTGGCCGAGGCATACATGATGCAGACCTGCGATTCTGCCGGGACCAGCGTCCCGCCGACATCGACATCCTTCATCGCTGTGCGGAAGAGCCCGTGGACGGGCGGCATCAGTCTGAGGTTTTCCTCAACGAAGCGCATCATCACCCGCTCGTTATCGACCTGCGGAAAGAGCTCGTCCAACAGGCCGGGCTGGGTCGCCAGAACAAGCAGCAGGTTGGTGATCGCCGTCGCGGTAGTGTCGTTGCCCGCGATCAGGAACCCGCGGATCGTCGAGATCTGTTCGTATCGTGAGAGCTTCGGGTTTTCCGCATCCTGCAATTCCGCGTGGACGATGTCAGATATCATGTCCTCGCGCGGTTCCTTCTCGCGCGCCTCGATATAGCGGGTGATGTATTTCTGCAGCCCGCACATGACCTGCGCGTTCTCCAGCATGTCCTCGCGCGTCTGCATCCGGCCGATCTGATCGAGCACGGCCTTGGTCCAGATCGCGACTTGCTCGGTGCCTACCTCGGACCAATCGAAGCCGAGCTGCTCGGAGATGATCCGGGCCGTAAGCGGACCGCCAATATCGGCGACACCGTCACACTCGCCGCGCTCGGCAACCCCTTCGACAAGGTCGACGACGATCTGGCGGATGCGGGGTTCAAGGTCCTTCACCCTGTGCGCGGTGAAGGCCTTTTCGGTCAGGCGGCGCAGCCTCGTATGGGCCGGCGGGTCAAGCGTGAGATCGCGGATGAAGCCGCCACCGTCACGCTCCATGATTTCTGCGAATTCCTCGATATGGCCGTTGGCGTAGCGATCCTGATAGCCGTGTTCGAGCGAGAAGTTGATATCGTCATGCAGCACCGTGACCGCATCCTGATATCGCGTCACCAGATAGAGATCGAGGCCGGGATCGTAATAGACGGGGTCTTGCGCACGCAGGCTCCGATAGAACGGGAACGGATTGTTGCGGATCACGGGATCAAGCCGAGTTTCCTCGCCGGTCAGATCCATGGTTTCAAGTGTCGTCATCGCTGCTACCTCGCCGCCTCATAGGGCCTGATCTTCCATTCCGATGTGTCCATGTCGCCGATGCCGATGGTTTCAGCACCAACCTGATCCATCACCTCGTCCCAACGCTCGGCCACGGTTTCGATGGTGAGCGCGGTCTCGGTGAAGCCTGTCGTTCTGCTCATATAGGTGCGTTGGACTACTCCGCCGACCGAATCGATGCACTCACCATTCACCGGGCAATCCTCATGGCTGAGATAAGCCACCGCAGGGGATGACAGCTCTGCGGGCAGTTTCGCTTTGGAATGCTGCAACAAGGGCGAATCGTCTTCCAGGGTCGCGCAAGCCATCCGGGTGAAGGCGCCCGGGCTGATCGCATTGACCTTGATGCCCTGCGGTGCTCCTTCTGCGGCAAGGCAACGCGTCAGCGACCACAGCGCGCCCTTGCTGGTGGCATAGGCAGCATGGTCAGCAAAGCCCGTCATCGAACTCGACGTGGTGTTGACGATACGACCGTAGCCCTTGGCCTGCATGTGCGGCCAGGCAGCCTGGCAGCACCACACCGCACCCATCAGGTTGACGTCGATATGGCGCTGAAAATCGTGAGGAGTCATCACCTCAAACGGAGCACCCACCGATATCGCGGCGTTATTGACCAGGATATCGACGCTGCCGAAGGCATCGAGTGCGGTGCTGATGATCGCCTGTCCGCCCTCAGGCGTCGCAACCGAATTGGTGTCGGCCACAGCTCTGCCGCCCGCCGCGCGGATTTCATCGGCTACTGTCTCGGCTGAGGCGGTGCCGGGGTAATTGCGCATTTCCGGATCGCTGCCGATATCGTTGACGACCACTTGCGCGCCCCTGCTCGCCAGCAACATGGCATGGGCGCGGCCCAGGCTGGGATTGCCGCCCGAGCCTGTGACGATCGCGGTCCGTCCATCAAAGCGCAGGTCTGTCATCGCCAATATCCTCCTGCCATTACCTCAACGGCTGGTGAGCGCAGCGTCCACGGCGATTGCCTGGCCATGTACAAAGCTTGCCCCTTCGGAGCACAGATAGAGCACGGCCCCTGCGATCTCTTCGGGCTGGCCGCGCCGACCGATCGGGCTGGCCTCTGCCATTTGCTCGATGATCTCCTTCATATCTTCGGAGCTGGTCATCGGCGTTTCAATCATGCCCGGACAGACCGCATTGATCCGCACGCCCTGCCTTGCATATTCGATGCCAGCCGCTTTGGTCATACCGACGACTCCGTGCTTCGCGGCGCAATAGGCCCCGAAATAAGCCGCTCCGCGAAGACCTGCGGTGGAGGAGCAATTGACGATGGCACCGCCGCCATTCTTGAGCATCTGCTGGATCTGGTGGCGCATGCAGTGCCACACGCCGTTGAGATTGACATCGATCACCCGCCGCCAATCCTCGACTGCGGTATCGCCCGTCATTGTGCCGGTCACGCCATCGATTCCCGCCGCATTGAACGCCGCATCAAGCCGGCCATAGCGCTTGACCGTCTCTTCAACCGCATTGCGCACCGAATCGTCATCAGCAGTGTTGCATTTGACGAAAAAGGCCTCGCCGCCCGCCTGTTTGATGATCTGTTCGGTTTCATTTCCGCCCGCCTCGTTCAGATCGATGATGGCCGTTGAATAGCCAGCCTCGGCAAAGGCCTTGGCCGTTGCGCGCCCGATTCCCGAACTTGCGCCGGTGACGAAAGCTACCTCGGTCTCACTCATGTTTTCACGTTCCTCTCTCAAATCCCTAACCCTCGCCTGATGGCGGCGACGGCTGGGTCTTCAGCCTTGTGTTGCATGATCCGGCGCAGTCTTCCAGTGTCGGCATGGCAGGCGCGATAGGCTGGAGCGGCAATCGACCAGTCAAAGCCAGTGGACCCGGGCCAGCACTATCGGCATGAGGGACACGATTGGGGAAGATGCAATGAGTATGGCCGAGCCACCATCGACAGTTCCGGCACTGCTGGCCGACCTGGTCGCCCGGCGCGGCAATCATGATGCCATCGCCACGCTTGATGAGACCATCAGCTATGACGAGCTTGACCGCCGCAGCGCGGTGATGGCCCGTGCCCTGCTCGCCGCCGGGGCTGGCAAGGGCACCCGCCTGGCGCTGCTCGCTCCGGACGGAATTTTCTGGGTCACCGCTTTCCTGGCCGGCCTCAGAATTGGCGCGCTGGTCACTTTCGTCAGCACTCTGTGCTCGGCCAGGGAGCTCGCCCATATGCTGCGGCACTCCGATGTGCAGTTCCTCATCGCTGCCCGGCGCTTTCTCAATCACGATTATGGCGAGAAGCTGGAAACCGCTTTCCCTGAGATCGCCAATGCCAAGCCCGGTACGCTGCGAATTGCGGATGCCCCGTTCCTGCGCGCGGTGTGGATCGACGATGCCGAAGGGCTTGGCTGGGCGGGTGCCCATGAGGACTTGCTCGCCCTGGCCGATAGTCCAGGCGCGCCCGATGCCGCCATGCTCGCGGCGATTGAAAACCAAGTTGCGCCCGGCGAGGATGCGATCATCGTTTATACTTCGGGCAGCACGGCTCTACCCAAGGCGGTGGTCCATTCGCACTGGAACGCCTGCCGACACTCACCTCACCTCGCCAAGCTGTTCCTGATCAAGCCGGACGACCGCATGCTACCAATGCTGCCGGCGTTCTGGCTGGGCGGCATGGCGATGCTGTTCCAGGTGCTCACCCAGGGTGCGACGCTGGTCTATCCGCCATCGCCCGATCTCGAAGATGTCGCCGAGACGCTGGAAACGCTCAAGGTCAACCGCCTCAACGGCTGGGGCGATGGGCTTGCGCGGCTCGGCGAACTGGCTCGCGAGCGCGGTATCGATGTCGACGCCATCATCGGATTCCAGCTGTTCCGCGATACACAAGGCAAATCGATCCCGATGGAAGAGCAGTCCGGCATGCTCGGCATGAGCGAGAGCTTCGCGCCGCATAGCGCCGAGCAGCTCGACTACCGCATGCCGGACGGCAAGAAATGGTGCTGCGGAAGGTCGGTCGGTGGCTATGAACGCCGCATCGTTGATCCCGATAGCAGCGAAGAACTGCACGCTGGCGAAATAGGCGAGCTGCAATTGCGCGGCGGCGGGCTGATGAAGGGATTTTACAAGAAGCGCCGCTCTGACGTCTTTACGCCAGATGGCTTTTACCCCACCGGCGATCTGTGCCGCATCGACGAGGACGATTACCTTTATTTCGTCGCTCGCCGTAATGACATGATCAAGACCCGCTCGGCCAATGTCTCGCGGCTGGAGGTTGAGGCAGCGCTGAACACCCTAGCTGACGTCGAGGTCGCTGTCGTCGCTGGGCTACCGCATGACGAATTTGGCCAGATCGTCGCGGCCGCCGTGGTTTCGGCAAAGGGAGCAACGCCCAGCGAAAAAGCGCTGCGCGCTGCACTGCGCGACGAAATATCGAGCTACAAGATCCCCCGCCGCATCGTCTTCATCGACGAACCCGAAATCCCGCGCACCCCAACCGGCAAGCTCAAGCTGCACGAACTCGGCGATCTCATCGCAGCCAGGACCAGCGAGAAGGAAACCAGTGAATGAGTGAAGCAGACAGCGACAAGGCGCCGGTCCCCCCAGCCGAAGAAATCGTCCTCTACGAAAAGGACCCAGCCACCAAGATCGCAACGATCACGCTCAATCGCCCGGGCTTCCTCAACGCGCCAACCATCGCAGCGCGCCAGCGTTTTGCCGATCTGGTGCTGCGCGCCAATGTCGATGACGACGTCAAGGTGCTGATCATTCGCGGCGTTGGCGAACATTTCGGCAGCGGCGCGGACCTTCCGGAAATGGCCGGCATGTTCAATGACGATCCTGACTATTCCTGCCTGCCCGAATTCCGCATCGGCGAGGACGAGGACGTCACCTATCCGCCGCGCGATTCCTATCGCTACATCGCCAATGTCACCAATCTCTATGCCGATGCCCGCTTTGGCCTCAGGAGTCTGCAGGACTTCAAGAAGATCAGCATCATTGAGTGCAAGGGCTATTGCTACGGCTGGCATTTCTACCAATGCGCCGACGCCGATATCGTGATCTCTTCCGACGAGGCATTGTTCGGCCATTCGGCATTCCGCTATGTCGGCTGGGCCGCCCGGCAATGGCAATGGGCGACGATGATGGGCATCCGCAATTTCATGGAAATGGTCTTCACCGGAAGGCCGTTTACCGCACAGGAAATGAAGGACTGCTCCTTCGTCAACAAGGTCGTCCCACGCGATGAGCTTGAAGCGACGACGATGAAATACGCCACAGCCTGCGCGCGCAACCGCCCGACCGACACCGTTGTCATGCAAAAGACCTTTTTCGAAGTCTTCAAGCAGCAGCAGGGCGAATATATGGGCTCGATCCTGTCCGGCTGGCTCGAAGGCATGCTGCCGCTGGTCAAGGAGGAAGGCGAAGGCATCGCGGTCGATGCCGAGACATTCGAAAAGGGCCTTGGCCGGGCGGTCAAGGATAATGACAGCCGCTTCCCCCCCGAATGGCGGATGAGCTACAAGGGACGGGCGGCAAGCGAATGACGCAAGGCGAATCCTCATACCCTGCTTACCCACCCGGCCTGTGGCGACGCATCGTGCTCCAGCCCGGACCGGGGTGGATCGGCGGCGCACTGGAAGACGACATGCACAGCTTTCGCATTCGCCTCGACCAAGAAGGCGGGCGGATCACGTCGGTGCATGCCACACCGGTGCGTACGCCCTGGTCGATGTGTCCCGGCGCGGCGACGCATATCGAAAAGGAGCTGACCGGCGAATTGCTGAGCGAGGTCGCCGCACGCGATCCGTCGCAGCAATGCACGCATCTGTTCGACCTCGCGATCTTGTGCGCGGCCCATGCTGGCGACTCCGATCCGACCACATTCGACATGCAAGTCGCCGACCGGGTCGGTGCGACAGATCTCGGCGGCGGGCTCACATCCGGCACGCTCAGCGTCAACGGCGTCGAAAAGATGCACTGGCAGCTCGACGGCACGATGATCGAGGCGCCGGAACGCTTTGCCGGACGCGACATGAAACGCGTGTCCCGATGGAAGCATGAATTCCCGCCGGAAGAGGCCGAGTGGGCAACCCTCTTGCGCCGCGCAATCTTTATCGCCCCGGCGCGCGTCTATGATCCGCCATTCGGCAAGAAGGCGGGCGAAATGGGCGAGTTCCGAATGGGCGTCTGTTACAATTACCAGGAACCGCAAATCCACGACTCCGAGCCGCTGTTCGACAAGCGCGACTTCTCTATGAGTGGCAAAGAACCACTCGAAGCAATTGACCACGAGAAGGAATTTTCTGCCATGGGAGAGGCAGCGTGACGAAAGCCGCTGTCGCCGGGGTCGGGTCGACACCTTATTATTTCCGCGGCGAGTCAGCACCGCAAACCATCTTCGAACTGATCGGCAAGGCGGTGATGGCCGCTGCCGAGGATGCCGGGATCGCCGTCACCGATATCGACGGGCTGGTGTTCTACTCCTACGGTTTCGATGCCGCGCTGATCGTCGAGCAACTCGGCATTCCCGAATTGACCTTTTGCGCTGTGGTCGGCGGAGTCGGTGGCGGTTCTGCCGGGGTGCTCGACCTTGCCGCCATGGCGGTGGAAACCGGACGCGCGAAGAATGTCGTATGCATCGGAGCCTGCCAGCAGATCGACAGCCGCTATGGCACCTCGCTTGCCGGGCTGGCGACGACCCCGCAGGGAATTCTCTCGTTGACCGCAGGGCTGGTCGGCCCCGGCCAGTCGCTGGCGCTCGTCGCCCAGCGCCACATGCACAAATATGGCACGCGGCGCGAAGCCTTTGCCGAGGTGGTGATGGCCTCGCGCGAATATGCCCAGACCCGGCCCGAGGCGATCCGCAAGCGGCTGATCACGCTCGATGAGTATTTCGCGGCGCCGCTGCTCGCCAATCCGTTGAGCCGCTATGATTTCTGTATTGAGAGCGATGCCGCGCTCGCCTTTCTCGTCACCAGCAGCGAACGCGCTGCCGACATGAGGCAAAGGCCTGTCAACATCGTCGCTGCAGCCCATGGCGGCAGCCGCGATTGGGGCCGCGCCTTCTTCTGGCTGAACATGCCCGATGACGTCTTTGCGTCGGCAGGTGCTGCCTCCATCGCCGAGCGGTTGTATGGTCAGGCGGGCATTTCGCCTGATGATATCGATGTCGCCCTGTTCTACGACCACTTCTCACCTTTGGTTATCATGCAATTGGAAGATTACGGTTTTTGTAAGCGCGGCGAAGGCGGACCCTTTGTCGAGGGCGGAGCTATTCGCCCGGGTGGTGCGATCCCGGTCAACCCTCATGGCGGCCAGCTTTCCGAATGCTACGTCATCGGCATGACCCAGATCCGCGAGGCGGTGGAGCAATTGCGCGGCACCGCGATCAACCAGGTCCCCGACGCAAAACTGGCGCTTGTCACCGGCGGCCCTGCCCCGATCCCGATGAGCGGCGCGATATTGGGAGTGTCATGATGGCCGATATCACCAGCGCCCCCGACGTCGCCGAGATCGGCATCCCCAAGGACCAGTGGACCGAGCCGTTCTGGCAAGCCACCGCGCTCGGCGAACTGACTCTGCCGCGCTGCGCGTCTTGCGAAACCTATCGCTGGCCGCCCGGACCGTTCTGCCCCAGCTGCCGCTCCCAGCAAGTGGAGTGGGTGCCCGCTGGCCCGGCGATACTCTACAGTTACACCGTCGTGCGCCAGCCCGCCGCCGGTGGTGAAATGAAAGTGATCGCGCCGAGCCTGGTCGAATTTCCCGAAGCGGGCGGCGTCAGGATCGTGGCTGCAATCGTCGATACTCCGCTCACCTCGCTTGCAATCGGCGCGGCGTTGACGCTGCGTTGGAATAGCAGCGGCGAGGATAATGTGCCGGTTTTCGCGATCGACTGAGCGAGGAGACGAAAAGCATGGCTGGCGGCAAGGTAATCGATGTGGACCATATCGGCGTGAGCGTGTCCGACATGGCGCAGGCAAGGCGTTTCTTCGAAGCGCTTGGCGCCGAAGTGACTCCGGACTATCTCTATGACGATCCCAAGATCGCCAAGATCGTCGGCATCGACGGGGTCCAGAACCGGATTTGCTTGGCGACGCTTCACGGCAAGAATTTCGAGCTGCTGCAATATGTCCAGCCGGTCGGCCAGCAGGCCAATAATCACCGCCCATGCGACCCCGGCCACCTCCACATTGCGCTGCAGGTCGAGAATATCGAAGGCATGACCGAACGCATGCGCGAACATGGCTTCGAGCCCGCCAACCCGGTGCAACACAATCCAACCGGCTCGCCGCTATCGGCGAATTATTGCTACGGCTTTGACGGGCTGGTGTTCGAGCTGATCGAGCTGGAGGCATCCTGATTCCCACCATGTCTTGCACGCTTGCGATGCCCGGATTCTCCGACGCGCAGTTGGAATAAGGCGACAAAGGAGACACGGTGTCTCCTTATCCCTACCCAAATACCCCATTGATATATATCTATAATCAAGCCAAATCTGGCGTATGGTGACACGGCGAGCGAGGGCTTTTCGGGCTACCGGACACCCCAAATGACGCGCAGCATGCATGGCCGCGAAGGACAGTCTAATCGATCCGGGGCGACTCGAAACGTTACAAAAAGAGGATCGCGCGTGAACGTCCGGGGCTGACCAAATCATCCATCAACACAAGCCACAATGGGAGCGTGTAGGAAAGCGCCCTCTTGCGATCACTCGCCGCGCTGCGGCCGGGCGAAGGCGGTCATGCTCTTGATCTTGCCGTCCGCGCCAACGATGAAATGGTCGACCGAGACCAGCACCCAGCGGTCAGCACCATCAATCTTGGTCTGCAGCGCGAGATCGACAAGACATTCGGTTTCATTGCCAAACCAGGACACTGCCATGACCTGTGGTGCCATCGCGCCGATGCGCTTGGTGTAGAATTCGTCGATCTGCTTGCGGCCATGCAGATTGGGCCGCATCGGCTCAAGGAAAGTTGCATCGTCGGCATAGAGCGCAGCCACTTCGGCATATTTTCCGGCATTGACCAGCTCGACATAGCGCGCGCCAATTTCGCAGGCCTTGCCCGGCGGCACATCGGGCGATTCAGGTATGCCAATATAGACATCGGCATCCGGATAGGCCGGGTCGAGCAGGCCTCCCGGCGCGATCAGGGGCTTGCCTGGGGCTTCAGCTGCGGATGATGTGGTCGCACCGGTCATGATCAACGCCGCCGCGACCATGCCGCACAGCCCCGTCTTGCTCCATCGCATAGCATATTCCTCTCCGCTGCCGCCTCTTCGAAAGCCAAACTATCGGCGATGACGAAGCCACGCGCAACCCCGCGCCGGGACTAGTAGCGAGCGCCAGCAATTGACGCGAAGCAACGCAACTGCAACCGGCTGAAACCATGGCCGTAAGCCCGCCCCCTCCTGATACCAAGCCCGATCCAGGCCCGTCTCGTCTGATCTGGACCATCGCCCTGCCGGTGATGCTCACCAATGTCGCAACCGCCCTGTTCGGCATTGCAGACATGTGGGTGATCGGCAGGCTCGGCGATGCGCCGGCCCAGGGCGCGGTGGAGATGGGCGCGAAATTCATGATGGGCCTGCTCATCGCGTTCAATTTCCTGCGCACAGGAACCGTGGCGCTCACCGCCCAGGCCGCCGGGCGCGGCGACACCCAGGAGCAGGCCGCCGCGCTGCTCCGCGCACTGGCTGCGGGCCTTGCAATACTCGTGCTGCTGATCCTGCTCCGGCCCTTCGCGATCGGTTTCGGCCTCGACATGCTCGAAGCGAGGGACCGCGTCGCCGCAGAGGCGCATACCTATATCAGCATCCGCTACTGGGGCGCGGCACCTTGGCTGGCCAGCGCCGCGCTGGGCGGCTGGCTGATCGGACAGCGCAAGGTACGAGCCGTGTTGATCGTCGAAGTTGCCGCCAATGCGCTACACATCGCGCTCGATTTCGCGCTGGTTCTTGGGCTCGGCTGGGGCGTAACCGGAGTGGGCGTGGCGACTCTCGCTTCCGAATTCATCAAATTTGCGATGCTGGTCGGCTTCGTTGCCTATGTCCCCGCGGCCAGGCTGCTGAAGCAGAGCCTGCGTGACGCTGCAACATGGGATCGCGGCGCGCTCAAGGCGCTGATTGCACTCAACCGCGACCTGTTCCTGCGCACTTTGCTGCTGACTTCGGCCATGCTGATCTTCACCCGCAGCGGCGCGCAGCAAGGCGCGGTCACGCTCGCGGCCAACGGCATATTGTTCCAGCTGTTCATGCTTTCGACGCTCATCCTCGACGGCTTCGAAAGCGCCAGCCAGGTGCTGTGCGGCGAAGCCAAGGGCGGTGCGGACC
>JAQWKP010000380.1 GCA_029247785.1 Novosphingobium sp.
GTATGCGCCGCAGCCACGATGCGCTGAAGCCCGAGGCATTCCATGAATGCCCGAATTGCGGCGAGTTGAAGCGCCCACACAATCTTTGCTCGGCTTGCGGACATTATAACGGACGCGAAGTCATTGCGGTCGGACTCTAGGTCCTTCTGACCTCAAGTCCGACTGACAAGGGGAAAATTCGATGAGCTTGCCGCGTATCGCTGTCGACGCGATGGGCGGCGATGAAGGCGTGCGCGTGATGGTCGAAGGCGCGGCATTGGCCCGCCGCCGTCACGACCGGTTCAAATTTCTGTTTGTCGGTGACGAAGCCCGAATCCAGACCGCGCTGAAAAATCACCCGAACCTGAGCGGAGCCTCGGAGATTCTGCATTCCGACGGCGTAGTCGCCGATGACGACAAGCCCAGCCAGGTAATTCGCCGAGCCAAGAAGACCTCGATGGGCATGGCGATAGAGGCGGTCAAATCCGGAGCAGCGGGAGCGGCGGTGAGTGCCGGTAACACCGGAGCGCTGATGGCTATTGCCAAGCTTGCCTTGCGCACCATGCAGGGAATCGACCGGCCAGCACTAGCCGCGCGATTGCCGACGCTTGGCGACAATGACGTCGTCATGCTCGATCTCGGCGCCAACACCGAGTGCGATGCTCGCAATCTCGTGCAGTTCTCGGTGATGGGAGCGGCCTATTCGCGAGTCGTGACCGATCAGGAAGCCCCGCGCGTCAGACTGCTCAATATCGGTACCGAAGAGACCAAGGGGACCGACAGCCTGCGCATTGCTGCCGCAGAGCTCAAGGAGGCAGCCGAGGCGCTATCAATTTCTTTTGATGGTTTCACTGAGGCCGACAAGCTGTGTCGCGGTGATGTCGATGTTGTCGTTACGGATGGGTTTTCCGGAAATATCGCGCTCAAATCAGTAGAGGGTACAGCGCGATTCGTTGCTGACTTGTTGCGCCGCAGCTTTTCCAGTTCGCTTCGTTCGAAGTTTGGATTTCTGATTTCCCGGCCCGCCACGGAATTGTTGAAGCACCATCTCGATCCTAACAACCACAACGGCGCGGTGTTTCTCGGGCTCAACGGAATTGTGGTAAAGAGCCACGGCAGCGCTAGTGCTGCTGGTGTAGCCAATGCAGTTGCGGTAACCGCGAAGCTGCTGGAGGAAAATGTGACCGAGCGTATCTCGGCCGACCTTGCCCGGGTGGGTGAAGACGGCCTTCGGATGAATCATTCTTCGGACGAGGACGAGGGCTGATGCGACGTTCCATACTGATAGGAACTGGCTCCGCTTTGCCGGAGCGCGCTCTGGGTAATGAAGAGCTCGCCAAGCAGGTAGACACCAGCGATGAGTGGATCGTTGAGCGCACCGGGATCCGCAATCGCCATGTCGCTGACAGCCATGAAACCACTGCGAGCCTGGCATCGGACGCTGGCCGCAAGGCGATTGAAGCGGCCGGCATCGAGGCCGGCTCAATCGACCTCATCGTTTTGGCGACTGCAACTCCGAATCAGACCTTTCCGGCAACAGCGACAATCGTTCAGGATGAACTGGGCTGCAACGGCGGTATCGCTTTTGATGTCGCCGCAGTCTGCTCTGGCTTTCTTTACGCACTAGGCGTTGCCGATTCCATGCTGCGCACCGGGATGGCGACTCGGGCATTGGTCATCGGTGCCGAAACCTTCAGTCGCATCCTCGACTGGGAAGACCGGGCGACCTGCGTCTTGTTTGGAGATGGGGCTGGCGCGGTCGTGCTCGAGGCGCGCGAGCAGGATGGTGATGAGCAACGTGGCATCCTGACAACGCGGCTCCATGCCGACGGGGCGCACAACCAGTTGCTGTTTGTCGATGGTGGCCCGTCGACAACCGGAACCGTCGGCAAGCTCAGGATGAAGGGCAGGGAGGTGTTTCGTCACGCAGTCGTCAACCTGTCCGACGTTCTCAAGGAAGTTCTCGACGAAGCCGGATTGAGCACTGACGATATTGACTGGCTGGTTCCGCACCAGGCCAATGCTCGCATTCTCGAGGCGACCGCTCGCAAGCTGAATCTTCCGCCCGAAAAAGTCGTGATGACGGTGGACCGTCACGCAAATACTTCCGCCGCCTCGGTGCCTCTTGCCCTGGATGTCGCCGTGAAAGACGGCCGGATTCGGGAAGGTGATCTGGTCATGCTTGAGGCGATGGGAGGGGGCTTCGCATGGGGTGCCAGCCTGATTCGGATATGATCTGGAGCAATTAATGTGCCTGGAGATGTCATTTTTGTGTCGAGGGCATTGCTTTTCTCCTGATATTACGTAACAACTACGTGGGGGTCGTGATTAGGGGATGGGGGCTTTATGCGCTCCACTGAGACGCTTACACGTGCAGCGATAGCTGAGGCTATCCACAAGAAACTCGGACTTTCGAGGGCGGAGTCGCTCGCGATGGTTGAGGCAATGCTTGATCATATGAGCGACGCCTTGGCGAAAGGCGAGAACGTCAAGATTTCCGGATTCGGAACGTTCTTGTTACGCGACAAGGGCGAGAGAATCGGACGCAATCCGAAGACGGGTGTCGAAGTTCCGATAACTCCGCGTCGGGTTATGACATTCCGGGCGAGCCAGATGCTCAAGGACCGAATCGCCTGAACATGGCGAAAGTCAGCTTGGACGTACCGGAATTCGATGATGGCAAGGCGCCCGATGCGCTGCGTACGATCGGTGAGGTCTCCAAGGGCTTGGGCATTCGCCAGCATGTGCTGCGCTATTGGGAAGAACAATTTCCCATGCTCAATCCGGTCAAGCGCAGTGGCGGCAGGCGATACTACCGTCCCGATGATATTGGCCTGATCGCGACGATCGACAGGCTCGTCCACCAGGAGGGCTACACGCTTCGCGGGGCTTGCCAGGCGATCGAGGGCAAGCGGGTCGAGACGGTTACGCAGACCGCACCGGCTGAGCCAACCAGCGAGGCAGATTCGGCACAGCTCACCATGTTCGGTGAGAATACGGCACGATTGACAGCCAGCCTGCAGGTGATTCGCGACGATCTCTCTGCCGCTCTAGCCGCAGCCTAATCCGCTAATTGCGGGCCCAGTGCCGAGTCGATATCGCGCGGTCTGACAAGATGGACCAGCCGGGCGCAGTCTTCGTCAGCATCTGACCAGCTAGTGATATCCAGTTCGAGCACTGCATAGGCTGCGGTCGGGAATTTCTCCTCGACAATGTCG
Organism: Novosphingobium sp.; assembly: GCA_029247785.1. Lineage (GTDB taxonomy): Bacteria > Pseudomonadota > Alphaproteobacteria > Sphingomonadales > Sphingomonadaceae > Novosphingobium. The sequence goes on from JAQWKP010000380.1 coordinate 3,198, forward strand.
CGCAGCGGACTGCTGCCGTCGTCTGGCACGAGATCGAAGATCAAGTCTTCAAGGCCGGGATTATGCCCGACCATGATGATGGCATCTGGCTCGCCCTCCTGGTCACGCAGAATGTCGAACAGATTGGCTGAGCTTGCCAGGTAGATGCGCCGATCCCAGTTGATGGGCGGTGCCCCGCCCGCTGCTTCCTCGGCAATTTCGATGGTCTGGGCGGCTCGAACTGCCGGGGATGCGATGATCCTGCTCCACTTGATCGCGTGCTCGGAGATATGCCGGCCCATCAGAGCCGCTCCCTTCCGGCCGCGATCGTTCAGCGGCCGGTCGAAATCACGCAGCCGCGCGTCGTTCCAGTCTGACTTGGCGTGCCGAAAGAGGCCCAGGATTTTCATGCGGGTCTTTACACTTGAGTACGGTTGAGCAGGCTCGTCTGTGAGACATTGCTCGCGACGCGTTGTAAAGCCTCCTCAAGGGAAATCCGCGTCACTGGCGTGCCTTCTGGAAAGGCACTGAGCAGCCGCGACGGGAAAGCCGGCGAGAGCACGACGAAGTGGCCTTTGTCATCGCGCGTACGAATCAGCCGTCCGAAAGCTTGTGCCAGCCTGCCGCGAATCATCGCATCGTCATAGGCCGAACCGCCATTTGCGACTCGGCGGGCGCGATGCAGGATTGATGGCCTTGGCCAGGGAACCTGCTCCATCACTACCAGCCGTAGTGAATCACCTGGGACATCGACCCCGTCGCGCAGCGCGTCGGTTCCCATTAGCGAGGCGGTGGGGTCGTCGCGGAAGATATCGACCAGCGTGCCGGTATCGATCGGATCGACATGCTGGGCATAGAGCGGCAAGCCTGCGCGGGCGAGCCGGTCGGTGATGCGGCCGTGGACCGCACGCAACCGACGAATCGCGGTGAACAGGCCCAGCGCGCCACCGTTGCTCGCCTCGATCAGCCGCGCATACGCGGCGGCAAGCGCCGGGATATCGCCGCGCGGCACATCGGTGACAATCAGCACTTCGGCCTGTTCCGCATAATCGAACGGGCTGTCATGGGCGGCGAGGGCAGGGGTCACGCCGATGTGCTCAGCCCCGCTGCGACCGACCGCTGACCGCCAGTCATCGCCTGCGGGCGCATCCTTATCCTTGAGGCCCGCGCTGTCCTTGAGAGTGGCCGAGGTCACAATCACGCCATGTGAAGGTTCGAGCACAACCTTGGCGAAAGGTTTCATCGGGTCCAGCCAGCGGCGGTGTATCCCGATATCGAATTCGCGTGCGTCCGACCTTTCGACGGCCAGCCAGTCAACATATTCCGGATCGATCACGCCTCCGAGCCGTTCCAACAACGCTTCCCAAGCGGCGAGCAGGTCGATTCGCCAGGCAAGCGAATGGCGAGCGCCCTCGATTCGCGCGCGGCCCTGCACATCGAGCCAGTCGGGCGGCTCTTCCAGCAGCGCTTCGAGCCTGACACCGAGTCGAATCAGCGGCTGGCGCAATTCGGCGAGCGCGCGCTGCGCCTGGCCTGCAAGCTCTATGAAAGGACCTTCGAGCTGTGCCGCCTCGGTCTCAAGGCCATAGCCAGCCTCCTGGCCGCCGCTTTCATCGCGCGCGTGGACGACACCGCGCACCGCAGACAGCAGTTCTTCCAGCGGACCCGACGGTGCGGCTTCGACCAGTCGCTGTAGCCAGCCTTCACCGGGTAATGCCTCGGCGGCGTGGCAGGCGGCGGCGATCGCCTTTCCGCCGGCCTCGTCATAGCTGGCGACATCTGCGAGCCTTGCGGCCAAACCCCGGCGCCTACCGCGTGATTTGCGTTCGGGGCCGATCACCCAGCGCCTCAGTTCGATCGTTTCAGAGCCGGATAGCGCTGCGGAAAACGTCGAATCGGCGGCATCGAATAGATGATGGCCCTCGTCGAAAATGATCCGGGTGGGGCGCTGGGCAACATCACGACCCCGCGCGGCATTGATCATCACCAGAGCATGATTGCCGATGACAAGGTCGGCCTTGACGCTGGCCCTTGCCGATCGCTCGATGAAGCATTTGCGGTAATGCGGGCAGCCAGCATAGACGCATTCGCCCCTGCGGTCGGTCAGGGCCGTGACGCCGCGCTGGCGGAACAGCGTTCCAAGCCAACCGGGAAAATCGCCGCCGATCATGTCGCCATCGCGCGAAAAGGCGGCCCATCGCGCAACCAATTGCGCAAGGATCGCCGCGCGTCCGGCAAACCCGCCCTGCAAAGCATCCTCCAGATTGAGCAGGCACAGGTAATTCTCGCGGCCCTTTCGAACCACCACCGGCTGGCTGCCGTCTGCGCGCTGCTCCGGCCAGGCGCGGCGGCTTTCCGCGCGCAATTGCCGCTGCAACGCCTTGGTGAAGGTCGAAACCCAGACAGTGCCGCCAGAGGCCTGGGACCACAGCGAGGCAGGGGCGAGATAGCCCAGCGTTTTGCCGATCCCGGTGCCGGCCTGGGCAAGCAACAAATGCGGTGCAGCGCGGCGTTCGCGTGGAGAGAAGGCACTGGCAGCATCGATCGCATAGGCGCGCTGGCCGGGCCGTTGTTCGGCATCGCGCCCGGTCAGTGCATCGAGCTGGGTCAGCACTTCAGCATCATCCAGCCTGACTTGCCGGGGCTGGTCCTGCTCGCCGTCATCCTCCCATTCGGGCAGGCGAGTGAACAGCCAGCGTTCGGCGCGCTCGGGCCTGAAAACCCGTCCGGTCAGCAGACCTGCCCACGGCCAGCGCAGCTTGGTCAGTGATTGCAGCGCGCTCCAGGCTCCCTCACGCTCGGCCCAGTCCGGGCTCTCGCAAACCTGGAACAGGGCAGCGGCGGCTTGCTGGAGCAGGGCGGGAACCGTAGCTTCGCTTTCCGGTTCGGGCAGGTCAAAGGCGTGGGCGATGCCCTTGGGTGTCGGCACGATGAACCGGGCCGGGTGAACGAAGGCGAACAATTCAAGCAGATCGAGGCCGGAGAGGTCAGGATAGCCAAGCCGGCTCGCCAGAAGCGGCGCGTTGAGCAACAGCAGCGGGGTATCGGCTGCGGCCATGATTGCCTCGCCCTTGGCGATACCGCGCGTATCTCCCGAGCCATCGCGCAGCCAACAGCCGGCATGGCTGGCATGAAGCGCGGGCAAGGGCAGGGGAGACGGCAAGTCAGCCATGCTCATGGATAGAACGAAAATGGAACAAGAGGCAAGCTGGAGCCATCAAATTGGCGCAAATTCAGTGGATTCTCACGCTCAGGTCACGGCCTGGCTACCATGACAGCGGTAGCGCGATCGGCGTGATCATGCCGCCGAGCCAGGATTCCACTTCTTCGCCTGGCGTGATCTGGAATTCGGGCACCGCTGCAAGAAATTCCTCGATGGCGATGCGCAATTCGCGCTTCGCCAAATGCATGCCGATGCACATATGCGGGCCGAAGCCGAAACCGACATGCCGTGGCTTGCGATCGAGAATGACCTGGTCCGGATCGGTGAATTCCTCTGGATCGCGATTGGCAAGAAAGGTTGCCATCAGCACCGGATCGCCTGGCTTCATCGTGATGCCGCCAATTTCGACCTCACGGATGCAACGCCGAGGGGTGACGGAGGAGGCATAGGCTCGCAGCAACTCCTCTACCGTTTCGCCAATTCTTTCAGGGTTTTCGCGCAGCAAATTCTGGTGGCCCGGGTTCTCGGCGAGGTGGCGGAACTGGTGCCCGACATTGGTCGACACCGTGTCGAGCCCGCCTACAAAGAGATTGAAGCAATATCCCATCATCTCGTCATCGGTGAAGCCGCGACCGTCGAACCGGATATCGAGGCCATAGCTGATGAAATCTTCCTTTGGATCCGTTCTCCGCTTCTCGATTTCCTCACGCAAATAGATCGTGGTCTCGCGCGTCGCATTGGTGACGTCTTCCAGGCTCATCGCGTGCAGCAGCTGGTGTTCCCATGCGAGGAACTGTTCCATGTCTGACTGCGGCAGCCCCATCAGATCGATGAACACCCGGATGGGGAATTCGAAAGCGAATTCCGTCATGATCTCGCAATTACCGCGATCCTTGAATCGGGCGATGGCCTCGCGCGCATAGTGGCGAACCCTGTCTTCCAGCTCTGCCATCCGGCGCGGAATGAACAGCGGATTGATTGCGCTACGGATCGCGGTGTGCAGCGGGGGATCCACTTCGCTGGGAACATTCCCCCAGGTTTCGCCGATCATCCGCGCGAAAAATGAGCCACCCGCGACGCTGAAGTTGTCATTATCGAGATAGATCGCGCGCAGATCCTCCATTCGCCGCACGACCCAGGCAGTGCCTATCGAGGTGTTTTCCGCCCAGAATACGGGCGGTCCTTCATGGACATCGGCAATGAACTTAAAGGGATTCTCGGTCGTCTTCTCGCCCACGTAATAGGGAAAAGGGCGAATGAGCTCTGCCGGGACATGTGCGGGTATGCTCGCAGGCGTCTGCCTGCGCTGATTTTCGTCAGTGGCCATTTGAAATTCTCTCCCGCGCAACTTCTCTAGAAGCGCATGGCCATGGAAACACCGGCCGATTTTGAATCTGCCCAGGGAAACATCTGGACGTTCGGATTGCGTTTGTTCGTCAGCAGCAACCCAGTCAGCTCGCCGACGGCCGCGCCGGCAACGACATCATACCAGTGGTGCTTGTCTGCCTTGACCCGGGCCAGGCCGACAAAGGCAGCGGCGAGATGCGCGGGGATGCCAGCCTTCCAGCCATGGCGGTTGTGCAGGGTTGCTGCCGCGGCGAAGGAGACAGAAGTATGACCGGATGGAAAGCTCTTGCGGTCGGACAGGTCGGGGCGGGTCTCCGGAAAGGCTTCTTTCATGGCAAATGTTACCCCTGAAGTAACCGCCATGCTGCCGCCTGCCTGCAGTACGCCATCCCAATCGCCTTGCGCGGCGGGGACGCCAATCGCTGCGACCACGAGGACATTGCGGGCAACGTCACTGGCATCCTTCCAGCCTTTGGTGCTGGCCAGTGCCGGTGTCGCGGTGCAGGCCAGCGTCACTGAAAGCATCAGGGGGCGAAGAAGCAGTTTTTTGCCGCACACCATCGGAAATTGTCCTCACTGCCGGAATTCCGGCACTAGTGGCCCCCTATTGCCCCTTGTGCATATTTGCCGCGTCATACGGGCAAAGTCCAGCGTGCAGCCGCTAGCCACTTCGGCGATGCATCCCTCTCGATATGGTCCTCCACTGCTTGGACAAGATAAGAGCTGCTTTTTCCTGTCCTACAGGGCCCCAGAGTTCGTAAGAATCTCAGTGCCGGATGAAAGAGTCATCTAAAACACTTTTATCCAATTATAAGCATCCCCTCTGAGCGAATCGGGATCAAGACTATTACAGGTCTCACACGGGCGAAGTTATAAAAGATTGATACCATGAAATGTCTTGACCCGATGTCCCGCTCAGAACTGCGTCCTTCGCCGCTCCGAGCATCTTCGCGCTTGCGAAACCCTTCGGGACGGGCGATGGACCCGCGCCATGACTGACGAAGCTTTGATCGCCGCCGCACGCACTTCCAAGGCCTGGCCCTTCCAGGAGGCGATGAAACTCGTCAAGCGCTACCCTGAAGGCAGGCCGGACGGTTTGCCGATGTTGTTTGAGACTGGATACGGCCCTTCAGGCCTGCCGCATATTGGCACATTCCAGGAAGTGCTGCGCACGACCCTCGTGCGCCGAGCTTATGAGGTTGTCAGCGGCGGAGCGCCGACCCGGCTGGTCGCATTTTCCGACGACATGGACGGGCTACGCAAAGTCCCCGGCAACCTGCCGAACTTGGACATGCTCGAAGCCAATCTCGGCAAGCCGCTCAGCCGTATTCCCGATCCCTTCGGCAAGTTTGAGAGCTTTGCGCATCACAACAATGCGATGCTGCGAGATTTCCTCGACCGGTTCGGTTTTGACTATGAATTCGTCTCCGCCTCGGACCGCTACAATAGCGGGGAATGCGACGAGGAACTGCGCGGCGTATTGATCAATTATGGCGCGATTCTTGATGTTATGCTGCCCACGCTGCGTGAAGAACGGCGCAAGACCTATTCGCCCGTGCTGCCGATCTCGCCGAAAAGCGGCGTGGTGCTGCAGGTGCCGATCGAAGTTGTTGAAGCCGAGGCTGGCATCGTCCGCTTTGAGGATCAGGGCGAGGTAATCGAACACTGCATTTTCGGCGGTCAGTCTAAGCTGCAATGGAAAGTCGACTGGGCGATGCGCTGGGTCGATCTTGGCGTCGATTACGAGATGTGCGGCAAAGATCTGACCGAAAGCGTTTCGCTGGGCGGTAAGATCGCCAAGATCCTCGGTGGTCGACGGCCCGAAGGGATGATTTACGAACTGTTCCTCGACGAGAATGGCGAGAAGATTTCAAAGTCCAAGGGCAATGGCCTGACCATCGATCAGTGGCTGACCTACGGCACCGAAGAAAGCCTCGGCCTGTATCTGTTCCGTGAGCCCAAAAGCGCCAAACAACTGCATATCGGCGTGATCCCCCGTGCGGTGGACGAATATTGGCAGTTTCGAGGAAATCTCGCCGCTCAGGAGACCGAAAAGCAGCTCGGCAACCCGGTTTGGCACCTGCTGCGCACGACTGGAGATGGTGCTGGTGCAGGCGATACGCTGCCGGTGACATTTGGGTTGCTGTTGAATCTTGTCGGAGTGCTTGGGCCTCATCCGAGTCACGAGCAGGTTTGGTCTTATCTCGGCAATTACGTCCACGATCTAGATCCGGCGCACCATCCAGAGCTTGATGCGCTGGTCGATAGCGCGCTTGCCTATAACCGTGATTTCATTGCCCCGACGCTGCAGAAGCGGGCGCCCAAACCCAATGAGGCTGCCGCTCTCAAGGCGCTTGATGCGGAGCTGTCCGGTGCGAGCGAAGACATGCCGGCCGAGGAATTGCAGACCATGATTTACGAGATCGGCAAGCGTGAAGAATTCGGTTTCGAAAAGCTGCGCGACTGGTTCAAGGCGCTTTATGAGGTGTTGCTGGGCTCAAGCCAGGGACCACGAATGGGCAGCTTCATCGCGCTCTACGGGATTGAAGCAAGCCGAAAACTGCTCGCCGAAGCGCTTACGCGGTCCTAGCGCAGGCCTATTTGCGGCTCAGTTCCACTCGCCGGTTCTTTGCCATATTGGAAGCATTGTCATTGGCGGCGACAGGCTTGGAATCGCCAAGACCCTTGGCTTCGAGCCGACCTGGATCAATACCATGTTGGCCGACGAGCGCGGCAACAACGGCGTCGGCACGGCCCTGGGACAGGGTCATGTTGTGGTCCTTGCCGCCGCTGTTGTCGGTGTGGCCTGAGATTTCGAGGCTCAGCGAGGGATCTGCCTTGAGCAGGTTGGCAACCTCACCAAGCGTATTGGCGCTCTCAGGCTTGATGAAGGTCTGGTCGGTGTCAAAATAGATGCCGTAAAGGTCGATTTTGCCTTTGGCCTCAAGCGCTGTAGCCATATCATTGGCGAGCACGGCGGGACGGGTCGTCAGCCGGTATTTGCCTTCGGTATTGAAAGGCTCAACCTGGACGTAGAAATCCTGCCCGGCCGGTAGGTCGACATTGAAATCGAGACCCGCGCCTTCGGTGTAGTCATATTTGTTGATGAGTTTGGACTTGTTCGCATTGTAGACACTGACACTGGGTCGGTAGGTCGAAGACAGGTTTTCGAACGCAATGGTGACCTTTTCGACGTTGGTCGGCGTGACATGATACCAATCGGGGTCCTTGCCATCCATGATGTTAGCTTCAAGAGTGTCGCCAAAATTGAGGGTTGTAGACTTGAGCTGGTCGTCATTGGCCTCGTATTTGTCGAAGGCCTTTTGCGCCATGGCTGAGAGCTCATATGCGCCTGCGGTGTTGAACGGAGCGACTTCGACATAGATGCTCTGGCCAGGGTCAAGGCTGATCGTGCGTTCTAGGCTTGCGCCTTCTGTGTAGTCGTAGCCGTCAGTAAGCTTGGACTTGTCATCATTGTAGATGATTATGCTCGGGCGATAGGTGGTGGATTTGTTTTCCAGCCTGACGATGATCTTGTCGCGCAGCTTTCCGGAATTGGCGAAGTAGAAGAAATTGCTGGTGCCATCCTTGATAATCTCGCCTGAGACGGTCATGCCGATCTTCGTCTTGGCTGCTTCCAGGATCGTGCTGCCCGCTGCGATTTTCACAGGTGCTTGCTGCACTTCCTCCATTGCGCTGGTTTCTCCCACATCGTCCGATGAGGAACATGCGCCAAGGGCGACAGTCAGCAAGAGTGCTACCGGATAACGAGTCATTGAATTCCTCCACCACTTCAGTTCAGTTGATTGCGGAAGTAGTCTTAATTGCTCCGAGGTTCAGTGAACAAATGCACCAGCTTGATGTGCAAAATACCACGTCGATATGCTGCTGCTGATGCTGAAATATCGGAACTCCCCGCATGCCGGTTTGAAACAATGTGACGATAAGGAGCTGATTTTGGCAGGTCAAATCAAGCGGTACGACGGCCTGGGGGTTCGGGCCAATGCAAGTGTGCGTTATTCGTGAGCCACGATCCAGCGCTCGATCTTCGTCTTCAGGATCGGCAATGGTAGTGCGCCGGAACCAAGCACCTGATCGTGAAAGGCGCGGACGTCGAATTTTCTGCCGAGTGCAGTCTCGGCCTTGCGGCGAAGCTCCTGGATCGTCAGGGCGCCGATCTTGTATGATATAGCCTGGGCCGGATTGGCAATGTAGCGATCGACTTCCGCCACTGCGTCGGCCCTGCTCATACCGGAATTGGCGAGCATGTATTCGACGGCCCGTCCGCGGCTCCATCCCCTGGCATGGATACCGGTATCGACCACCAAGCGCATCGCACGCAGCATCTCGTCATCAAGAGTGCCCCAATGCTGCATAGGATCGTCATAGAGGCCCATCTCATGTCCCAGCGTTTCAGCGTAGAGCGCCCAGCCTTCGACAAATGCATTGTTGCCATCGCGGCGCTGGAACGAAGGCAGCGCCGAATTTTCCTGGGCAAGGCTGATCTGGAAATGGTGACCAGGGGCTGCCTCGTGTAGATAGAGCGTCGTCATACCGGTGAGAAAACGGCTCGGCAGGTCGAAGGTGTTGAAATAGAATATTCCAGGACGCTTCGCATCGGAGGAGCCCTGGTAGTAGCTGCCACCTGGCTCGTATCTTTCGCGAAATGGCGGATAGGGAGCGATCGACAGCCGAGTTTTTGGCCTGGCTGAAAATAGCTGCAGGACTTGCTTGTCGACTTTCTGCTTTATGCGATCGAAGCCTTCAACGAGCTGTTCTCGGCTTCTCGGATGAAATCGCGGAGAGTTACGAATGTGGAGAAAGAAACTATCGAGGCTGCCTTCAAATTCGAGCTGGCGCTTCACGTCCATCATGTCGCGCTTGATTCGCCTGACTTCCTCCTTGCCGAGCCGAGAGACTTCGTCTGGTGCCAGATCTAGCGTCGTTTCGCGCCTGATCAGCCGACGATATAGACCTCGGCCGCCCTTCATCGCCGAGAGACCGATCTCATCGCGGGCCGCCGGGAGATACTCTAACGCAAGGAAGTCGCGCAGTCGCTGGTAAGCTGGATTGATCTTGGTACGAATTACCGCACCGAACGCCGCGCGAAAATCCGACCGAACGCCAGAGGGAATTGTATCCGGAAAATTCTCAAGCGGTGAATAGAATGGCGATTGCGTCACAGGCTGGGCCAACAATGCATCTAACTGGCCGATCATATGGCGGATCGTCAGCTTCGGCTCGACAATTCCAGTGGCCATGCCTTCGCGGAAGCGAAGCTCGGCATTTTCGAGCACTGTGGCGAACGCCGTATTAAGCTCGACCGCCCTCCTGTAATCGGATTCTGTCTCGTAGGGGATCGATCCCGAGCTGGACATGAAGGTTGGAAAATCGATGTGGAGCCCGCCGAAATGATTGAACGGGCGCACGCCGGTCAATGCGCGGATCTCGGGTTGAAGGTCTTCAATCACCTTGCGCTTTGTTTGCGTGAAGACATCGAAAGAGATCTGTCGATCGGAGCTGAGCCTGGATCTATCCAGCCGAGTCAGCGCCTCGAGGCTGACCCGGGCGGATAACAGCCGCTCGCGATCAAGAGCGTCGGTAAACAGACTTTTGAGGGCAGATGCATCAACGGTCTCTCCTCTTGATAGAGTGCCCAGGGGATCGAGAGCGTCCCTACGCTCGTTATCCTCGGCGAAAATTTTCCTCATCAATGCTTCGGATCCGTCTGGAACTTCACCAGCGACTGCAGCAGGTTCTGACGCACCGGCTGGCGGAAGCTGAAACATGCTCGGCAGTGCTAGGACGATGGCGGCAATCTGGCGAACCAGCATGAGCTTCAATTCCACGGGCGAGTCCTGAACCATTTGGTGATGACGTATTTTGCGCCGCGTACGACAGGCTGGGCTGCATGGAGCGTATCCCCATTGGGAACTCCATCGGGATCGGCATTGTTCCACAGCAGGAGCGCGCCCTGTTGCGGAGGGATGTCTATGCCGAGTTGGGGGAATGCCGTGCTTCCGCCTTCTTCGACATTGTTAAGAAACACCATCGCCGTCCAGCTGCGCTGACCTCCTCGGCGGACTTCTTCCTTCCAGTATTCAGACTGGGTGTCGAACCAGTCACAATGTTCCTTGAATTCCTGACCGGGGTAATAGCGCTGACCTTGCACTGATTCGCCCCAGCTCAGCTCCAGACCTAGCAAGTCGCCCAATCGACGCTCGACCATTCGAATGAAACTGTCGTTCTGGTCGACATCGCCCGAATAGCTGGTCCGGTAGTTATGCTGGTAGACTTCCTCGAAGATTTGCGAGGGCTTGGCTACGTCATCGACAAGGCCAGCTAGGTGCTGACACTCCTCTTTGCTCAGGAAATCCGAGACTGCGTAGATGTCGGCCTGGCCGACGGGAACCTTGTATACAGAAGGGTCCGCCTCGATCCTTTTGCGTACTGCCGCACCAACCTTGGCCAGGGCGGACTTGTCGGGATTGGCCGCAGTTTTCATGCCTCAAACCGTCACAAATCGACCTAATGTCAGCGATGACTAGCTATCGTGGCGATAGGGGCAAGGGAAATCGGGTTGCGGATCATGGTGTTTTGCTCCAGATTTGCTGCATGGATAGTCAGAAATCAGCGCCTTCGCGCTACTCGCCCGTCGCCATGCTGTTGCATTGGCTGATCGCCATTGCCGTTATCGCCAATTGGCGGCTAGCCGAAGGCGCTGAACATGCCTCGAAGGCCGAGGCACAGCAGATCATGGGTACCCACATGGCATTGGGCATGACTATATTCACCTTGGCCGTTCTCCGATTGGCAGTGCGCCATATCCAGAAACCGCCGCCACTCGCGAGCCATTTGAAATCCTGGGAAGTCGTTCTCGCGCGGATCACCCATGCGCTTTTCTATGTCCTGCTTTTCGCTCTTCCGATATTGGGCTGGGTCGCGATGTCGAGCTACGGTTCACCGATAAACATGTTCGGCTGGTTCGAATGGCCAGCGCTGCCGGTTCCGCAAGACAAGGAAACTGCAGAGGCGATCTTCGGTGTCCATCATTTGCTCGGGGTAGCGATGGTTTTGCTGATGGCGCTGCACATCCTTGCGGTGCTCAAGCACACATTGTTCGACCGCGATGGCAATATCTTCCGCATGCTCCCCTTCGGTCAGCCCAAGGCCTGAATGGCAGAGCCCCCGCAACGCGTGGTTGCAGGGGCGCCAATACGGACCGGTCAGGCCGACCAACCTACCAGAAGAAATCGTAGATCACGTCGATGACCTCGCCGGTGTAGATATCGACCAGCAGGGCGTCGTCGTAATAACGGACCCAGCGATAGGGGCCGTCTGCCGGCGGTAGCCGGTAGTGCCACGGATCATCGATCCAGTAATTGCTGGAATAGAACAGCGAGTCGAGGAAGAAGCCGGCATAAAGTCGGCTGTAGCTGTAGCCGCGATAAGGCGAATAATAGCTGCCTAGCCGGTAGATGCCATGGTTGTGCGAGCGATAGTTCCGCCAGTTATAGCGTGAGTTGTTGCGCCATCCGCGGTTCCAACGACGGTTATCCCGCTTGTGGGAATATCCGCTGTTGTTGCCACGCCAGTTCCGGTTGTTTCCGCGCCAGTTGTCGCCGCGCCACCTTTTGCCATTGTTCCGCCAATTATTGCCACGGCGGTTGTCGCGATAGGAACGATTGCGATCTGAGTTGCGGTAGTTTCTGTTGCGCTGCCAATCGCGAGTGCGGTTGCCCTGAGCAGCGCCGCGCTGACGGAGTTGCCTCTGGCTATTGTTGCGCACCGCATCTGCCTGGCGACCGCCGCGATTTCCGCGCAATGCGTTCTGGCCCTGACGCGATTGCGCGCGCCTTTGCTGGGCTTGCTGCTGCGTCCTGCGGTTTTGCCAGCCGCCACCGCGCTGACCCTGGCGCGATTGCGCGCGCCTTTGCTGGGTCTGCTGCTGCGTTCTGCGATTCTGCCAGCCTCCACCCCGCTGACGCTGCGCTGAGCCACGGTTGCTGCGCTGGGCTTGCGCAGATCTACGGGCGCCACGTTGAGCCTGTGCCGCAGCTCGATTGCTGCGCTGAACCTGGGCCGTGCCGCGATTGCTGCGCTGAACCCTGGTCATACCGTTGTTGCGGCGTTGGGTTTGTGCGGAACTACGGCCACTGCGCTGCGCGCGAGCTGCATTGCCACGCCCGCCACCGCCGCGTTGAACTTGTGTCGAGCCTTGGCTGCCTCGCCAGCGGTCACCGCCGCCGCGATTTTGGGCGAATGCTTCGGCCGGTAGCGCCATCATCGCGATTGCCGCAGCAATCGCGGTCCATCCACTGGTTTTGAGCAGATCGCCGAGCAGGGAAACGGGAGTCTTGGTCATTATTTTCCTCCAATCGTTCTGCCGCACGGCGGGAGCGGCTTGTCTGATAGAAGGTCTACACGAGTCGCGCTGTCGCGTAGGTGAACCGGTTTGTCAGGCTTCTGTTAATATTAATGAGGATTAACCTGAATGAATCTACTTAACGTTCAGTCTACCGCGTCAGCTTTTTATAGGCCAAGCGCGTCGGACGATCCGCTGCATCGCCAAGCCTTGCTCGTTTGTCTTCTTCGTAGCTCTCGAAATTGCCTTCGAACCATTCGACATGGCTGTTGCCTTCGAACGCGAGAATATGTGTCGCCAGGCGGTCGAGGAAGAACCGGTCATGCGAGATCACCACGGCGCATCCCGCGAAATTCTCGACCGCGTCTTCCAATGCGGCAAGCGTCTCGACATCAAGGTCATTCGTCGGCTCGTCGAGCAACAGGACATTGCCCCCGGTTTTGAGCATCTTGGCCAGATGCACCCGGTTGCGTTCACCACCCGAAAGCTTGCCGACATTCTTCTGCTGGTCTGAACCCTTGAAATTGAATGCCCCGACATAGGCCCGCGTCGACATGTCATGGCCATTTACTTGCATGTAATCGTGCCCGCCCGAGATTTCCTCCCAGACATTGTTGCTGCCTTCAAGATGGTCTCGGCTCTGGTCGACAAAGCCCAGATGAACCGTATCGCCAATATCGATCTCGCCTGAATCGGGCTGTTCCACGCCGGTGATCATCTTGAAAAGAGTAGACTTGCCTGCGCCGTTCGGCCCGATCACGCCGACGATGCCGCCGGGCGGCAGAGTGAAGGACAGGTCGTCGAATAACAGCTTGTCGCCATAGGCCTTGGAGAGGCCCTTGGCCTCGATCACCTTGCCGCCAAGCCGTTCGGGCACCTGGACGACGATCTGCGCCTTGCCGGGCTTGCGGCCAGCCTGTGCTTCCTGGAGCTGTTCGAACTTGCGGATACGCGCCTTGGACTTGGTCTGGCGAGCAGCCGGCGTCTGGCGAATCCACTCGAGCTCGCGGCTGAGCGCTTTCTGGCGGCCCGATTCCTCGCGCTCTTCCTGAGAAAGGCGCTTGGCCTTCTTTTCCAGATAGGTCGAGTAATTGCCCTCGTAAGGGTAATATTTTCCGCGATCGAGCTCGAGAATCCAACCGACGACATGATCGAGGAAATAGCGGTCATGGGTGATCATCAGCACCGATCCGGCATATTCCGCCAAGTGGTTTTCCAGCCAATCTACGCTCTCGGCATCGAGGTGGTTGGTCGGCTCGTCCAGCAGCAGAATGTCCGGCTTCTGGATCAACAGGCGAGTGAGCGCGATACGGCGTTTCTCACCGCCAGACAGATTGTCGACTGGCCAGTCACCCGGCGGGCAGCGCAGCGCTTCCATCGCGATTTCAAGCTGGTTGTCCAGAGTCCAGCCATCGACCGCGTCGATCTTCTCCTGGAGCGTGCCCATCTCTTCCATCAGCGCGTCGAAATCGGCATCTTCGGGCGGATCGCCCATCAGCATCGAGATTTCGTTGAACCGCTCGACCAGATCGGCCGTTGCGCGTGCGCCGTCCTTGACGTTCTCGATCACATTCTTTGAAGTGTCGAGTTCGGGCTCCTGCGCCAGATAGCCCACGGTAATGTTCTCGCCGGGCCATGCCTCACCGGTAAATTCTTTGTCGATCCCGCCCATGATCTTCATCAGCGTCGATTTGCCCGCGCCGTTGGGCCCAACGATACCGATCTTGGAGCCGCGATAGAATTGCAGGCTGATATCGGACAGCACCGGCTTCTGGGCGCCGGGGAAGGTTTTGGTCATGCCTTTCATGACGAAGGCGTATTGCGCGGCCATCGGATTCCTCTGGATTTCAGGGTGTCTGGGAAGTTGGGCGAGCCTCTACAGGGCAGGGAGCGAGGGAGCAAGCGGCGAAGCGGGAAGGGCGGGGGTCGATTGGCTGGCGAGAACTTCAGGAGCATCGCCCTAGTGAAGCAATATGAGTTACCTTCGCGCCGGAGGGCTTTGTCGCGGCGGGGCGGATGGTAAGAAAGAGCGTTGCGGACTATGGCGAAAGACCGTGTTGTAGGACAGGCGGCAGGTTTGAGGGGCGGTTACGAGCATCGCTGGTCTGGGCTATGATCCGGGCCGATGATCCAGACTGGGGAACACGTATCCGATGAGCAATTCCAGCAGCCATTTCGACGTGGATGATCTCGGCCGCACGGTAATGTTGCATTTTGCCGCAACAGGAAACCTGGCTGAGGTTGGCGGATCATCTTCAGCCTGCCTGGGACCGGCATATCTGGAGAGAGACGCGCGCTGATTCGCCACAAGGACAAGCACGGCAAGACCGCCATCGAAGTGGCGAGGGAGGCCGGGCACATGCTCATAGCGGACATGTTGCAGGGTGAACTGGACCGGATGGATATGTATGAATGAAGGCCGGTGGCCAGTCCGCGTCACCTGAATTGTATGGCGCAGTGATTGAATTAATTCGCCGGGATTGCCTAGCTAGCTTATTTCCTCGTATCCCGCGACGGTTGTGCGGTGCATTTCGCGTTTGGATTCCTCTGCATAGGGCAGGGCACGGTGGAGCGCACCGGTATTGTCCCAGATTGCGAAATCGCCCTTGTTCCATGTGTGGCGAATAACGAAATCGGGCTGGCCCGCCCATTCCTGCAAGCGTGTGAGCAGCGCGCGGCCCTGCGGCCGGGGCATGCCCACGACGGTGTCCGCATGCTGGCCGACGAGTAGCGACTTGCGCCCGTCCTCATGCGTCCAGACAAGCGGATGCTCGTGGTTCATGCCCGTCTTGGCCGGGTTCATATTTTCCAGGTCCATCAGCCCGCGCAGCCCGGCCTCAAGATTGTGGACCACGCGCAGCCCCTCCAATTCGCGCTTCTCCTCTTCGGGCAGGATCTCCCAGGCAGCAAAGGCGTTGGCGAATTCGGTCTGGCCGCCTTTCTCCGGCGGAGTGTTGCAAGACAGCATGGTATATTTAGGCGGGGCGATGTCGGAAACGATCCCGTCGCCGTGCCAGAACATCGAGCCCCAGACATATTCCGGCTCGGCATTCACGTCCTGCTTCAGCGTAATCATATAAACGTCTTCGGCCGACACATCGCCGCCCGGCACTGTGCCGGTGAAATTGATGCGCTCGCCCATACGGTCGGTGAAGGCGAGCTGTTCCGCGTCGGTGAGGCCGAGCTCGGGGAACAAGAGTGCCGTATGTTTGTCCAGTAATTCGGCGCATTTGGCCGGGAATTCCTCCGAAAGGAATGTCTCCTTGTCGATCTGCACCACCGCGCCGATTGACGGCTTGATGGGCTCGACTTTCACCCTTGGCTCAACATCCACACTCATGGCATCAATACTCCTCGCATGGCGGCATTCTAAACGAGCCGTCCGCGCAGTGGTTTGACTTGCGTCAAGCGCTGCAGGAGCGAGGGAGGTCGGTCAGTTCATGTAATTGCCGCCATTGACGCTCAGCGTGTGGCCGTTGATGTGCTTGGCCTCCCTGGAACACAGGTAGGATATCGCCGTGGCAATGTCCTCTCCAGTGCCGGGGCGACCCATCATTGAACTCTTCGCTCGATCGTCGATGAAGTCCTGGCCGAAATGCTCGCGCAGCATGGGTGTGTCGATGAAATTGGGCGGGACATTGTTGGCAGTGATCCCTTGCCGGGCGAACTCAGCCGCAAGTGACTTGGTGAAGATAGCGAGCCCGCCCTTGGACGACGAATAGTGAGTCATTCCCGGTGAGCCGATCTGGGTGCTCGAGGATGTGACATTGACGATCCGGCCCCATTGCGCTGCGATCATGTCGGGGATGATCGCCTGGGTGACATGCCACGGGCCTTTGAGGTTGATGCCCATCATTCGGTCCCACAGCGCCTCGTCGATTTCCAGGAACGGCACCGGTCCGCTGATCCCGGCGTTATTGACCAGCACGGTGACAGGGCCGAGTTCCTCGCGGGTGCGCTCGGTCGCAGCGGTGACGCTGTCTTTCGAGGATACGTCGCATTGAACGGCGATAGCCGTGTTGCCTTCCGCCTCGATCAGGGCGACGGTCTCCTGCGCGCCAGCCTCGTTGACGTCCCAAACCGCCAACGCGGCGCCGTCTCGGGCGAGCTGGACGCAGGTTGATTGGCCCATGCCGCTTCCGCCACCGGTGACTACGGCATTCGTACCTTCAAGAGACATCAGTAATTCCTTTTCTAATCATAATGTCGGATCAGCCCGCAATCCGGTTGCCTATCGCAAGGGTGCGTCTCGCCTCCTCAAGATGCAATAGCTCTGCCATTTTGCCATCGATGCGGATCGCCCCCTTGCCAGAATTTTCGGGCAGTTCGAACGCTTCGATCACTGCACGTGCCCAGGCCAGATCTTCCTCGCTGGGTGAAAACACGGAGTTGCAAGGTTCAATCTGCGCGGGGTGGATCAGACTCTTGCCGTCAAAACCGAATTGGCGGCCCTGCAGGGCTTCGGCGCTGAAAGCATCGATGTCGCGAAATTCGTTGCAAACGCCATCGAGGATCGAAAGGCCGTGAGCACGAGCGGCAGCGACGGCCATCGAGAGGAACGGCAGGAACGGAGTGCGGTCCGGGGTAAGCTGCGCGCGCATCTCCTTGGCCAGGTCATTGGTGCCCATCACCCATAGCGACAGGCGCGAGGTCGAGGCCTTGGCGGCAATCGCTTCCAGCGTGAACATACTCGCGCAGGTCTCGATCATCGCCCACAGCTGCATCTGGCCGGGAGCCAGCGACAGTGCAGCTTGATAGAGCCCGATATCGTCCGGCGAACTCACTTTCGGCACCAGCACCGCATCGGCTTTTGAACTGGCAACTGCCGCAATATCGGCTGCCCCCCATTCGGTATCGATGCCATTGGCGCGGATTGCGACTTCGCGTGGTCCGAAGCCGCCAGCATTGACTGCAGCGACAGCGGCTGCGCGCGCTTCCTCCTTGGACTCGGGCGCAACCGCATCCTCAAGGTCGAGAATGACGATATCTGCGGGCAGAGCGCGCGCCTTCTCGATCGCCCGAGCATTGGAGGCGGGCAGGTAGAGTGCGCTGCGGCGGGGTCGGTCTGTGTTGGTCATAGGTGTTGCCGGGTAGGCTGCTCGCGCGCTTGTGGTCAAGCTCAGGCCGGGTTTGACAGCGAAGGTGCCGGGCGCAATAGCCTGCCAACCTGTTTCGGCTGGCCCGTAGGCTGGGTCCAGCGTCGTCAACTGGAGTTACATCTATGTCAGCAACCGCTGATGTCCCGAAAAAAATCCCGGCCCATATTCCGCCAGAACTGGTCTGGGACCGCAGCTTTGACGAATTCACCGCCGAGGGCGATGATCCATTTCTGGCGATCACCCGGATGCATGATCTGCCACCTGTCATATGGGCGACCGACGCAAGTTACGGCAGGCCGGGCTGGGTCGCGACGCGCCATGACGTCATCTCCGAAATATTCATCGACCATGAGCATTTCTCGGGCGAGCGCGAGGGCATGCCAGCCAGCATGCTCGGGGTTCCGCTCAGGCTCAACCCGATCGAGATTGATCCGCCGGAGCACCACGGCCATCGCCGCAACCTCAATCCCGTGTTTACGCCCAAGGCGATGAACGCGATGGGCGAATCGGTCAGTCGGACCTGCCGGGAGCTGATTGTTAAGTTCGCCGACAAGGGTGGTTGCGAATTCATCCATGACTTCGCGATTCCCTTTCCGACCTATGTGTTCCTTGATGTGATGGACATGCCGCGTGCAATGGCTGGAGATTTCCTCGAATGGGAAGACACGCTGATGCGCGGTGCCGATCCGGCGGAGCGGGGCGGGGCAGCCCGTTCGATCTTCAAATATCTGGAGAAGCACAAGGAAGGCCAGATGGACCAGCCGACCAACGATCTCAACCGCGCGATCACCACCGCCATGTTCCACGACCGCGATCTCACCCATATCGAGAAGATGGGGATGTATTACGTGCTCTATGTCGGAGGGCTGGACACAGTGTACTCTACGCTGGGCTGGGTGATGCGGCATCTTGCCACTCATCCCGACTTGCAGGAGCGGTTGCGGGACAATCCTGAGGATATTCCGGCTGCGGTCGAGGAATTTGCCAGGGCCTTTTCGGTCGTCGTCACCCATCGCCAACTGCGCGACGATTATACCTTCCACGGCATCCCAATGAAGCAGGGCGAGGAGATCAACTTGCCGATTTCGCTGGCCGACCGCGATCCTGCCGTGTTCGACAATCCCCACGAAGTCGATATCGACCGCAAGTCACGTCACATCAATTTCGGTACCGGCGTACATAGCTGTCTCGGCATCCACCTGGCCAAGCGTGAGATCCGAACGGTGATCGAGGAATTTCTAGCCAGCTTCCGCAACATCCGCATCAAGGACGGCGAAACCTATCGCTATCACACCGGGCGGACCTTCGGCCTCGAATATTTGCCGCTGGTGTGGGTCTGAACCATATTGGGTTGAAGGACAGGCCTTATGCTTCACGACCAAGCCGGATCGTTGGCAGCTGCAGGGCTCGCGTTGGCAATCCTGTTCGCCGGGCTGACGGGGCTGGCTATCCAGCGTGGCAGCATCTGCATGGTTGCGGCTGTGGAGGAATTTGTCACCAAACGCCGTTTGAGCCGGCTGTTTGGCCTCACAGAAGCGGCGGTCTGGGTGACGGGCGTTCTTGCCATCGCCATGCTGTTTGGGATGCAGTTGGACGTTGAGCCAGACTTCGGTTTCAGCGCTGGTATCCTTGCCGGCGGGGTCTTTCTGGGCGCGGGCGCGCTGCTCAACAACGGATGCCTGTTCGGAACGATTGCGAAGCTTGGCTCGGGTAATTGGCACTATTTATTCACACCTGCCGGCTTCTTTCTTGGCTGCATGGTCAGCCCGACCATCGCGCCGCCACCGGTCGAAAGAGCCCCGATGCAGATGGAATTGATATCGGGCGGAGTGGCGCTGGGCGTGTTGGCGCTGTTTCTGATCATTCGGCTGATCGGGACTTGGCGGCATCGGCGGCGTGGCCGGCCAGAGGCAGAGGGATGGCAGGAGAGCTACGCCGCATTGGTGATCGGCCTGGCATCGGGATTGCTCCTGCTGCTGGCGGGGGCATGGGCCTATAGCGATGCTCTTACCAGACTCGCATCGGGTGGCGGCCTTGTGAGACAGGACGTGGCCCTGTTCGCGGCGCTATTGGTCGGTGCTTTAGCAGGCGGCGGGGCTCTGAGGCCGCGAGTGCGCTGGCAAGCACGGGTTGCTTTGGGATGTCTTGTGGGCGGCGCGCTGATGGGCTTCGGTGCGGCGATGGTACCGGGCGGCAATGACAAGCTCATTCTGTTCGGCCTGCCCCTGCTGCGGCCTTATGCCTGGATCGGCATCGCGGCCATGACTGCAGCGATCTGGGTCGGCCTCTTGCTGCGAGCGAAGTTTTCAAACGACAGTGGTCGCTGAAAGCTGGGCCTAAACACCCAACCCGGCGAGGATTGCCTCGGTCTCGCTCCACAAGCGCGCCGCCGAGGTTGCATCCTGGGCGACTTCGGAAACCGGTTTTTCCTCAAGCTCGTAGAAATTGCGGCCACCATCGATGCCGCATTCGGGCGAGGTTGCCATCCAGACCAGCGTCCTGGCGGCTTCTTCGGCAGTCGCGCCGGGCTCGTCCTTGAGATAGGCCTGCATCGCGTCATCGCCGTAGCTGGCAAAGTTGGTGAGGACGATGCCCGGGCTCATCGCATGGGCGACGATACCATCATCGCTGACGCGACGGTTCAACTCGCGAGTGTACATGATATTGGCAAGCTTGGCTTGGCTGTAGGCGGGCGTGGCGGGGAATGGATCGGTTTCCAGATTCTGCAGATCGTCCCAGTTGAGGCTCGGCACATATTCATGCGCCGTCGACGATACGGCTAGTACGCGCACAGTTCCTGTGGGGCTGCCTGACGCTGCCGTCTTGAGCTGTGGCAGCAATTCGCGGGTCAGCAGGAATGGGGCGAGGTGATTGGCGGCGAATGTCGCCTCATTGCCTTCCTCGGTGATGTAGCGCTGGTCACGCACGCCGCCAGCGTTGTTGATCAGGATATGGATGTTGTTCGTCAGACCGGCAATTTCTCCGGCAATGTGCTTGACGTCGGACATCTCGCTGAAGTCACCGCGCACGAAGGCAACCCGCGCATCCGCTGATGCTGCGGACCGAATGTCAGTCTCGGCCTGGTCGCAGCGTTCCGGATTGCGACCGGTGCCGATGACGTACCAACCCATCATCGCGAAGGCCTCGGCCGCAGCTTTGCCGATTCCTGAGCTTGCCCCGGTTACAATAACGGTTTGCTGGCTGGCTTTCTGGGTCATCCTGCGTCTCCCTCTGCGTCTTGTTAGCGCGGTTTCGCACCTTCTAGGAAAAGCTGCACCGCAAATGCAACGCGTTCGTGCAAATCATCATCGCGCAGCGGATTGCCGGACGTGAGAAAACGGACCGGTCCGCTGACAACCATGCTCATGAAGACATTGGCTGCCATGTTCGGATCGTCAATGGCGAGTATTCCCCGATCGGTCTCATCGGCCAGGATGGCGGCGAGAAATTGAACCGTTGGCATTGCGCCCAATTCGTAGGAGCTTCTGAATATCTCGGGAAAGCGATAGCTTTCGGTATTGATGATGCGCTGGAGCTTCAGGCCTACGGGCTCTGCGACAGCAGCGATCCGCAGCATGGCGATATTGATCAAGGTCTGTCTAAGTTCGGAGGTTCGGGTTGCCTCGATGCGTTCGGAGGAGACCGCATAGCGTTCGATCGCTCTTTGAACCGCAGCCAGGAACAGCGATGCCTTGTCTGGATAGCGGGCATAGACGGTGCGCTTGGTCATCGAAACGTCACCTGCGATCGCTTCGATTGTTGCCTGCTCATATCCCTTGTCGAGAAAGTGATCGAGCGCGTGGTCCAACAATTGGGCCTGGCGGGCCTCGGCCTGCTGCTTGGTCGGGCGTCCTGCTCTCGCGCGTTTGACTTGAATGCGCTCTTTCATTTGTCTGCCACTGCGAATTGCCCTTGCCACGGCTTGCGAATCGTGAATAATGAAACGCATGAGTAGCCATTAATGAGTCGTTTGCAAAGGGAGAATGGCAATGGGCGCAGCGGCCGACAAGCTGACCAATCTCGTTGACGATAGCGAACGCTATGACTTTCCTGCCGAAGAGTTGCGTGCAGCACAGGTAGAGGCGATGAACGAGCGCTTTCAGGAGCGCAAGGAAGCGATCAAGCTGCTCGCGCACAGGGCCAGCGACGCGGAGATCTCCGAAGTCCGCTCCATGGAAGAGATTGTGCCGCTGCTGCTGCCGCACACGGCTTACAAGAGCTATCCCGAGAAATTCCTGATGGATGAGCGCTGGGACCGGTTGAGCAAATGGCTCGATACCGTTTCGACCCATCGTGTCCCGGCGATCGACAAGAATTCAATCGCAGACGTTGATGGCTGGATCGAGAAGCTGAAGGAAAGCCACCATTTTGTGTCCTGCTCCAGCGGCACCACCGGCAAATCGGCGATGCTGGTCGCTTCGGACAAGGATATGGCTTGGGTCCGGCGAGAGGCCCCGCAGGCCTATGCCTGGGGGTCGGGCGTCCCGCTGGCGCAAGATCGCCGCATGTTCGGGCTTGCTCCTGTGGC
>JAQWKP010000382.1 GCA_029247785.1 Novosphingobium sp.
AATATTGCTCAGGGCATGGACACCTCGTTCTGGGGCGGACGTAACGCGGTCTATCCCAGCGAGGACCGGAAGATCTGGTTTGAGCGGATGGTGCAGCGTGGCTGGACTGTGCCAGCCTGGCCGAAGAATTATGGCGGCGGCGGCCTCAGCGCTTCCGAAGCGCGCGTCCTCGGCCAGGAGATGAAGCGCATTCGCGCGAGCCAGCCGCTGCAGAGCCTCGGCATCATCATGCTGGGACCGGCGCTGCTAAAATTCGGTACGGAAGAACAGAAGCTTGAGCACCTGCCGAAGATTGCGCGCGGAGAGATCCGCTGGGCGCAGGGCTATTCTGAACCCGGCGCAGGATCTGACCTGGTAAGCCTGCAGACCAGAGGCGACGACCACGGCGACCACTTTCTCGTCAACGGCCAGAAGATCTGGACCACCAACGGCCACAAGTGTGATATGATTTTCACCCTGGTCCGCACCGAGCCCGATGCATCGAAGCACCAGGGGATCAGCTTTCTGCTGATCGACATGGATCAGCCCGGCGTCACCGCCAGCCCAATCCGGCTGATCAGCGGCAATGAGCATTTTTCAGCGACCTTTTTTGACAATGCAATTGCCCCGATGAAGGACGTGGTTGGCGCTCGCGGCAAGGGCTGGGATGTCGCCAAATATCTGCTCAACTTCGAACGCTCGATGATGGGCGAAGCAATGGGCGGCGGACAGGGCAATTCGGCTCTTCAGGAGGCGCTCGACGCAGTAGGCAAGGAGGGCCTTAGACGCGAGCCGGGCTTGCGTCAGAAGGTCGCCGAATCGATGATCGAAAGCTGGGTCACCCAGATCGCGGTCGAGCGGATGTTCGACCAGGGCAAGGCAGGCACGCTCACCCCGTTCACACCTTCGGTCCTCAAATTGCTCGGCACCGAGATCGGATACCGTCGCAGCCAGCTGGCCATGTCGCTGGGGGGCTTCGATCATCTCGAGCAAGACGGCTCCGTCGCCTATGACTGGCTGCAGGCCCCAACCAACTGCATCGCGGGCGGATCGTCCGAAGTCCAGATGAACATCCTGTCAAAGCGCGCGCTTGAGCTGCCGGAGAGCTGACGATGGCACTGGTCCTGACCGAAGACGAAACCATGCTGGTCGATGCAGCACGTGGCCTGCTCAATCGGGATGCGCCGGTCAGTGCATTTCGCGCGCTGCGCGATAGCGGCGCGCCGCTCGCCTGGGACAGCGCGTTTCTGTCGAAGCTAGCTGAAAGCGGACTGGTTGCGTCCAACGTTACGGAGGCGGACGGCGGCGTAGGCCTCGGCGCGGCGGCCGCCGGACTTGTCATGGAGCAGACCGGCCATGTGCTCGCGGCGGCACCGCTCATCTCGGCATCCATGGCTGCTGCAATCATGACGCACGCAGCCAACGTAGCGCAACGAACGGCATGGCTCACCCCTCTGGTCGCCGGTGAGCGGGTAATCGCACCAGCTCTCGATGAAAGGGCCCGCCACGACCCGCGACTGCTTGAAACCACAGCCACGGAGGATATCGGCGGCTGGGTCCTGAACGGCCAGAAAACCGCGGTTATTGACGGCTTCGAAGCCGACGCTTTTCTGATTTCTGCCCGATGCGAAAACGGACCGGGAGTTTTCCTGGTCGAAAAGGGTGCACCCGGCCTGGAAACCGGGAAAGTCGCGACGATCGACAGTCGCAACCACGCACGGCTGACGTTGTCGGATACACATGCCGTCCGTTTGGGCGAAGGCGATGCCGCGCATGCAATCGCTGCAGCACTGGATCTGGGTCGGGCCCTGCTCGCTGCGGAAATGTTGGGGATTGCCGACGAGGCTTTTGACCGGACCATCGAATATCTCAAACAACGCAAGCAATTCGATCGGCTGATCGGCTCATTCCAGGCTCTCCAGCACCGCGCCGCGCGGCTCTATTCCCGGCTCGACCTGGCGCGCGGCGTGGTCCTCAAGGCACTGCGCGCGATTGACGAGGGCGACGCGGAAGCAAGCTGGCTCGCCAGCCTGTCCAAAGGGGTCATGACCTGCCTGTGCCGCGATGTGCTGGCCGAGGCGATGCAGATGCATGGCGGGATCGGCGTCACCGACGATTTCGATATCGGCCTGTTCGTCAAGCGCGGCCAGGTCGCAGGCGAGCTTCTCGGCGATGATGTCTTCCACACCGAACGGCTCGCAGCCGAGCGCTGGAACATCTGAACGCTGGGGTTGGCCGGAACCAAAACGGTAAAGCGTTCCACAACCCGCTCACGCCCTACCGGTCTACCTTACGCTAAACATCAGGCTACAGGACTACACAGCCACCAAAAATCTAGCTAAGCAAGAGGTTCGCCGTGATTGAGCTGGACCAGACCTACGGTGGTCCACCAAAAATGCAGTGATTCAGCTTGGACTGACTATCCCACCACGCGTTGCATGTTAAGAAACGCGCGTGGCAAAAAAGGAATGGCTCGCAAATGGGTATAGTTACGATGGTTGCAGAGGCCGCATTCTCGCAATCTGCCGAGCAGGTATACGACTTCGTTTCCAACCCGGCCAATTGGGTGAAGACCTATCCGGGCAGCGAGGATGAAGCCGGCTTGCCCAAGGACATGCCATTGAAGGTGGGAGACACCTGGGTTGAAACAGGCCCGAGGGACGAACGATACGCCTGGCAGGTCACCGAAGCCGTGCGACCGTCCTTGTGGGCATGCAGCACGCTGGGTCGTATCGGCTACGAGGCCGACGGTAGCGGGGGTCATGAGGCTCGCATCGCTATCGAGTATCGATTCCTGAGGCCCGGCCCGGGCATCACTATCTTCCAACGAACCTATGTCACCGAAACCTACAAGGGATCGGTGATTCCAGACATCTTTCTGACCTCGATGAATCCGGTCCACGCCGAAACCTATTTCGCAGGAATCGCTCGCGAACTTGAGGCCGGCAACTCGGACCATCCTGCAAGGTGAGCGGAGACGGACAATGATGTCAGCTTCAACCGTCCGTATCGGTGGTGCCGGTGCCGGCTATGGTGACGGCACAATGGCAACGCCTCGCCTGATCAGGGATGGCGCGCTCGACTACGTCATGCTCGATTATCTCTCCGAATTCTTCATGCCCCAAGCTGGGCGCGCACGAGCGCAGGACCCCGAAGCTGGCTACGTCATGTATTTCCCCGATGAGCTGTTTACCGCAGTCCTGCCCGACCTGCTTCAACGCGGGGTAAAGATGGTGACCAATGCAGGAGCCGTGAATCCGCAAGCCTGCGCAGCTGCGATGAAGGCCGCAGCCGACCGACTGGGCCTTTCGCCAAGGATCGCGGTGGTCGATGGCGACGATTTGCTCGATCGCGCGGATGATCTGCGTTCCGCCGGACGCCTCGGCGAGCCGCTACCCAAGGGCGTCAGCTATACCGGTATCAATGCCTATCTCGGGGCCTTTCCGATCGCGCAGGCGCTGGCGCTGGGGGCCGATATCGTCATCACCGGCCGCGTAGTCGATAGCGCGCTAGCGCTTGGCCCCCTGATCCATGAATTCGGCTGGCAGGCGGATGATTACGACCGCATGGCCGCCGGATCACTGATTGGCCATATACTCGAATGCGGCGCGCAGGCGAGCGGCGGCATCTTCACCGACTGGGACGAAGTGAGCGACTATTCCGACATCGGATATCCAATCGCCGAATGCCGCGCGGACGGTTCGGCAGTCATCACCAAGCCGGAGGGCACCGGCGGGCTGGTCTCGGTCGGCACAGTCGCCGAACAATTGCTCTATGAGATCGGCGATCCGCGCAGCTACCACCTGCCCGATGTCGTAGTGGACTTCACCGAGGTGAGCTTCGAACAGCAGGGCAAGGACCGCGTGCTGATGAGCGGCGCAAAGGGGCGCGCGCCAGGCCCCGACTACAAGGTTATCGCTACCTGGGACGATGGCTGGTTCGCCAGCATGGGTTTCCCGATGCGCGGAGCCAATGCGTCTGAAAAGGCGCGGGCGATAGCCGATTCCGTGTTCAAGCGCGGCGCAAACATGCTGCGCGAACGCAACAAACCTCCCTTGCGCAGATCACGCATCGAGATCATCGGCGATGAGGAATCCTATGGCACCAAGGCCCGCATGGCCGGATCGCGCGAGGTGTTTTGCCGCATGACGATCGAGGCCGAAGAAGAAGAAACCTTCGGCTTCATCATGAAGGAATTGGGGACGGCATCGGTGTCGATGGCACCGGGTGTTGCCGGCTCGATGATGATGTTCCCACCGATTCCTCTGGCACGTTCGGAATCCTTCATGATCCCAGCGCGCGAAGTCACAGCACGCGTGACTCTCGACGATAAAAGCGAGGCAGTGGAACGCATTTCGCACGGCCCTGCCGCTCCAGAATCGCAAACACCGGCGCTGCCGCTACTTGGCGAGGCGGCAAATGTCATCGTGCCCTTGCGCGAGCTTGCATGGGCCCGATCCGGCGACAAGGGCGATATCTGCAATATCGGCGTTGTAGCGCGCCGGCCCCAGTATCTTCCCTATATTGCCGCCGCCCTGGACGACGAAACCGTCAACGATCACTACGGTTTCATGCTGAGAGAAGACAGCGAAGTGGAGCGGCATTATCTTCCGGGCAGCCACTCGCTGAACATCCTGCTGAAAGGTGCGCTCGACGGCGGCTGCACGGTCAGCTTGCGATTTGACCCTTTCGGCAAGAGCGCTGCGCAGGACGCGCTTGACGTTCCGATAGCGATCCCGTCATCACTATTGCCTGAAGGATGAGCAGCCTTTTCGAAGAAATTGACTATCGCCAGACACCGATTGGCGATCTTGTCCTGCGCCGCAGGCGTCTCAGCCACGACAGCGAAGACATCTGGGAGATCAAGCTGAACGAGGGCTACCTCATGTCCAGCCAGTTCATCGAGGGCGAGATTGCGCTTGCCAACCTCGCGCTTACAATGGTCGAAGGTAATGGCCTCGATATCGTCGTGGGCGGTCTGGGGCTTGGCTATACCGCCAAAGCCGCGCTGGACGATCCGCGCGTAGAACGATTGACCGTTATCGAACTCATCCCGGAAGTCATCGAATGGCATCGCAGTGGGCTGGTGCCGCTGGGCGAGGCAATAGCCGAAGATCGCCGCAGCCAGCTCATTCAGGGCGACTTCTTCGCGCTAGCCGGTGCTGCCGGCGGCTTCGATCCTGCAAAGCC
>JAQWKP010000385.1 GCA_029247785.1 Novosphingobium sp.
CAAGCGCGGCAAATTCGCCGACCAGCGCACCCTTGCCAACATCGGCAAGGATAATTTCGCGCCCGTTGACCGAAAACAGCTCCACCCTGAGGCTGCCTTCGAGAACCACGTAAACATCGATCGCCTCGTCCTGGTGGTCGATGATGGTCTGACCGTTCTTGCGGGTAATCACCCGGACATGCGGAGCCAGTTCATCGCCCAGCGGCTCGGGCAGCATGCCCTTGATTTCCCGAAGTTGTGCGTTTGAACCCGCCATGCTCCGCTACCCCCGCTTTGTCCTATGCAGTCTCGTCCTACGCCCGCAGGGCCTCGGCAACCAGGCAGGCATCGAAGTAATGCGCCCGCCACTCGATGACCTTACCTTCCTTGAAGCGGAACAGCTCGGCCACTGGGATCGCACCCGTCTTGCCGGTCTTAGCCGCTTCGAACTCGATGTGCTGGTATAGTATCACGATATCGCGCGAAGCGAGCACGGCTTCAAATTCGGAATGCATCTTCGAGAACTGCTCGCTCAAATGCGCGAAGCCCTTCTGCGTCGCCTCAAGCCCCTTATGCGCGCCGCCGTAAGGCAGGCACGACGCCTCGTAGAAAGTGACGTCGGGATCGAACAGCGACCAGAACGGATCGGCGTCACCAGCAGCCATCAATTCGAGCGCATCGATGATCGCCTGGCGGTTGGCCTGGGCACTCTCGTCAAACGCAGGATGGCCCTGATAATCGAGCACGATCGACTGGCTGTCCGTCGGGTTGGGTGCATCCTCGGTCATGCGTTCAGCCTCGGGACGGACGGCATGTCATTCAGCGCATCATCCCACCACAGATATTCGGTGTAGTGGCCGAGCCGCTTGCGGGTGTCGACATAGCAGAATGCCAGCTGGTCGTCAGGGCTCGGCTCGGCCGGGAACAGGAACGCGATCTCGTCGCCGCTGGCGCGTACCTCCGCAAGCAGCGTGTCCCAGCTATCATGCCCGCCCGTCACAGCGATGGCGTGGTGATGGAAATTGAGGATATGCGCGTCGAGATCGACTTCATCGGTGTAGATATGGGTCGGACCCGAGATGGGCTGGAGAATTTCGAACTGGTGACGTCCGATATTGGCCATCGCCGCGATCAGGACGAGCTCCTGTACCTTGCCACCTGACAGGACTTCGGCAGTCGCCTCGCCGACGTGGAAATTGTCGATGCCAAGCTCCGTTCTGGCATGTTCGATGGCCGCGTCCATATCGCGGGTAATGTAACTGATCTGGAACAATTCGCCGTAGCGCGCGCCGAGTTGCATGAGGCGTTCCTCTCCTTGCCTGGTTTCAATCCTTCACCGGTATGGCGTAACGTTCGATATAGTCGGCAAAGCGTTCGTGAACACCATCGCGACTGAGGCCATAATCCTCCAGCGAATATTCGTGCCTGCCGTGTTTGCCCTTGGGATTATCGGCCATATAGCGCTCCATCGCGCTGCGCGCCTCGGCGGAGATCGGCTCGCCAAAATTCTCGTAGATCTTCCCGACCTCGCCGATCGGATCGCGCATGACATCGGCATATTGCACATCGAGAATGGCATCCTCGCCATGCTTGGCCTTGAAGGCATCGGCCCGCGCAATCATCAGCTCGAATGTGTCGCTGAAGCTCTCGCCGATGCCCTTCAGATCGACATCGTCGCTGTAGATCGCCCGGACATTGCTGATCAGGCTGCAGCTCGAGCCAAGAACGTCCGCTGGGTCGCGGTGAGTCATAACCAGCTGGGCGTCGGGATAGACCTTCTTCAGCGCATCAAGAAACAGCGGGTGCCACGGGTTCTTGAGCGTCCAGCGCCCGCCTGCATGGGCCTGGAGCAATTGCAGCGTGCGCTTGTGAAACTCGAATGCCGGAGCATAGTCCGCCTCATGCATCAGCCAATGGCGATAGCTCGGAACATCGGCCTGCGCTTCATAGACCTGCGCGCAAAATGATGGAGTCATCAGGAACTGGCATTCGGTCGGGCTATCTGCATTCTCGAAATGGATCGCCGCGATATGCGCCATGTGCTCCAGCGCCATGTCGGACTTGTCCTGCATCGCCTGATAGCGAGGGCCGGCATGAAGCTCCTCGACCCGGGGCGGGGGCACCGGGTCATAGGCTTCCCAGCGCAGGAATGAGCGCCGCGCCGGGTCTGAATGCAGCAGGTTAATCACCAGCGTCGTGCCGGTGCGTGGCAAGCCGAACACGAACATCGGCTTTTCGATCGGATGCTGCAGCAGCTCGGGGTGGTCGCTGAGCCAGCCCTCGATCTTCATCCGGATCGCCATGTTGCCGACCAGATCGTCATGCGCCATCTGCCAGCCACGCTCTGTGTAACGAGCCTCGTTCTCATATGCGTGAAGCAGGCGTTCGAGCCCTTCGAGCACGGCCGGGTCGCCAATCGCGGTCAGGCCGGTCTGGTCGCTGGCGGCGGCGATTACCTCCTCGGGCGTCATGCGGTGGCTATTCCCTTCCCATGCCAGCGTATTTACGGATTACTCTGGAACGCAAGGGATTCGATTGCAAGGCGGGTCAGTCTTCTGGCAGTCTTGCCGCAACGATAAACAGAGCCATAAATAGAGGATGCAATAAATGGACCTGAAACAAACGAAGCACGCTTTCATCACCGGTGGGGCAAGCGGGATCGGACTGGGCATCGCCGATGCGCTCGCCAAGCGCGGCCTGCATATCACCATCGCCG
The DNA here is from genome assembly GCA_029247785.1 of Novosphingobium sp. GTDB lineage: Bacteria > Pseudomonadota > Alphaproteobacteria > Sphingomonadales > Sphingomonadaceae > Novosphingobium. Next base: position 2,696 of record JAQWKP010000385.1, read on the forward strand.
ATATCAATGAGGAATCGCTCGCCGAAGTGATCGGCACGCGCGGCAATCAGTTTCGCGGGATTGTGCTCGACACGCGCGATCGTGAAGCATGGGCAAGGGCCAAGCACGAGGCGGAAGCCGCGCTCGGGCCGGTCGACATATTATGCAACAATGCCGGCATCGCGCCCAACGGACAGCCCCTCGCCGAGATGAACCCGGAAAGCTACGACATCATTCTCGACATCAATCTGGGCGG
>JAQWKP010000002.1 GCA_029247785.1 Novosphingobium sp.
GCACCTGGCCGTGGGAAACCGATTCGACGAATCCTACCGATATGGTAGATTCGAGAGGAACCAACGATGAAATATGAAAAGCTGTTTTGGCTACATCCGCGTTTCGACCGTCAAGCAGGGTGACGGCGTATCCCTTGAGGCGCAAAAAGAGGCGATCCAGGTTTTTGCGAGTCGCAACGGCATCACGATCACGCAGTGGTTCGAGGAAAAGGAAACCGCTGCAAAGCGGGGACGTCCGATATTCAATCGGATGATTTTGAGCCTTCGTAGGCGGCAGGCCGATGGCCTGATCGTGCATAAGATCGACCGCTTCGCAAGAAATCTCATTGACTATGGAAAGATCAGTGAATTGATGGACTTGGGCATTGACGTCTACACGGCAATCGAGAGCCTCGACTTTCAAACTCGAGGCGGACGGCTCGCCGCAGATGTTCAGGCGGTCGTCGCGGCGGATTTCATTCGAAACCAGCGCCAGGAAACCATCAAAGGGCTGAGCGGAAGGCTGAACCAGGGCCTGTACCCCTTCAAGGCTCCAGTCGGCTATCTGGACAACGGCGGCGGCAAGCCGAAAACCCCCGATCCAGAACGGGCACCGCTCGTTCGTGTTGCTTTCGAGCTATATGGCTCCGGACAGTATTCTCAGCGCGGCTTGCTCCCAGAGCTTCATAAGCGCGGCCTTACCAACCGTGACGGCAGGCCTTTATCGCTCAGCGGCCTGGAGACGATGCTCGCCAATCCCTTCTACTGCGGTATCATCAAGATCAAGCGGACTGGTCAAGTCTACCAAGGCCGTCATGAGCCGCTGATCCCTGCTTCACTGTTTGACCGGGTAAAAGACATAAAGGACAATAAGGCGGTCAAAAAGATGACCGTGCACAATCACACCTATCGCCGCCTGTTCCGGTGCCAGCTTTGCGATGACGCGATGGTCCCCGAGCGTCAGAAAGGCCACGTTTACTACCGTTGCCAGACTCGGGAATGTCCGACCAAGACAGTGCGCGAGGAAGCCATCGAGACGGCCATTTTGGCCTGCCTATGCCGCATTCATTTAACTGACGATCACATTGATCAGCTGGTGACTCAGTTGGACGCATGGATTTCTGACCGCAATGAGGTTGAAGGAGCGGACGCTCTGCCGCTTCAGTTAGCCGCCATTGAAAGCAAACGGGAACGGCTCACCGACGCGCTTATTGACCGCCTCATTAGCCAGGAGACCTTTCATCAGCGTTGCGAAGTCCTCCTTCTTGAGGAAGCTGGATTAAACGAAAAGCAGGCAAGAATCGAGGCTCAGAGGACTGATCCCGAGCAAACCCGGAAATTCCTCGAACTCGTAAAAAACCTTGCATTCACTTATCTTTTTGCTGCTCCGCAGCAAAAACAGCAAATTGCGAGAATCGCCACCTCGAACCGTTCCGTGATCGGTAAAAACGTATGCATAGAGCCGTCAATTTGGCTTCGAGAGGTCGGGCATGCCGTTGCTGCCCTGAATGGTGCACCGTCTGCATGTGCAGGTCGAACTTTGACGGATGCCCTCTCGGGTGTGGCCAAGAAGCCAGAGGTTCTCGAATTGCTCAAACTCCAAGATAGCCAGTCGCGACAACACTATCGATGAGCTGATCGGGCAGGGCTTAGCCTTTCAGCGGGCGTCGACCAACATGACAACCGTCAAGTTGTCTGCATTTCACATAACAACTGTTCTCAATTTTGAGCTCAAATGGTCCGATGCCGTGCCCGAGGCTAGTACACATCAATCAGATAGGACTGAAACTTCGCTCGGCGAGTGTTAAACTCGTCAAGGCCAGACGTCATGCCCCTTCAGACTTGGTTCCGAGTTGATAACCCCGGATGACGAATGTGATTGTCGGAACGGATATTAAACCTTGCTCATCCAAGCTGGCTATTGGCCTTTACCCCGTCAGCCATTCCTTTGACAGTTTACATTGGACTCAGGCACAAGTGAGTCCGCATGAATGGCTTATTTGTACAAAATGTAGAGATGTAGGGACACGCGACTAATACCGGTTCCGTTTCGCGCAGTGACCTCCGCGACAATTTGGCGGAATAAAATGAGGAAGAATATATGCCCTTAATGAGATTCTTACGCCTTGCCGCCACGCTCCTGCTCGTAAGCGCGATGCCGGCCTACGCTGCGCCCGTCACTGATTGCCCGTTGCGTGATGCCGGGTTTTCCGAGGACAGCCCACTCATCGACATCCTGCTGAGCACGCAGGCGCTTAGTGTCGCGGAAAAGGAACTGGGCGTATCCTTCAACCAGGCGCCACCAAAGTTTTTTAGCACAAAAGCACCGACATTCGCCGCGATCCTGACGCTCAAGGAAGGCGCTGGGCTGATGCAGCGTCCGCCCGAAGCGATGGCCCGCGCGGCACAAGCGCTTGCCGCAGTTCCGGTCACGGATGTTGATCGGGCCGCCCGCTGCGAACGGTATGACAATGACAGACCGGTCATTGACCGTCCGGAAGGCAAGACGGCGATCATGGTGTTCGAGAAGATCAACGGCTACAAGGATGTGCCGAGCTTTGACGCCGCGCACAAAGCGCTGATCGACATGGCCGGGAAGAACAAATGGGCGCTGGTGTTCACCGACAAGGGCGGGGCGATGACGCCGGACATCCTTGCGCAGTTCGATGCTGTGGTCTGGAACAACATCAGCGGCGACGTGCTGACCCTGTCACAGCGGCAGGCGTTTCGTGACTATATCGAAGGCGGCGGCGGCTTTGTCGGCATTCATGGCAGTGGCGGAGATCCCGCCTATTTCTGGGATTGGTATGCCGATACGCTGATCGGAGCTCGTTTTGCTGGCCATCCGATGAACCCGCAGTTTCAGGATGCACGGGTCGTGGTTGATGATCCCAGCCACCCGGCAGCGGCAGACCTGCCTGCGGAATGGGTGATGAATGACGAATGGTACTCGTTCAAAACCAGCCCGCGCGACAGCGGCGCCCGGATTATCGCCAGCCTCGATGAAACGACGTACTCCCCGGAAGGGCATCCCGGGCAGGAACTGCGTATGGGAGACGATCATCCGATCGTCTGGTCGAAGATCATCGGCAAGGGCCGCAGCTTTTATTCCGCCATCGGTCACCGTCCGGAAACCTATTTTGAGCCGCACAACAATGCGATGCTCGAAGACGGAGTTGCCTGGGCTGCCGGCCTTCAGGAGTGCGCCTGCGAATAAAGGGTTTGGGGGCAAGGCCGCACCAGCAGCCCTGCCCCCGAAATAACGCGTCGGGCCTGCGGCCTAAAGAGCGCCTTCCCTGAGCAGCGATGCCGCATGGTCCGCCGCACGGGCGGACAGCGCCATGTAGGTGAGCGATGGATTCTGGCAACCACTTGAGGCCATCGCCGCGCCGTCCGTGACGAACAGATTGGGCACGTCGTGCGCCTGGTTGAACTTGCCGAGTACCGAAGTCTTCGGGTCGGTACCCATGCGCGCGGTGCCCATTTCGTGGATGCCAAGCCCCGGAGGGCCCGCATCGGTGGCCTGCGAAATCACCATGCCGCCTGCCGCCTCGACCATCTCCCTGGCGTCGATCTGAATCTGTTTGATCATCTTGTTCTCGTTCTCGCCGTGCGTGCATGAGATGTTGACGAGCGGAATGCCCCATGCGTCGGTCTCGCTCGACAGCGTGACGCGATTTTCGGGGTTGGGCAGCATTTCACCGAATCCGGAAATGAACGCCATCCACGGACCGATGGCACGCGCCGCTGCCTTGAATTCCTCACCGATCAGACCGGGCTGCACCGTACCGGGGCCGCCCATGCGCATCGCCCCGCCCTGATACCCGTATCCTCGCAGGAAATCGGCAGGTTCAGTGACGTTGCGGAACCGGGGGATATAAAGGCCGGTCGGTCGGCGGCCTGTGACCGTGGTGTTCGGTCCATCGCGAAAGACCGCTGCCGTCGACAGCGCATAGATATGATCCATCAGGTTGCGCCCGACCATGTCAGACGCATTCGCCAGACCTTTGGGCATCGCTTCGCTCGTTGAATTGAGCAGGATCTGCGCGGTGCCGATCGACGAAGCGCATGAAAAGATGACTTTCGCTTCGTAAGTCTTCTTCTCCCTGGTGTTGCGGTCGATCACTCGCACGCCGGTCGCGCGTTTGGTCTTGGGGTCGTAGACAATTGAATCGACGATCGCGTCGGTCACCAGCGTCATATTGCCGGTCTTCTCCGCCGCCGGAAGCGAGGTGTTGAGGCTGGAGTGATAGGCGTTGAACATGCACCCACGGTCGCAGAACGAGCGCGCGTGGCAGCTGCCCCGGCCTTGTTCCTCGTGGTGCGGGCGCGCCTTGGACAGGTTGGCAACGCGGCCCGAGATGAGCTTCCTGCCCGGAAACTTCTTCTCAATCGCGGCCTTCATCATCAGCTCGCCGTCATTGAGCGGGAACTCGGGCAGGAAATCGCCGTCGGGAAGCTGTGGCAGGCCTTCTTTCGATCCGGCCACGCCGATGAAATTCTCGATATGATCGTACCACGGGGCGATGTCTTCATAACGGATCGGCCAGTCCGAACCGTGCCCGTCCTTGGCATTCGCTTCAAAATCCATCTGCGACAGGCGATAGGTCTGACGCCCCCACATGATCGAGCGCCCGCCCTTGTGATAACCGCGTATCCACGCGAACGGCTTGCCTTCCGGCGTCAGATAGGGGTGTTCGCTGTCCTTGACATAAAACTGCTTGGTCAACTCGGTGAGGCCGTAGTGCTGGCGGTGGATCGGATAATCCTTTTCTAGCACGTCTTCGGGGATCATGTTCGCGTTCGGGGTTTCCCACGGCATGATGTTATCGGTGTAGTCCGTGCCGGGTTCGACATCGCGCCCCCGTTCGAGCACGAGAGTCTTGAGGCCGCGTTCAGACAGTTCCTTGGCGGCGATGCCGCCGCTCATGCCCGAACCGATTACGATTGCGTCAAACATCATGATTTCCTTGTAAAACGAGGCCTTGTCAGATCGAGCTCAAGCCGCCAGCGGGGCGGGTTTCGGGCGTCACCGGCACCGACGCAATGTAGCCGTTCGGATCGTGTTCATAGCGCAGCTCCTGCGTCAGCGCAGGCTCGGTCAGGTAGAACAGCTTGATCACAAGGCTGCGCATCCGGGCATAGCCTTCGTCCATGTGAACGGGGCCCATCAGCATCTCGATGCCGCCCGCAGGCCTGGCATCGGGATCCGGCTTCATCGCCTCAACCTCGTAGGCCTTGATCGCCGCGATGCGTTCCGCCGGGGCAAGCGCGGCAAACGCCTTGCCGCCGGACATGCTCGCCGCATCGTCAAGCCGCCCGAGCGCGCCTGTAATCGCCTCGCGCGTCTCTGCCGAAGCCCAGTTGCGCATCAGCTGCTCGAACGTCTTGGGAACACTAACCTCCAGTGCGCCGATGGTGTCGCCCTTGGGGATCATCGTGTCGGCAAAGGCGGAAAGCGTTACCATCTGTTCGGCCTTGAACGTGAAGTCCGATCCGTTGGCATTATCGCTGAGCTTGCAGCCAGCCGGGATCGTAGCCACTCCGGCGAGCAACAGGATCTGGCCCAGCAGTCCACGCCGGTCCATCTCGAACGAGGCATTCATCGGGCATCTCCTTTAATCCGGCATTCGCGCACCTTTGCAAAGCCTTCGGTGTCAAGCGCATCACGAGATCGACAATTGCCGCACCTTGCTCTCAAATCGGCACCAACAATTCACCATTGCAGAGAGCCGCTCGAGGTCTCTGAACTGGCCAGGTCCTGCATCAAGCAATAATTGGCGTTGTAGTAAATTCAGGGCCTCATCACCCACCCGCCGTCGATGTGGATCGTCTGCCCGGTAATCCATCCTCCCGCATCGGAACAAAGCAGAATTGCGGCACCTACCAGTTCTTCCGGTTCGCCTCTTGCACGTGTTGCGCAACTTGCTTCGAGAAACTGAATGAATGGGGAATCGTCAGGAACGAGCAGCTTGCCCGCGTCAGACTTGACATTGCCCGGCGCGATGGCGTTGCAGGTGATGTTGTCTTTGCCGAATTGTTTGGCGAGCGAGGTCGTCAGCCCGACCAACGCGAGCTTGGTAATACCGTACAGGCCGCTCGCCGGGAATGCACCGCCGGAAGTCTGATTGATAATTCTTCCGCCACCGCGCTCGCGCATTGAGGGGATGACGGCCCGCGAACATAAGAGCGCACCTTCGAGATTGACAGCGAATGCCTTGTGCCAGGCGTCCATCGAGACCGTCTCGAAATTATCATAGCTGATATCGACCATCAAAGCGGCGTTGTTGATGAGAATGTCGATGCCGCCGAACGTCTCGATTGCACTTTCGGCCATAGCCTTCGTCGAGCTTTCATTGGCAACGTCCACCTGTACCGCGATGGCCTCGCCTCCAGCCTGCACGATTTCGCCAGAAACGGCCTGCGCACCCTCTGCATTGAGGTCAGCTACAACAACCTTCGCGCCTGCATTGCTCAATCCCAATGCATAGGCGCGCCCAATCGAGTTACCGCGTCCTCCGGCACCAGTGACAATGGCGACCTTGCCTTCAAGGCTGAACTGGTTGAGTTGGAATGTCATTTGTCTAGCTCCACGGGGCCTGCGTCACAATAGACGCCGGTATTACGGCGGGATGACGAGGCTGATGGCAG
>JAQWKP010000009.1 GCA_029247785.1 Novosphingobium sp.
CTGAGCGCAATCAGGCGATGCCGCTGGTGGATATCCACGCGCTGCGTGAGAAGCTGCTCGCACTGGCCTGGGTCAAGGATGCGCGGGTTTCGCGCCAGCTTCCCGAAACGCTGGTTATCGACATCGTCGAGCGAGAACCCCATGCCGTGCTGCGCAAGCCCGACCGGCTGGTGCTGATCGACGCGACCGGAGAAGAGCTGGAAACTGTCAGCGCCGCGCGGGCGAAAGACATGCTGATTGTCTCAGGCCCTGGATCTGGCAGGCAAGTGGCTGCTCTTTCGCGGTTGATGGACGCTGCTCCCGCGCTCAAACCCCGGGTGCGCGAAGCGGAATGGATCGGCAATCGCCGATGGAACGTGACATTCGAGACTGACCAGGTGCTGGCTTTGCCTGAGGGCGAGCGCGATGCCGCCGATGCGCTGGTCGGCTTCGCCCGGCTTGATGGAACCAACCGGCTGCTTGGCGGTAAGGCCGTGGCATTCGACATGCGGGCGCGGGACCGAATCTATTTCCGTATTCCGGGACGCGCGAAACAGGAGGCACTGATCGGTGCTGGCGCTGCAAGGAAGGATAGAGACGAGTAATGGCCGCACCTCGTCTTTCGCGCGTCTTGGCTGCGGTCAATATTGGCTCTTTTCGAATTTCTGCGATCGTAGCAGGAGTCACCGAGGACGGCGACCTGATCGTGCTCGGCTCTGGCCATCGTGCCTCGCAGGGTATCAAACGCGGCTATGTCACCGACATGTCGGCAGCGACCTATGCTGTGCGCGACGCGGTCGAGCGGGCCGAGAAAATGGCCGATACGAGCGTTTCGAGCGTGTGGATTGGATGTTCGGGCGCGGGGCTTGCCAGCCAGGTCGCGGAAGTCGAGATCGAAATTGGTGGACGGCGGATCGAACAGGATGATGTTGATCACCTGCTGCGGTCCGCGCGCGATGTCATTCGGCCCGACGGCAGGATGGTGCTGCATGCTCAGCCAGCCCGTTACCGGCTTGATGGTGCCCACGGCGTCGCCGATCCCAACGGGCTGCATGCAGAACGCCTCAGCGTTGATATCCATGTCCTGCTCGCCGACGGTGCGCCGGTTCGCAACATCACCGAGGCGGTACAGAACGCGCACCTCGATGTTGAATCGGTGGTCGGTTCGCCGATCGCGGCGGGCTATGCCAGCCTCTCGCCGGAAGAGCGCGACCTTGGTGTGGCACTCGTCGAATTCGGTGCCCAGGTCACCAATGTGGCGATCTATTCCTCGGGCATGATCGTCGGGCTTGCAGCGATCCCGATGGGCTCGGACGACATCACCGATGCGGTGGCCTCCGCGTTCGGTATTCGCCGTTTCCAGGCGGAGCGTCTGAAATGCGTCAACGGTTCGGCGATTGCTAGCCCTTCCGATCACCGCGAGATGATCCCGGTCAACGCGCCTGGCGATGAAGAGACCGGGCCAGTGGCCCGCCACGCCGATGACAAGAATCGAATTCCACGCGCTGAGTTGGTCGGCGTCATAACCAGCCAGCTGGGCTCGCTGATGGAAGAAATTAACAAGGCCCTGAAGTCACTGAATTTTGGCACGGATCGCAGCCAGCAGGTTGTTTTCACCGGCGGCGGTGCAGAGCTTGCGGGCCTTGCAGATTTCGCGCAGTCGGCATTGGGCAAGCCAGTGCGGGTCGGGCGTGTGCCCCATCTTGCGGGCATGCCTGAAGCGCACGTCAAACCGGGGTTCTCGACGATGGCCGGGCTCGTGCTTTACGCCGCGGCTGATCCGGTCGACATCCGCTCCATTGGAGAGGGCTACCAGCAGACAACCAGTTATCACGGCCTGGGCTTGGTCAATCGAGTTTTTCGCGCAGTTAAGGAATACTTCTGATGGTTGGAGAATACTCGGTTGGGCATTCGCTAGCCGACTGTGGACAAAGGCCGAGGATGCTTTGATTCGACGAGTCGTTGGGTGCAATTAATGAGGATTATCGAACTATTGTCCGGCGACACGCCAGGAGAGTGACATGAGCATCAATATCGGCCCGCCTGCCATCGAGGAATTGAAGCCGCGCATTGTCGTTATCGGTGTGGGTGGTGCTGGTGGAAACGCGATTGCCAACATGATCGAAGCCAATATCGAAGGCGTCGATTTCGCCGTGGCCAATACCGATGCCCAGTCGCTCAACAATTCCATCGCCGAGACGCGGATCCAGTTGGGTCCCGACATCACCCAGGGCCTTGGTGCGGGTTCGCGCCCGGAAGTGGGCCGCGCGGCTGCCGAGGAGACGCTCGAAGAGATCGAACGCGCTTTGGAAGGCGTGCACATGTGCTTCATCGCAGGCGGCATGGGCGGCGGAACCGGAACTGGGGCTGCGCCAATCATCGCCCGGGCTGCGCGCGACAAAGGCGTTCTGACCGTTGGTGTCGTAACCAAGCCGTTCCTGTTTGAGGGGACCCGGCGCATGCGGGCTGCGGAAAGCGGAATCGAAGAGCTGCAGCAGCATGTCGACACACTGATAGTTATTCCCAACCAGAATCTGTTCCTGGTTGCCAAGGCGGAAACCACCTTCAAGGAAGCTTTCGAACTGGCCGATGAAGTCCTGCAACAGGGTGTTCGCTCGATTACCGACCTCATGGTCATGCCGGGCCTGATCAACCTCGACTTTGCCGACGTTCGATCGGTTATGGCGGAAATGGGCAAGGCCATGATGGGCACAGGCGAAGGCGAGGGCGAGAATCGCGCGCTTGAGGCCGCCGAACGTGCGATTGCCAATCCGCTGCTGGATGGCGTGTCGATGCAGGGTGCAAGAGGCGTAATCATCTCGATCATCGGCGGCGAGGACATGAAGCTGCTGGAACTCGACGAGGCGGCCAATCACATTCGCGAGCTTGTCGATCCGGATGCTAACATCATCTGGGGCTCGGCTTTCAATCCGGACTTACAGGGCAAAATTCGAGTCTCGGTCGTAGCTACTGGGATAGAACAGACCGCTGAACAGGGACAGGAGTCGGCGCGCCCTCTCAGCCTCGGCAAGTCGCGCGGACCCGTTCTGCCCAACGTCACCCAGCCTGCTGAGGAGGCTGAACCTCTCTTCGACCGCCAAACCGGTCAGGTCGAAGCCGAGCAGCCTGAAGCGGAGCAAGCAGAAACCGAAGCGCCAGAGCCGGTCATCCCGGCGCCGTACGAGCCGGAACAAGAAACCGCCGAAGAGCCCGAGCCGCTCGACTTGACAATCTCAGAGGTTGATGAGGAGCCGGTGGATGCGAGTGAGCCCACAGTTCACGCGCAAGATGCCGAAGAAGGCGGTGACGATGAGGAGGGGGGCGACGACGACGCATCCGATGCGCCATATGCTAGCCTGTCAGCTGCACCGTCGGCCCAGAGCGAACCGCTCGAATTGGAACTGGGTCAGGCTGAGGCTGAAGACGAATCCCCGGCCGATGTCGGTGGTGAGGATGAGTTGTTGTTGGATGCCAGCAGGCTGGCCGAACAGAATGAGCAAGTCACGCCGTTGTCAGCCCGTCAGGATAATGTCGAGGTACCCGCTGCTGCGGGTGATGCAGAGGCAGAAGCGCCTCCTCCATCTCCGGTCGCCGGAAGCACGTTGTTCGAGCGTATGGCGAACCTCTCGCGCGGCACCAAAGGCGAAGAGGACAAGGAAGCTGAGGGGGACGAGGAAGGTTCCTCACTCAATATTCCGCGTTTCCTTGGTCGACAGAATAACCAATAGGCTCGGATCCGGGGGCTCGATTTTTGCTGGGCTCATTCCTCTGCGGTTCATCGCTCCCCGTTCAATAGACCGGTCCTGAACCGTCGCTGTCGGCATGTTGCCGAGCGAGTCGGAAAAGTGGTGGATTGAGGCCTTGCGAGAGACATTCCAGTTCAGGCTTGCGCTTCGCCAGCTAATGACGCTTGGCGCTGCGGCGCTGGCGTTTCTGGCATTCGCATTGCCAGCGTCGGTCTTCGCTCAGCCTGTGGTTCAGCGTCTGCCCAGTCCCGAAGCCCAGGCTCTGAACGCGGCGCTGACAAGGCTCGCGCGCAATCCGCGTGATGTCACCGCGCTGATCGAGGCTGGCAATGCTGCGATGGCGCTTGGCGATTTCGAGGCCGCAGGTGGTTTTTTCCGCAGGGCGAGTGAGACACAGCCGCGCAACGGACGTGCCAAGGCCGGACTTGCTGGCGCTCTGGTTCTTGGCGGCGACCCCTACTCGGCAATTCCCTTGTTTGACGAGGCAGCGAAGGCTGGGGCTGATACCAGAGCTCTGGCAGCTGAGCGCGGCCTTGCCTACGACCTCGTTGGCGCAAATGCGCTTGCACAAGGATTCTATCGCAAGGCGCTGGCCCGTGACCGCAGCGGTGAGATCAGGCGCAGGTTGGCGCTGAGTCTGGCAATCGGCGGTGACGGTGCCGCTGCTGAGGCGATGCTGCTGCCGCAATTGCGCGCCCAGTTCAAACCGGCATGGCGGACTCGCGCTTTCGTACTGGCGATCACTGGTCGGACCAAGGAAGCGGTGGATGTCACCAACACCCTACTGCCGTCCAAACTTGCCCGGAACATCGTTCCCTATCTGCGCTACATGCCGCAGCTGACACCGGCGCAACAGGCAGCCGCCGCCAACCTTGGGAAGTTTCCGCGCGCATCCGAAATCGGCCGGGACGATCCGCGCATCGCGGCATATGCCTCATTGGCGCCACCACGAGAAAATCTCGTCGCCGTCGATGCGGCTCTGGTTCCACAGGGTGAGCCGCTGGGCAGCAGCAAGAAGCGCGCACGCCGGCGCGACGAATCGAGCTCATTGTCGGCGCGCAATGCGGCCAGGAAAGCCAAGGCGAAACAAGAGAGGCGCGAGAGGCGCGAGAAGCGCAACAGGCGAAACAGAGAGAAGCCGGAAAGGGTCGCGATGGCGGATAAACCGCGCGTCGCTCCTCCCGAGCCAAAGCCAGCAAGGGAAATTGCGGCCGTCAGTCAGCCGACCCTTGCGGCCGCAGTCGAAAATCCGGTGATGCAGCCAAAGCCGGAACCAAAACCCCAGCCAAGCCCCAAGCCGCCCACCGCTTTGGCCAAACCTGCGAATGCGAACATTCCAATCGCAAAGCCTGAGGCAGGGGCAGCCAAGGCTAGCGGACCGGTCCCGGTTCCGTCACTTTCTACAAACCCAGCGTCCACAGAGAATTCGTCGCCGGCCAAAGAGCAAGCGGCGAAACTTGCCCAGGTAATCAAGGCGCAGCAGCCTGCTTCCATGGGCACAACGCATAGTCCTCCGCCAAGCGCGTCACGTATGGCGGTCACGTTAGGACCCGCTGCGTCGAAACCTGCGACCGAACCTGCCCCCGCTCTTGCTACGCCTACGCCCGGATTTGACCTGGCCATGTTGCCCAACAGCCGTTCCGGAGCGACCGGCAATGCAGCGGTCGTTCCATCAACTCCCACCACTACCGCGCCGACCCCGAAAAAGGAGCCCGGATTTGCCGATTTGTTCGGCGACCTCGGCCGCCCTGCTGTTCATGACGCGCCTGCCGCGGGGGCCGTGGATATTCGCAAGATTGAGCCTGCGAAGCCCAAGCCCAAACCCAAGAAAGTAGCGCCCAAACCGGCTCCGCCGAGCCATCCCAGCCGAATCTGGGTGCAGCTGGGCATCGGCCAGAATGTTGCTGCCCTGAAGTACGACTGGCGCAGGCTGAACCGTCAGCAGGCGACGGTATTCAAGGGCCGCAATGCCTATGTCAGCGATCTCGGCAAGACCAACCGCATGCTGACCGGACCATTCGAAAGCCGCAAGGCCGCGAATGGCTTCCTCGCCAAACTCACCAAGGCAGGGCTCGATGGCCCCTATCTGTGGATCAGCCCGGCCGGGCAGGTCGTGGACCAGATATCGAACTAAAAAATGCCGCTAGGTCGGGTGCGACCGACCCGACTCGATATTTTCCACATGAAGTAAACAGCGTAGTCGAGTTATGCTCAGGGCTTATCGGGCGAGCCATTGTCCGGTAGGGGCCTGTCGTAGCATCAGCCGATGACACGGAATGATTGAAGATGAATTATATGAGAACAGTCGAAGACAATATCGGAACAGGAGACGATGCAGCCCCGGTTGAAATGCTGGCATCGCTGTTCGAGGCTCGTGATTGGCCGTTCGAATTCGTCAACGAAGACGAGTTATCGGCTGAGCTCAAGGGGAGCTGGGCGACTTACCAGTTCCAGGCAATCTGGCGCCGCGAGGATCATGTGCTGCAGCTGCTCTGCTTGCCCGATATCCGCGTCCCCGAGGCCAAGCTCAGCCTGGTTCATGAGGCGCTGGCGCTGGTCAACGAGCAGCTCTGGCTGGGCCATTTCGACGTGTGGTCGAGCGGTGGCGTGCTGCTTTATCGGCATGGGCTGATGCTTGGAGATGAGGGCTTGCTCAGCCCGTCCCAGGCGCAGACGGCAGTGGAAATGGCGGTCGATGAGTGTGATCGCTTCTATCCAGTATTCCAGTTCATTCTGTGGGGTGACAAGAGCCCAGCCGAGGCGTTGGCAGCGGCTTTGGTGGACGCCGTAGGCGAGGCCTGACCAGTGGAACAATGGCCCGCTTCGCTGCTTCTTGTCGGTTGCGGCAATATGGGCGGGGCGATGCTGGCCGGCTGGATTGCGGGAGGAATCGCGCCTTCGCGCTTCACCGTGGTTGATCCGTTCCTTGATGCAGCACCGGATGGTGTCGAACTGTTGCGCGATCTGCCTGTTGGAATGTTTGATGCCATCCTGCTTGGCGTGAAGCCGCAAATGCTTGGCGAAGTTGCGCCGCAGCTGGCAGCGCTGGCGCGAGGCGATACGCTGGTATTTTCGATATTGGCCGGAGTCGAGCTGGAAAGTCTGGCTGGATATTTTCCCCAGGCCTCTGGACTGGTGCGGATCATGCCAAACCTGTCGGCGGCGATCGGCAAGTCGCCAATCACCCTTGCCCATCGCGGCCTTTCCCAGGCGCAGCAGACAGCGGTGATCGACTTGATGAGCTCGCTTGGCACCCCGGAATGGATCGAGGAAAGCCGGTTCGACCTGGTGACTGCGCTGGCTGGATCGGGTCCCGCCTTCGTTTATCGTTTCATCGACGCGCTGGCCTCGGGTGCGGCAAATTTGGGGCTCGATCCGGCCCAGGCCGAGCGGCTCGCACTGGCGACCGTGGAGGGTGCCGCACTGCTAGCTGCCGGCTCGGAAATTGGGCCGGGTGAGCTCGCGCGGCGTGTCGCCAGTCCCGGCGGAACGACGCAGGCCGGCCTCGATGTGCTCGATGCCGAAGCGGCGTTGGCTCGGCTGGTCGAATCGACCTTGCAGGCAGCCTGCAATCGCAGTGCCGAAATGGCCAAGGAAATAAGGAACTAATCCTTATTTTATATACTATTATTTGATATAGCGGCCCAGTTCGCTGCGTGCCACCCGCATTTCTGTCAGTTTTCGATATTGTGAATGACTGCCCGGTTTTTCTTGAAAACTTAAGAATGAATCGCGATATTGCAGTTACCGGATCGATGCATGATGCATCATCCGTAAAAGGAGTTTGAAATGGCGAACTGGAACGACCCACAGTCCCGGCGACCGGGCTACGGTACGTCTCCGAGCGTTGAGGGCACTGCTGCTGGCCGCGCTGGCTACGACATGGGCCTGCGCAAGCACATGCTGTCGATCTACAATTACATGGCGTCCGGCGTGCTGCTTTCGGGCATTGTTGCCCTGTTGATGGCGCGTTCCGGCATGGCTGCAGCGATGATGGGCTCTCCTCTGCAATGGCTCGTCATGCTGTCGCCTCTGGCGATTGTGATGGCAATGAGCTTTGGTGCTAATCGCTTCGGCACCGGCGCGCTTCAGCTGATGTATTGGGCCTTTGCCATATTGATGGGAATGTCGCTCTCGACAATTTTCCTAGTCTATACTGGAGCATCGATTGCAACGACATTTTTCGCGACGGCGGCTGCTTTCGCGGGCCTCAGTCTAGTTGGCTATACCACCAAGAAGGACCTGTCCGGGATGGGCTCCTTCCTGATCATGGGTCTAATCGGCATTCTGGTCGCGATGGTCATCAACATTTTCGTGCAATCCAGCGTGATGCAACTGGTTATCTCGATCCTCGGTGTGCTCATTTTTGCCGGTCTTACCGCCTATGATACGCAGCGGCTGAAGATGCAGTATCACGAGTTGGCCGGGACCAAATTTGCTGGCAAGGCTGTCATCCTTGGAGCGCTCAGCCTTTATCTCGACTTCATCAATATGTTCCAGTTCCTGCTCTATTTCATGGGCAGTCGCGAATAAATTTCGCACCAATTCGGGACATCCGTCGTGCCCGGCGCGCAGTCTGTCGCGCCGGGCATGTCCTTTTGTGCTACCGGTGACATGATAAGCGCGCGAATTGGTGGAAGAGGCTAGATGTGAAGCGAATCAATCCAACTAGGCTGGTCCTGGGGGCAGCAATTGCCGGGCTACTCACGCTTGTGGCTGCCTGTACGCAACCACCGCCGCCGTCTGCGTCGGTCGCTCCGCCGCCGGTCGCCTACACCCCATATCGTCCGGTTCCGCCCAAGGGCGCTCCGAAAAATCTGGCGATCCCGCCTCAACAGGCCGATGGCAAGCGGATCACCGTCAATTCCAACCTGACCAGTACGCAGACCGTATGGAACTTGCGGAGCGGCTATAATGTCGCAGCGCTAAACTGCACAAAGTCGAAACACGAGGCAATTTTGTCTGGCTATTCAGCTTTCCTGAAATCTCACGCCAAGAAGCTGAAGAAGGTGAACCGCGACCTCGACCGGAAGTTCAGGTCGGAGCACGGCTCGAAATATATCAAGGCACGTGAGAGCTATCAGACCCAGATATACAACTTCTTCTCTCTTCCGCCCGTTGTGCCGGCGCTTTGCGATGCCGTTCTGGCATTGTCCGTTGAGTTTCAGACAGTCCAGCCAGGCCAGCTCGAGGGCTTCGCTCCGTCCGGGCTTGCCAAGCTCGACGAGGTCTATCAGCAGTTCTATGACAGCTATGATAAATACACGGTGGATCTTGCCGCTTGGGAACAGCGTTACGGCACTGGAGCCACTGTCGCAGCCGGGTCGTCTTCGAACCAGAGCCTAGCTCAATAAGCATTGGCGAGCTGCCTGAATTTAGGCCTTTCAAGCAGGTTGGCACTCCGCTAAGGGAGCCGCTCTGATGGGCCGCGACGGGTCGTGAGGGATGCTGGAACGGGGCCGTAGCTCAGTTGGGAGAGCGCGTCGTTCGCAATGACGAGGTCAGGGGTTCGATTCCCCTCGGCTCCACCAGCCAGTCTGCTCATCCGCCATATTTCTCGTGTAAGCCGCGAAAGGCCCGCCTTTCCGCGCCGTTTCAAGGCAAGCCGGGGCAGGGAGAGCGAGATTGAGAGAGGAACTGTCGGTATCCGGCGCGTTTTCTCCATGGCGCTCTTGTCGCGCCCCTGATTTGCATATGGCTGTGTTCCCCGTCAGCGCCTATGTCACCAGATCGGGGTTGTGAGTTAAGGAGTGTTTTGGTCTCTTCGTAGTGACGAAGGAACGAAGATGAGACCAAAATCCAAAAGCGCCAAAAGGCCTGCCGAGAAGGTCGTGAAG
>JAQWKP010000031.1 GCA_029247785.1 Novosphingobium sp.
CGTCCCCGCTCCCCGCCAAGCCGATTGAAGGAACAGCAGGTCATGGCCAGGAAATGGATGAACCGGATCGCCTGGGTTGGAGCCTTGGCTATTGCCTCGGCACCGCTCATGTCGCTTTCCCGGGCAAACCGTTGGGATCAATGCGGCAGTGCGCAATGTCGTCAAAGTGAAACAGACCAAGGCCTCAGCCGCCAGGAAAGCCAAGCGCGGCGAGCGGGTCAAGCTCGGCAATATGTTCACAACCGGCAGATCGAGTTCTGTCCAGATATCCCTGCTGGACAAGAGCACGGTTACAGTCGGCCCTAGCGCCAATCTTACGATCAACCGCTTCGTCTATGACCCGGCAAAGAAATCCAGCTCAGTTGGCGCGAGTGTCGTCAAGGGAACTTTCCGATTCATGTCCGGCAAGTCTTCGCGTGGCGGCAAGAATTCGATCCGGACTCCATCTGCAACGGTCGGCATCCGCGGCACGATGCTGGAAGGCGCGGTTGGCGAGAATGCCATGACCATCGCATCGCTTCAGCCTGGCCTGGTGCTGCCGGCCAGGGTCGATCCTGAAACAGCGACCGTGATCGTGCTGCGAGGCCCAGGGCCGAATGCGCCTTCAAGCGAAAAGCGCGGCGAGATCACGGTGACCGCTGGCGGTTCGGCGGTGGTGCTTAATCTGCCTGGCCAAGCCGTGTTCATTCCGTATGCCGGAGCTACGCCGATCAGGTTCAACCTTCATCCGGCCGCTTATGAGCCGTTTGACGTGATGCTGCGCACCGCACCGGACAATTTCAGCTATGCTGCGGCCTCCTTGTTGTTCGAACCAGGCCAACCTGTCCAACAACCTGGCAGTGACAATGCACCGCCCGGTGGAGTGCTAGGTCCAGGTCAGCCTGTGGGCGAAGCCCGTCCCGCTGGTCGTTCGCGCCGGAAAACCGGGGTGTTTATTGGCGTGGCCTTGATCGGTATTGGCGCTGGCACCGCCGCCATCATATCCGGCTCTAACGGCCCCAATACCCCAGCCCGTAGCCAGTAGGGTTCACTCGGATAAGCGGAAGTGATTTTCCGCGCGACGCACTGAATCTAGAATCTGAATTCTACTCTTCCGCCGAAGGTGCGCGGCGGTGACCATTGCACCGAATCGCCGAATGTGGTCGGCAGCGAGCCTGCGAGATAGTCGCGGTTAGTCAGGTTCTTGCCCCAGATGACGAGGCGCAGCCCCTCAACCCCGGCCGGCGCGAAGGAAAGCTCGCCGTTGAGCAGGACATATTCCTTCTGTCTGATGTGGTTGCCGACATCGAAGGGGAAGCCCGAGTTGTAGGTGAGACCGGCGTTGAGCCCAAAGCGACCAGCATCGAATTCGTGATGATAGTCGACCGACGCGGTTGCAGTGAACTTGGGCGCGTTTTGGAACTGGTTGCCGGCGACATTGGTCGGCACGCTGTAATTACCGCACGGGAATGGCAGGAATTGCGTCTGGCAGCTGAGCGCAACAGGGTTGAGCGCCAGATGCGCGGCGTTCTCTTGCGAGGTAAGGGCCGGGCTCTGAAAGTAAACCTCGGCACCCGGAAAGCGCGTGTACTTGCTGTCGACGTACGAGCCGCCGACTGCAATGGTCAGTTCGGGTGTGGCGTCCCATGTCAGGTCGAAATCTAACCCATTGATCCTGCCGGAGGCGGCGTTCTGGTAGAAGCCGGTCGGTGCGCGGTAGATGAACACCTGGATCTGCTTATACTGGTAGTGGAAGGCGGCCAGGCTGACGTTTAGCACCCCGGTAATCCGGCCCTTGTAGCCGATCTCGAAGGAGTCCACCGTTTCAGGCTGCACTGGATTGGGGATGCATGAGGCGTCCATTGGTCCGCCCGGGCATCTGCCGACAGCGGAGGAATCGACGAAGCCGCTCTTGAAGCCTTTGGAATAGCTTGCATAGACCATGTGATCGTTGTTGACCTTGTAACGCAGCACGGCACGCGGCGTGAACTTCTTGAAGCTTTGAGACCCGCGCGGGTCGGGGATCAGGGTGCGATCGTTGGTGAAAGACGCGAGCAGACTGTTGTTGGAGACATTTACGGTCTCGTAGCTGTAACGTCCGCCCAGGGTGATCGTGAACTGTTCGGTGAAGTCGTAATTGAGTTCAAGATAGCCCGCGTAGCTGTCCTTCACGCTGCGCGTGTAGGTGTTCTGGACGAAGTCCGGCACTCCAGAGAGTTGTGATGCGGCGCCGGTAGTGAAGCCGAAGCCGGTAAAGTTCGAGGGCCAGAATTCTTCCACGCGATGCAGGTAGAAGCCGCCCGCCGAAAAATAGAAGCCGCCGAAGTTCTCGGATGTGAAGTTGAGCTCCTGGAGATAGAAATCGCCCCGCGTCACCAGCGGGTCGACATTGGCGAAATTCAGCGCCGAGGAATCGACGTTGAGGTTACTCTGGCTCTCGAACCTCTGGTAAGCGCTGACCGATTCGAGTGAACCGATGTCGCCGATCTCGAACGTGGCCTTGAGGTTGAGGCCCCACATCCTGGTGGTGAGATCAGGCGGGAACGTCGAAGCGAAGGTATGGGGCTGCGAGGCTATTGGTGTGCTCGCTGGCAGCAGGTTGAAACTCTGGTAGAGCTGGACCAGCGAATTGCCGAGCGAATTGCCGTTGAGCGGCGTGGTGGCGAAGGCGTTGCTGTCCTTGCGGTCGGTATAGAAGCCACCGAGCAGGAACGAGGCCCTGTCGCTGGGCTCGATCAGGATCTTGCCTCTAAGGACGACGGACCGCAGGCCCTTGTCCCGCCCGCCTCTGACGAGGTCGCGGTTGTAACCCTTATGGTCGGCGACAGAGCCCGAAACCAGCACCGCAATCTTGTCCGTTAGCGGACCGGTGATGAAGCCGCGACCGATGATTTCATTGTAATTGCCGTAGCTGGCCGAGATTTCGCCGGTGAGGTCGAATTGGGGTTTGACCGTGTCAATGATGATCGCGCCGCCGGTCGCGTTCTGGCCATAGAGCGAGCCTTGCGGTCCCTTGAGCACCTGGACGCTGGTGACGTCAGGCAGATCGACGATCGCGCCGTTCTGGATCGGCTGGTAGACCCCGTCGATATAGATGGCGACGTTGGAACTGTCATTGAGCGTCGAAAGACCCGAGGAAATGCCGCGGATCGATGGCCTCAGGAAGCCGCCATAGAGCGGCAGCTGGAGGCCGGGGGTAATTCTTTCGAGGTCTTGCAAATTGTTGACGCCGGCCTTCGACAGCTGTTCGGCATCCAGCGCTTTGATCGCGATCGGAACGTCGATCAGCCGTTCATCGCGGCGCTGGGCATTGACGATGATTTCCTTCTTTTCCTCTTCGGCCCCGTCTTCAGCACAAACAGGCTGGCTGGCCATGAGACCGGTGAATGCGACTCCAAATAGCAAGCAAGCTCTTGCAGAACATAGCTTCATGATCATACCCTCCTCAATCCCATTACTAAGGTTCCTTAGTTTTAAGCTGAGATCAAGCTTTACTGATTGACGACTTTCTCCGGTCTGGGGAAAACATGTGCCATGTTTGCGCTAACATGCGCTGCTTGCAGTCGGTGGCGCGAAACAGCGCGCGAACTTGCTTATCTATTCTGCAAACAGCACTGCTTTCATTGCTTGCACCCCAATCATCTAGTCCCCGATCAGTTCCCATTCGAGCGGCAGGCGGTCGACGCCGAACACGCTGCCGGTATGGAATGCATGGTTTGCGCCCTTGGGGATGCGTATGTTTGCAAAGCGCGGAAGCAACGACTCCAGCACGATCTTGAGCTCGCGCCTGGCTAGCCGAAGCCCGAGGCAAGTGTGGGTGCCGGTGCCGAAGGAGATATGACGCAAGGTGTCGCGGTCGATGTCGATCCGGTGCGGCTCGTCATAGGCGTCGGGGTCGCGCGAGGCGAGTGGTAATGAGCAATGCACATTCTCGCCAGCACGCATCTGCACGCCATGGAATTCAAGGTCCTTGATGACAACCCGGCCGGTCGAGGCGGCTCCGAAGCCGCGTAGCAGCTCTTCCACCGCACGGGGAATTTCCTCGGGATTGTCGCGCAACCGGTCTTGCAGTGACGGGTCTTGCGCGAGATGCCAAAAGATCCAGCCGATCGTGCTGAACACCGTATCCAGCCCGCCGATATAAAGCAGATAGCAGGTGCTGAGGATTTCGGTCTCGGTCAGCTCCCGCTCATCATTATAGCGCGCCGAGACGATGCCTTTCATCAGCGGAGACGTGGGATTTTTCCGCTGTTCGCGCACAAAGCCTTCGAGATAATCGAGAATGGCGCGCATCGCCTCGACCCCTTGCTCGGGGGTCTTAGGGCGCAGCATGCCACGCTCCCAGGCAAGAAAATCGCCGAGCCGCTCGCGCGGCATGCCCATCAGGTCGAGGAAGATGTGCGAGGGAAACTTCTCAGCAAACTCGCCGATGAATTCGCAATGATCGCGGCTGGCGAAACCTTCGACCAGCTCGTCACAGACCTGCCGCACCGCGCCATCGAGCGCATTGATGCTGGCAGGCGAGAAGAAGGGTTCGAGGACCTTACGGTAAAGCTGGTGTTCGGGAGGGTTGTATTCCAGCGGGATCAGCTTCCAGTCGATACCGATCGTGCTCATCATACCGGTCTGGCCGCTGACGAAGTGCTCTGTGTCAAACAGCACTTCGCGCATCAGCGCCTGCCGCGTCAGCAGCCAGCCCGCACCGCCAGAGCTGCCAAGGCCAATGCCGACCTGCCTGGTCCAAAGGATATCGGGACCAGCGTGCAATTCGCCGACCCTGAGAAATGGATCGTCCGTTTCAGCTGCAAAGCCATGATAATCGCCGTCCCAGGCGAGTTCGGGCGGAACATGCTCGGGTATCCAGTCCTGCACTTGATCAGTGGTCGCCATGATTTGCCCTTCTTCAAAGTTTCGCGGCGCGACTCGGTTAGCGCAGACTCTCGCTCGGCAAGGTCATGACTGCAACCCAATTTGACATTGCAGCGATCCCGGTGGAGTTACTCGAACATTACGAATTTCACCCGTATGGGACTTGAATTGAATTTAGGCCGAGCCGAGGTTAATTTCAAAAAATCATAATAATATCATTGACTTATGTGATATGAATCGATGATCGCTTGAGTCTTGCCGATCAGGCCAATGTAGGACAGGGTTTCGTGCAAACCGGAAAAGCGAATGATGCAGCGATGATCGATGCCGATGACGAAACCTATCCTGAAATCCGCCGGGAAATCCGCCGCCTATGCGCTGATTTTCCGGGCAGCTACTGGCAGGCGCTTGATCGAGAGCGGCACTATCCCACGGAATTCGTCGCCCGGCTGATGGAGGGTGGCTGGCTGTCGATGCTGATCCCGGAGGAATTGGGCGGATCGGCGCTTGGCCTGACGGCGGTCACCGCGATGATGGAGGAAATCCATCGTTCGGGCTGCAACGGCGGGGCCGCTCACGCGCAGCTCTATACCATGGGCACATTGCTGCGGCACGGTTCCGACGAGCAGCAGGCGCAGTATCTGCCTGCCATTGCCGCCGGCGAGCTAAGACTGCAGGCCTTCGGCGTAACCGAAAGCGCCAGCGGCACTGACACCACCCGCATCGCCACATTCGCGCGCCGCGAGGGTGACCATTACATCGTCACCGGCAACAAGATCTGGATCAGCCGCGCCGAGCATTCCGACCTGATGGTGCTGCTGGTCCGCACTACCCCGCGCGAGGATTGTGCCAAGCCGTCCGACGGCCTGACCGTGCTGCTGGTCGACATGCGTGAGGCGATTGGCAATGGGCTGACCATCCGCCCGATCCGCACCATGCTCAACCACGGCACCACCGAGCTGTTCTTTGACGAGCTGGCCGTCCCTGTCGCCAGCCGCATCGGCGAGGAAGGCAAGGGCTTTCGCTACATCCTTTCGGGCATGAATGCTGAGCGCATATTGATCGCCTCGGAATGCATTGGAGACGCGCGTTTCTTCATCGAACGGGCCTCGGCCTATGCCAGCGAGCGCGAAGTATTTGGCCGGGCGATCGGCCAGAACCAGGGCGTCCAGTTCCCGATTGCCCGTGCCTGGGCCCAGACCACCGCAGCCGCAGCAATCGTCGATCGGGCGGCCGAGCAATATGATGGCGGGAGCAAGGCCGGCACGCTAGCCAACACCGCCAAGCTGCTGGCGTCAGAAGCTTCATGGTTCGCCGCCGACATGTGCCTGCAAACCCATGGCGGCCTGGGTTTCGCTGAGGAATCTGACATCGAGCGCAAGTTCCGCGAGACCAGGTTGTATCAAGTCGCGCCAATCTCAACCAACCTCATCCTCAGCCACATCTCCACCCATGTGCTGGGGCTGCCGAAGAGCTTTTGAGGGCAGCAGTGGAGGGCTTGTGCCGGGTGGTGAAGTTCGGCCCTGTATTCCGGCGAGGAAGGCTCGACGACTGACAACGGAAATTGCGGGCCAATTTCGGACATTCCGGACCCGACCCAATTGCGGCCTTACCCTTGGCTCGCACGAGTTTCCGACACCGGACATTCTGGCCGGGTGACCCGGCCAACATTCATGACAGGGTCTGAGTCAATGGGATTACATTGGCAACGAATACATCGCCGGGCCGCCCGGACCGGATTTGGGACGAATTGGTGTCGGCTCCCCAAGCGGTTTGACTTGGTTTCTTCATAGTTCCAAATTGTTAGCAGTCCAGCGGCATCGTGATGATTCGTGGATAGCTACAGGCCGCGTGTAATCAGGGAGTGTGTTGCAACGGCCCAGCCTGTGCCGTTGCTTTGGAACGGGCCTTCGGCTGATTTCTACATGCGCGCGCCTTTAACAACAAGGAGCAAATCCATGCCCAATGGCCCGCCCCCTATCCGTTCGATCCTGCTCGCCACTGCTGCCGCCATGCTGGTGCTTGCAAGTCCCGCCCATGCCGACGCCACCGCGCCCTGCAACACCAATGCCACCGCCGGATCGGGATCGCTCGAATGCGGGGTCAATTCATCATCAACCGGAACTGGCGGATCCACTGCAATTGGCGCAAACACTGATGCCAGCGGCGCCGCAGGGACCGCGATCGGCGAATCATCAACCGCATCCGGCTTTGAAAGCACGGCAGTGGGCGAAGAGGCATTTGCCGCCGGGCAAGGCGCAATAGCGATCGGCAGCGCCGCCGTTGCGGCGGGCGTGGCGAGTATTGCGATCGGCGGAGAAAACGACGCTGACGCGGCTCCTGGCGCAATCGCCTTCGCTGCCGAGGCCATTGCGATTGGAACCAATGCCCTTGCAAACCAAATCAGGACTACAGTTGTCGGAACCAATGCAGAGGCGACGGCCGACCGGGCATCTGCCTTTGGACACGGTGCCATCTCTTCCGGATCCTCTGCTTCCGCATTCGGAGCCAGTGCGGTTGCTTCCAGCGTCCAATCCACCAGCATTGGCTCCTTCTCCGATGCAACGCAGTCTGCCGCCACTGCGCTTGGCTATGCCGCTCAAGCAAGCGGGACCTTCAGCACCGCCTTGGGCTACGATACAGAGGCGGCAGGCTCACAGTCGACCAGCGTCGGCGGCTCATCCGAAGCGATCCAGATCAACAGCAGCGCGTTTGGATATTCTGCGCAAGCAGCCGGTGTCCGCTCGACCAGCATCGGCGCCTTTTCTAATGCAACGCAGGACTTTGCGGCGTCGCTCGGCTACACCGCCCATGCGACCGGCTCCCTGTCCACCAGCATCGGTGCATTTTCCGATGCTACAGCGATGCATGCGACCGCGCTGGGTGCAAGCGCCCAGGCGACGGCCGAGCAAGCGCTGGCGTTGGGCGCGTTCAGCCGGGCGGCGGGCAATGGCTCGATCGCGATGGGCGGAGACGGGGTCGATGGCAATTCGCTCGGCGCGCAGGCGCTGGCCCAGCGCTCGGTGGCAATCGGCTTCGAGACTTTCGTCAACCAGGCCAATGCCACGGCAATCGGCGGGGTTGCCGTGGCGACTGGCGGCAATGCGACCGCGATCGGCTACCAGGCGAACACAGGCGGTAATTCGGCGACTTCGGTCGGCAGCGTTGCCAATGCAGCTGGGTTTCTTGCGACCGCCGTCGGCCGCCAGGCGAACGCGGGCGGCACCGGAGCGACTGCAGTCGGCTATCTCGCCAATGCAGCGCAAACCAGCGCCACCGCTATCGGCCAGGGCGCGACCACCACTGCGGCCAACCAGGTAACGATTGGCGGCACGGGCAGCTCGGTGCGGGTTGGCGACATCGACGCCTCTACTCTGGCGCAGGTTGGCCCGGTCAATGCGGTGACGGTTGATGCAACCGGCACGCTCGGCAAGGGCGCGGTGGCTTCGGCGGCGCAGCTCAGCTCGCTGCAGGGATCGATGGCCCGCGCGCTGGCGGTGAGTGATACGCAGTTCAACCAGCTTTCGGGGCGGGTTGGTGCAGTTGAAGACAGGCTTGACGGCTTCGACCTGCGCTTCAGGCAGGTCAATGGCGGGATCGCTGCAGCAGTTGCGCTGGGCGGGGTCGGGATTGTGCCGGGCAAGGCCATCTCAATCTCGATGAACGCTTCAACCTATCGCGGTGAGCAGGGCTTCGCTGGTTCCATCGCCGGGCGCGTTACCGACAGCCTCTATGTCACTGCCGGCGTTGCCGGCGCAACGCGAGGAAGCGCCACCGGAAGGGTCGGCATGATGTTCGGATTCTGAGGATCACCCCACGGCGGCATGCATCGGTTCTACCGTGGACACTGGGGTCTCAGCTTTGGGCGGCGTACTCCGCCGCCCGGAGACCATGCCAGGTCACTCGGCCTGATACCCTCGTTTCACTCACTCCGCAGGCTCATGCGCACGAAAGCCGATATTCCGCCAATCCGATCCGACCGGCGCGCTGCAACTGAACGGCAGGTTCCCTCCGTCGCGATAGGCTGCCATTTCGCCGTCTACCGCTCGCCCCGCTTCGAATTCGGCAATTACCTCGAGCAGGAATTCGCGCGTGCGTACGATCGCCAGATCGGTGCTGCACAGGTTTTCCTCGGAGCGCTCGACGATCGGTCCCATGCTGGTCTGAACGCCAACATCCTCATGCAGCACGCTCTTGGTGAAGCCGCTGAAATGGCCCTGCGCCATCGCCTCGCGGTCTTGCCCCCAGCAATTGTGCGGCAGGAATTCGTCGCTGATGAGATTGTCGTGATCGAGCTCATCCGGGAAGAAACCGGAAATGTCGGTGAGTGGCCCGATTTCGTCCCAGAAGCCGAAGAAAAGCATGTGGGTCGTGTCGTCGACGGGTACGGAGATGAACACCGAGCAATCGGATGCGATCACCGGCTGGCGGCTGGCCGAAAAGGCGTAGAATGGAGCGATGAACTCGGCGCAGCGGAAATGGGTTTCCTCCTCGCTCGCCTTTCGAACGGCGCAGGTGCGCAAGCCATAGTCGGTGCGTTCGATTTCATAGTCCGGTGTCAGGCGGGGATAGGCTTCCAGCACGCTGTCGCCCTTGTCCTTCTGCCAGCCCTGGTGGAGCCAGTTGAGATGAACCGAATCAAGCGCGCCTTCAAATCCCTGGAGCCAGTTGCAGTCGACCATCATGCGGCACCACCAGCGACTCTCCTCAGGCACTTTGAGGAAGGGCAGGGGAGGCAGTTCGGGCGCTTCGTCCTGACCCAGGAAGGCCCAGAGCAAGCCGCCGCCTTCCCGCACCCCGTAGTGGTTGCGCTCGATCTGCGCGGCGAATTCATCAGACCGTTCGCCTTCGGACGGGACCTCGACGACGGTGCCATCAGCACCCATGCGCCAGCCGTGATAGATGCAGCGCAGTGAACAGCCTTCCACCCGCGCCAGCGCCAGCGATGCCCGGCGGTGGGGGCATAATTCGTCCATCAGGCCCAGCGTACCGTCCTCTCCGCGAAACGCGACGAGATCGGTGCCGAGCAAGCGCACCCGCTGTGGCGGACCGCCGGGGGCGAGTGATTGGCTGCGGGCGAAGGGAATCCAGAAATTCCTGCGCAGCATCTGGCCGAGCGGGGCGTCATCCTCGACCCGGGTGAGGCGGTGGTTTTCGGTCTTGCTCGTCATGGCGTCCTCTCAGCCTCCCCAACTTGTTCAAGCGCTGCCAGCTCATGTTCGCCGAATACGCGGCTGCGCGTGAGGAAGCGGACTTCGCGGCCATTGTCGAGGCTGAACATGCCCCCGCGCCCCGGCACCACGTCGAGGATCAGCTGGGTATGCGCCCATGCCTCGCCCTGCGCGCGGCCGATATAGACCGGTGTATCGGCAATCGATCCCAGCAGGATATCGCGCGCGCCGACGCGGAATTCGCCTGCGGGATAGCACATCGGCGAAGACCCGTCGCAGCAGCCGCCCGACTGGTGGAACAGGATCGGCCCGTATTCACCCTTGAGCTCGTCGATTAGCGCCAGCGCTGAGGGAGTTGCGGTGACCCGTGGAACCTGTCCCTGAGACTCGCCCATGACCGCCTCAGAAGAAGCCGAGTTTCTTTGGGCTGTAGCTCACCAGCATGTTCTTGGTCTGCTGGTAATGGTCTAGCATCATCTTGTGGTTCTCGCGGCCAATGCCTGACTGCTTGTAGCCCCCGAAAGCGGCATGCGCCGGATAGGCGTGGTAGCAATTGGTCCAGACCCGGCCTGCCTTGATCGCCCTGCCAAAGCGGTAGCAGGTGTTAGCGTCGCGGCTCCAGACGCCTGCGCCGAGGCCGTAGAGCGTATCGTTGGCGATTTCGAGGGCCTCGTCCTCGTCCTTGAATTTCGTCACCGAAACGACCGGGCCGAAGATTTCTTCCTGGAAGATGCGCATGCGGTTATTGCCACTGAATACAGTCGGTTTGACGTAATAGCCGCCGGCAAGTTCGCCTTCCATGGTGGCCTGCTCGCCGCCGGTCAGCACCTCGGCGCCTTCCTGCTTGCCGATATCGATATAGCTGAGGATCTTCTCCAGCTGTTCGGACGACGCCTGCGCGCCGATCATCGTGCCGGAATCGAGCGGGTTGCCCTGGGTGATCGCCTCGGTGCGAGCGATCGCGCGCTCCATGAAGGGGTCATAGATGCTCTCATGGACCAGCGCCCGGCTCGGGCAGGTGCAAACCTCTCCCTGGTTGAGCGCGAACATTACAAATCCCTCGATCGCCTTGTCGAGGAAATCGTCATCCTCGCGGCAGACGTCCTCGAAGAAGATATTGGGCGATTTGCCGCCCAGTTCCAGCGTTACCGGGATCAGGTTCTCGGACGCATATTGCATAATCAGCCGCCCGGTCGTGGTCTCGCCGGTAAAGGCGATCTTGGCGACGCGCTCGGATGAGGCGAGCGGCTTACCGGCTTCCAGGCCAAAGCCGCTGACGATGTTGAGTACACCTTCGGGTAGCAGGTCGGCCACGAGGTCGGCCCATAGCAGGATCGAGGCCGGGGTCTGTTCTGCAGGCTTGAGCACGACGCAATTGCCCGCCGCCAGCGCCGGGGCCAGTTTCCAGGCGGCCATCAGAATCGGGAAATTCCACGGGATGATCTGGCCGACCACGCCGAGCGGCTCGTGGAAATGATAGGCAACGGTGTCGTTGTCGATCTCGCTGATGGAGCCTTCCTGCGAGCGGATGGCCGAAGCGAAATAGCGGAAATGATCGACCGCGAGCGGCATGTCGGCGGCCATGGTCTCGCGGATCGGCTTGCCGTTGTCCCAGCTTTCCGCCGTTGCCAGCAGCTCGAGATTTTCCTCCATGCGGTCGGCAATGCGATTAAGGATCAGCGCGCGCTCCGCCGGTGCGGTCTTGCCCCAGCCGTCACTGGCTGCATGAGCCGCATCCAGCGCCGCCGCAACGTCCTCAGCCTGTGACCGGGCGATCTCGCCGACCGGCTTGCCGGTGACGGGCGAGATATTGTCGAAATAACGGCCAGCCAGCGGCGCGGTCCATTTGCCGCCGATGAAATTGTCATAACGGTTCGCGAAAGGCGCTTTGAATTGCGCCCGCTCTTCAGCCAGCATGTCCATGCCTCATGATCCTCTTCCTGGCGTTGCACCTATCGGTGCCGTCGCCGGGAAATGTCTCACGATGGCGCGCTACAGGCAAGCCTTGCTCGTTGTGCTTGGCGCGCTTTGGCTAGTCCCAATGCTTTCGCTGATCGGTCAGCCTCGGCGTCCGGATGCGATTGAGCATGACAAGCACCTTGTTGCGTGCGCGCCATCGCCATTCCCGCGCCCAGTAGCGCTTATCCCGCTCTTCGATACGGCTTCTCACGCGTTTCTTGTGCCTGCGTCCGGACAGGGTGGCGATCCAGGCGAAAACAGCAATGTAAGCGGCTAGCAGGATCACGATGACCAGCCAGAATTTCAGAAGGGGGTCGAGAGTTTCTATATACATGCTGCTTCCCCGAGATCAGGGCCGCAATTCGACGTGGCGGTACGGACCCTATTCAACGGTCCGGGAGATAGCATCCTGGCATGACCCTCGTCATGTGCCATTGCTACCCTACCCCATTTTGGAACAGTTGTGATTTGGAAGACAAGCCGGGCAGCGCAGCGCTCCGTCAGCGAAGAATTAGGCCGGGCTAGGCCGGAAGCTAGGTAGCCAGATGCCTTCGTCTTCCCGGAAATAGACTTCGACCGGCATGTCGATGCGCACATCCTGCGGCGCGATGTCGGTGATGTGGGTGGTCAGGCGCAGGCCCTCCTGCTCTTCCAGTTCGACACTGGCGAGGATGTAGGGCAGCTCCATATCGGGAAACCATGGATGGACATTGATGGTGAAGCTCCAGACCGTGCCGCGCCCGGACATATCCCGGGGCGCTACATCGCGGCTGAGGCATTTCGGACAGATCGGACCCGGTGGCTGGATCAAGTGATCGCAGCTTTTGCAGCCCATGATTCTGAGCACGCCGTCTCTGCCAGCCTCCCAGAAGAAGCTGCTGTCATCATCGGGGACCGGTAAAATCTTGTGCGGGCTGTCGGTCATTGCGTCGCTCTCCTGCGCTGGCCCATGCTCAGTCCCTCACAAGCAACATGCAGCCGGCCATGAAGCCAGCCGAATTGGTGACAATGGCGCTGCGCGGATCGCCGCCGACCTGCCGTGCGCCCGCCTCACCGCGCAATTGCAGCACCGCCTCATGGGGAAAGCCGAAGCCATGGACGCGGCCGGATGATAGCTGGCCACCATGCGGGTTGATCGGAAAGGCCCCGTCGAGCGCGATATTTGCGCCGCCTTCCAGAAATGCGCCCGCCTCGCCCTTGCCGCAGATCCCGAGCGCTTCCAGCCAGGCGACGACGATAAAGCTGAACCCGTCATAGAGCAGGCCGATATCGATGTCCTTGGGTGTCAGGTCGGTGCCCTGCCACATGCGCTGCGCTGAATCATTGGTCGCGTCATGGCCCAGCTCCATCTGGTCCCAGCTTGCCGCGCTGCGGATCGATCCGCCGACCGATTCTATCCGCACCGGCCTCGATTTGAGGTCCTTGGCGGCATCGGCGGCGGACAGGATCAGCACGGTCGAGCCATCGACCGGCGCGTCGCAATCGAACAGGCCAAGCGGGCTCGAGATCATCCGGGCCGAGAGATAATCGTCCATCGTCATCGGGTCGCGATAGACGCCCTTCGGGTTGATGGACGCGTTGCGGCGCTGGGTAATTGCGATCTGGCCGAACTGTTCGCGGGTGGTGCCATAAAGATGCATGTGGCGCTGCGCTTGCATCGCGAAATAGCCGACATAGGAAGGGCCGGAATAAGGCGACTGCCATTGCTGGTCGCCCGCCGCGCGTGGCCGCGTAGCTGCGCCGAGGTGAACCTGGTGGGTGGCCCCGCCCGAGCCTTCCTTGACGGTACGGAAACACAGGACATGTCGTGCAAGACCGGCCCTGATCGCCGCATAGGCGTCAATCAGAGCGCCCAGCTGACCCGGTCGTTCGCCGCCGCCGCAAATCCAGTCAAGCTCAAGGCCCAGCGCGTCGCGCAGCCTCCAGCTGCCAACCGGACTGAACCCAGAGCCCGGCGCAGCACCGGGGAAAGTTGACAAGCCATCGATATCGTCGCGGGTCAGGCCAGCATCGCCAATCGCTTCCAGCGCGGCATCGACTGTCAGGGCAAGCCCGGAAGCCTCAAGCTTTCGCCCGACGGCCGATTGCCCGATTCCCGAAATCACGACATCGACCATGCTCGACCTCCTCGACCGTCACAGGGCCAGGCCGGCCCCGGGGGCGTGGCTTCAATTCGTTTCGATCAGCTCGATCGCGGTTTCCGGACAGGCCGCTGCGCCCTTGCGCGCAATTTCTTCCAGGCCTTCCGGGACGGTCTGGCCGTCCGAACTGTTGTAGCCAAGATCGTCGCGTTGATAGACCTTTGCGCAATCGCCTTTCACGCACAGCCCGACCCCGCAGCAGAGATCGGCTTTGACCTGGATCTTGAGCATGGCGGTTCCCTTCTATGCCACTGGACGCGAGAGCGGGTTCGCCCCGCTGCCTCAAACTACCCCAGCGCATTTTCGGCAATCTTGCAAGCGGCTGCGACAAGATGATCGACCGATAGATTGACTGGAGCGCCGCAAGCGCGGAAACTCGCCTCGCTGTTGGAGCTATTGCTGCCCGTGAAACGCAGTCGAAGAAGAGGAGAACCTCCATGGGTGAAATCACCGTCACGCCGCTGACCACGACGATAGGCGCAAGGGTTGATGGCGTCGATCTGACCCAACCGCTGGACGAGGCCGACGCCCAGCAGCTCCGCGACGCACTGACCGAGCATGCCGTGATAACCTTTTCCGGCCAGCAAATGGATCGCGAGCAACAGCGGGCTTTCACCGGCATATTCGGCGAATTGCGTAACATCTTGTCGCATCGGCTGGTTGGCAATCACGACACCATGGTCGTGCTCGATAACCGGCTGTGGCAAACCGCCGCCTCAGCGCAGCTGCCCAGTCGCGCCAATTTCAGCGACGAATTCAAGGGCTGGCACACCGATAGCACCTATTGCCCGGAAATAGCCTGGGTCACGACCCTGCGCGGTGAGCTGCTGCCCCCGGTCGGCGGCGGCACCAACTGGATGAGCATGGCCGCAGCTTTCGATGCATTGTCACCGGCGATGCAGGGCTGGCTGGAGACGCTGACAGCAGTGCACGCCTCGCCGCGCGGCCAGCGCGAAGTGCTCCGGGTCGATGAGCAGCCGGAGGACGTGCGCGAAGAATGGGATCGCGAGCTGACCGCGCGGACCCATCCGGTGGTCATCGTTCACCCGATTTCCGGCCGCAAAGTGCTGTTCGTCAATGCGGCCTATACCATCAAGATTCAGGAGCTCTCCTCTGCCGAGAGCGCCAATCTGCTGCGGTTTCTTTGGGGCCATTGCGACCACCCCGATTTCATCGTCCGGCACCGCTGGAGCGAGGGAGATATCGTCGTCTGGGATCAGCTCCAGACCATGCATATGGCACCGAGCGACTATCTGCCTCATGAGCGGCGAGTGGTGCGGATGACAGCTGGTCTGGTGAAGCCGATGAGCGTGGCTGAATATGAGGCGCAGCAACGACAGCCGGAAAAGCTGGTCGCGGCCAGATGATCCAGAGGCATTGCCATGATTGAACTTTACGGCATGTCGAGCCCGAATGTCCGCAAGGTGCTGATCGCGCTGGAGGAGATGGCGCTGGACTATGAGGTGCGCCATGTCGCGGTGTTTCGTGGCCACCAGTTCGAGGAAGATTTCCTCGCGCTGAACCCGATGGCGAAAGTGCCGGTGATCTGCGATCCGGAGGGGCCAGCGGGCGTTGAACCAATCTTCGAATCAGGCGCGATTCTGGTCTATTTGGCTGAGAACTATGGCGGCCAGTTTCTCCCTTTGGCCGGACCCGAACGCTACGCGGTGCTCAAATGGCTGTTCATGCAGGTCGCCAATGTCGGGCCGGCGATTGGCACCCACAATCATTTCTCACGGATCGCTGAGGACAATGAATATGCCGCAGGCCGCTATCGGCGCATGACCGCCCAGGTGTTTCGCGCGCTGGACCGGCGACTGGGCGAGGCGGCATTTCTGGGAGGCGAGGCCTATTCGATTGCCGATATGGCGACTTACCCTTGGGCGCTGCGCTATCGCCGCTTCGGCATGCAAGACGCAGAATGCCCGCATCTCGTCGCCTGGGTCGATGGGATATCAAAGCGCCCGGCAATTGCTGCCAGCGACAAGGCGATCAAGCGGCTGGGTGAGCAGGATTCGAAAGACGTCAAGACAGCGACGCCTGAAGAAATGGCCAAATTTTCCGGCAAGCACATCGCAGCCCCCAGCGCCGAGGAAGCTGGCAGGCTGCCGTCATGGTGGGCTGGCAGGGGTGAGGCCAGCGGGGATTAGCCGAAATTCAGTTTCAGTCCCGGCTCGTCCCAGCGCATCCGCACCAGCCTGCCGCTGGTTGACCAGGTCAGATAGGCATCGCGCATGTCTTCGCCGCCGAAAGCAATGTTGGTCACCATTCTTTCGGGCAGCTCGAAGAAGCGTACCTCGCCGTCCGGGGTGATCGTGGTGACGCCGCCGGTGTGATTGGTGCCGACGCAGATATTGCCGGCTGCTGTCACCGCCAGACCGTCGAACTCGGCCTCACCAAGGCCCGAGCCGACCAGCTCGACATGGGGACGCTCACCAGCCATCTCGACTTCACCTGGCCCGGTGACGTTCATGCGCATCAGACGGCCCTCGAAATATTTGCAGAAATAGAGCGTCTTGCCATCCGGTGAGAGGCCGACGCCATTGAAGCCGGTGCCGTTGCGGGTGATCGCCTTCACCTCGCCACGGTCCGCGCTGCAATAATATAGCCCGCCGCGCGAATAGCTCTCCGCCAGCGTCTTGCCGTAATCGGTGAACCAGAACCCGCCGTCTGCGTCGAATACGAGATCGTTGGGGGCAGACAGCGGCGTTCCCGAAACTGAGTCGAAGAGCCGCTCGACCTTGCCGGTCGCCAGGTCCAGCCGCTCGACCCGGCCCGGCTGGCTGGGGTCAGCGAGCGTAGGGTTGTCTGGCGCGGCCCCGCCATTGTTGCAGACATAGAGCGCGCCGTCCGGGCCAAGCTGAGCGCCATTGGGCCCGCCGCCGATATTCTTGACGACTTCCTTGCTGCCTTTCCAGACGCGGGTGATGTTGGCGCTGATCAGATCGACGACCAGCACCGAGCCGTCAGGCATCACCACCGGGCCTTCGGAAAACCCAATCCCTTCGGCCATTATTTCGAATTGCGGCGCCGGTCCGGCAGCGAGGCCGCGCGTTCCGAGCGTGGCAAGGCCCGCCCCGGTGAGAGCCAATGTCGAGCGGCGAGTCCAGCCGGATTGTTGCTTCATCGCACTCTCTCCCATTCTCATGTGTCAGCGCGCCGCTGAACGCTCGCGGAGTCCAGCAATTTCGGCGTCGCTATAGCCGACATCGCGTAGCGCCGCTTCGGTATGGTCGCCCAGCTCAGGAGCGGAATGCGGCGTGCCCAGGATTGGCTCGCCATCGAAAGCGACGGGCCCGGCAACGATATCGATCGTCTTGTCGCCGACCTCCATGGTTTGCAGCATATTATTGGCGTGGACCTGCGGATCCTGATGCAGATCATGGATCGAGCTGACCAGCTCCCAGGGAATGTCGATCCCTTCGAGCAGCGGTTTCCAATCAGCGTAGTCAGCCTTCGAGAAACTGTCCTGCATGATCGCGATCAGCTCCCCGGCATTTTCGATCCGGTCTGGCTGTGTCGCAAAGCGCGGGTCCTCAACCAGCTCGTCGATCCCCAGAATGCCGCAAATTGCGGCCCAGCGCGGTTCGGGCTGGAGCACCATCAGCTGGACGACCTTTTCATCGCGGGTGCGATAGCCATTCATCAGCGGCGACATCGGCCGGGACTTGGGATGGGTCTCATATCCGGGCAGCTGCACCATGGTGAGATCGCCCGACAGCACCCATGCAGCGGTGGCGAGCAACGAGTTTTCGACCACGGTTGGCTCGCCGGTCATTGCGCGTTTGAACAGCGCGCCGGCAATGCCATAGGCCAGCGACAGAGACCCGGTGTGATCGCCATAGGCAGGGCGCGGGCTGGCCAGGGGGCCGCCAGGCGGAGTAATCGCAAAACAGGCCCCGCCGCGTGCCCAGAAGGCGCTGGCATCATAGCCGGGGCGGTTGTGCTCCGGTCCTTTGAAGCCGACGCCATTACCGCGCGCATAGATGATCTTGGGATTGCGCGCCCGCAAATCCTCGACATCGAGGCGCAATGCGGTGATCGCCTTGGGTCGCAGGCTGGTAAGGAAGACATCGGCGCTCTCGACCAGCTTGAGCAACGCTTCTCGCCCTTCCTCGCTTTTGAGGTCGAGCGCGACGCTCTTCTTGTTACGGTTATTCTGCTCCATCGAGATGTTGATATTGCCGAGATTTCGGCTGCCACCAACACTGAGAGTCCGGTAGGGATCGCCCTCGATCGTCTCGATCTTGATCACATCCGCGCCCTGGTCGGCCATCATCACCGCCGCGCCCGGCACATAGACATATTGCGCCAGCTCGATCACTCGCACCCCGTTGAACACACCCTTGCCACTCATCCCGTGAATTCTCCCAATTCCGATTGCGCTGTGATTGCCGCAATGTCTGGTGCTGTCGATATCGCAAATACCAAGCGCTTGCTATGGCTTGGTTTGAAGGTTGGAAGGTGGCATTGCAAAAGCGGGCCATTCGGTTGATCAATTATGCCAGATGGAGAGGTAGCAGTAGCGATGACCACAATCAGGGCCACGCGCGTCAATCACATGAATCTTGTGCTTGAAGATTTCGAGGCGGGCGTTGCCCATTTCAAGCGCATGTTTGACGCCGAATTTATTGCCGACATGGCCCAGGACGAATGGCACGCCTGCCTGATGGCGTTTGGCGACGTCATCTTCGAATTCTTTGTGCCTCACCAGTTCCTCACCAATGCGCGCTTCGGACCGCATCATGTCGGGCTGGAATATCAAGCTGACATGGACCAAGTGCGCGCGGCGATAGACGAACGCGACATCCGCATCATCCGCGATATCGGCATCGCCGTGCATACCGACCCGCGCGACACTTTTGGCATCGCTTTCGAATTCTACGATGGCTCATTCCACGAACGGACCTGGGATGAGCTTGGCGGCAAGACCATGAAGCGCCGTGACTTCTGGGAGCACCAACACCCGCTCGGCCTGACCGGGCTTGTCGGCTGGTCGTTTGCGGTCGCCGACATCGATGCGGCCAGCGCCTTCATGGAGAGCTTCTTGAGCGCGCGGGTGGTCTATGAGGCGGACCGTCCCGCAGTCGGCGCAAAAGCCATGGGTCTGGCGGTAGCCGATGAGGTAGTCGAGTTGCTCGCTCCGACTGGCGAGGGCGCTCTCGCCCGTCACCATTATCGCTTCGGCGATGGCATCCGCGCGACCCGCTTTGGCGCGCGCAATCTCGGCAAGGTGAGCGACTGGTTCGCTGCGAAGGGCTTTGCCATGGTTCCCGGTGATGTCGATGGCTCGCTCGCACTGCCCGAAGAAGCCAATCTCGGACTGATCTTCGAATTCGTCGAAGTTTCGGACTGACAGCAAGGAGGACGCCATGAGTCTAGAAGGCAAGGTGGCGCTGGTGGTCGGAGCCAGCCGGGGGATGGGAAAGCGCATGGCGCTGGAACTGGCCGAGCAGGGGGCCGATATCGCCATCGCCGCTCGCACCGACCGGCCCGGCCAGTCCGATGTGTCGGGAACGATACATGAGACGGCAGACGAAATCCGGGCGCTGGGCTGCCGCGCCCTGCCGGTCAGGGTCGACCTGGCCGACAGCGGCCAGATAGAGGAGATGTTGAGCACCACGCTCGATCATTTCGGGCACATCGATATCCTGGTGCATTCGGTCCAATATATGGGGCCGGGCTATCTCAGCCACTTCCTGGATACCACCGCCGAGCAGCTTGAATTGCAGATCAAGGTCAATCTGCTTTCGGCGATGCATGCGACGCGGCTGGTCGCGCCGGGGATGGCCGAACGCGGCGGCGGGCTGGTCGTTCTGATAAGCTCGGCGGCCGGAACGACCGAGAACCCCAACATGCCCGGCGAGGGATCGACCGGGCTGGGTTATCCGGTAACCAAGGCCGGACTCAATCGCTTCGTTTCGGCCGTTGAAAAGGAATTACGGCCCCACAATGTTGCGGTGGTTGCAGTCGATCCTGGCTTCACCTTGTCGGAACACGTCACCGAAGGCGCGGTCGACCAGGTTTACAATGGCTGGCCGCTCGAATGGGCGCATGGCATTGAGGTGCCGGCAACGACGGTTCGCGAACTATGTTGCGCAAGCGATCCGATGGCGTTCTCAGGCCAGGTGGTGGTCGCCGCAGACTATGTGAAGGAACATGGCCTGCTCTAGGCGCGGGCGATCAGAAAGGCAGAGCTGCGCGGCCCGGACTGGAATTCGTTCAAGATCTCGAAACCGGCATTGTGATGTGCTTGTTTGAGCTCGTCGAGGCTGAAGAACATCACTTTTGGCGCTTTGCCTAGTAGTCTCGCCAGCGGCAGGACATATTTCATCACGGGCAGCATATCCGACATGCAGGCGGTGCTGGTGATGAACAGCCCGCCCGGCTTGAGCCAGCGGTGAACCTCAGCAATCACGGCCTGCCAATCCTCCAGGAGATGCAGCAGGCTGAGCGCGAGGACCATGTCGTATTGACCGTCTTCCGCCTCGATCCCGGCAACCGTCGCCTGCGCGAATTCGATATTGTCGATCCCGGCGTCTCGGGCCTTGGTGCGAGCGATCTCCAGCATGGCAGGCGAAATGTCGACCGCACGGATCGAGCGGACATGCGGCGCATGGGCGATCGCGGTCGAGCCGGTGCCGCAGCCGATCTCCAGTAGGTCCATGTCGGGTCTGAAATGCTCGCGCGTCATCGCCAGCTTGGTCTGGTAGGCCTCTTCGTCCCCCACTGGTTGGCGCGAATATTTCTTTGCGAGCTTGTCCCAGAATTTCTGCGATTGGCCGCTGCCGGACGGATTTCCTGTCATCGCGATTCTCCCGGTCCTCAACCCTCAAGCGC
Organism: Novosphingobium sp.; assembly: GCA_029247785.1. Taxonomy (GTDB): domain Bacteria; phylum Pseudomonadota; class Alphaproteobacteria; order Sphingomonadales; family Sphingomonadaceae; genus Novosphingobium. The sequence goes on from JAQWKP010000031.1 coordinate 20,960, forward strand.
AATCGTTACCGGTGACGGCCCGCGCACCGGCACAGGCGAGTAGTGGCAAGGCGCGGCGATGACATAGTCGGGAATGCGGCAGAGGAAACCGCGCACCGCCACTTCCGCCTCAACCTTGGCGAGCATCAGGCCAAGGCAATTGTGCAGGCCGACCCCGAAGCCGAGATTGGGCTTCGTTTCCCGGTGGATGTCAAACCGGTCCGGATCGACATAGCGCGCCGGATCGCGGTTGCCGCTGGTCAGCACCAGGCTAACTGCGTCGCCCTCTGCCAGCGTCACTCCGCCCATTTCGACCGGCCCGCCACGCACCTTGCGCATGATCGTGCCGATCGGGTTCTGCCAGCGCATCACTTCGTCATTGGCGGCCATGATCAGCGAGGGGTCGGCAACCAGCTCGCGCCGCACGTCCGGGAATTCGCCATAGGTGATGAAAATATTGGCGAGCCATTTGGCGGTGGTCTCGTTGCCGGCGAACAGCAGCTGGCGCAGATTCTCGACCAGATGCTCATCGGCAATGCCGCGCGCTGCCTCGGCGCTCACCAGCATTGAGACGAGGTCGTCGCCGGGGCTGGCCCGGCGGTATTCCATCCGGCCGATGAGATAGGCGGACAGCGAGGCCTTGGCATTCTCGGCCACGGACATGCGCTTTTCCGCTTCCTGTTTGTCGAGATAGACCGAGCCGCCCTCGACCATACCGTCGGCCCAGCCCATGACATCGCCAAGCATCTCGTCCTCCACGCCCATCAGCGCGCCGATCACCCGGGCAGGAAGAGGTCGGCACAATGTCTCGTCGATATTGACGCTTTCGCCGTCTTGCAGTCGCTCGACGATCGGTGCGAGCAGATCGTCCAGCATCGCCGCAATGCGAGGGCGCAGCCGATCGAGCGAAGCCTGCCGGAAGGCTTCGGCAAAGACATTGCGTAGCGAATCGTGACGATGACGATCGTCGGTCGAGATGAACGCATTTGAGCCGAACAGATCTTCCAGCACCGTGCCTTCGACGGTGAAACGGGCCTGATCGGTCAGCACCTTGCGGATGGCCCGGTCGGTGGTGACGAGCCAGCTGCCATAGCCTTCATGCCAGACGACAGGTCCCAGTCCGCGCAATTCGGCCAGCATCGGGTAGGGATCGTCAGCGATGGCCTCGCCGATGATGTCGAGTGTTGTAACCGGAGCCGGCGGCGCGGCTGCCGCAGTGTCGTGTTTGGTCATCCTGCTCTCCAAGACTTGCCTGGTCAGGCGCATATCCTGTTCTGAATAAGCGTTTCGCATCGCGCGCGCCAGTCTGCGGTTCACATCGACCATTGACTGAGCGCGCCAAAAATCCAACCATGGCAGGGATATCGGGAGAGATCGAACGATGAAGAAATCCGTCCTGGCGATGATCGGCGTGTTGGCGCTGCTAGCTGCAGGCTTTGGCTGGTATGCCTTGCAAGGCAGGGACGGAAATGCCGGCCAATCCGAATCCGACGATGCGGCAGGGCAAGCTCAGGCCGCTGCTGTGTAACATCGGGTAACTGGCGAGACGTTGTGGTTGTGCGATTATAGGCGTTCTCTGAGCGCCTCATAGGGTGTTTTTCCCTTGAAGGCGCCGTGCGGTCTGTGGAAGTTGTAGAAGTGCTCCCATTCATCGAGTTTTGCTTCCAGATCGACATCGCCTTTATAGCTGAGCAGCTGATAAAACTCCTGGCCGTCAGAGCGGTGTGATCGTTCGACCTTTCCGTTGAGTTGGGGTGTGCCGCGCTTGATGTATGCGTGGCGGATGCCGAGGTCTTCGACATGCCAGTGGAACTTGGCCTGGAACTCGTGGCCATTATCCGTTCTAATCTCCCGGATGCGGAATGGGAACTTGTCGATGATGTGATCGACAAAGTCGATCGCGTTAGCCTGGGTGTGCTTCTTGTAGACCTTGAGCGCGCGGACACGGGTGGCGTCGTCAATGGCAGTATATTGGAAGCGTCGGACCTTTTCGCCCTTCTTTCCAATGAAAGTCAGGAACTTAACGTCCATCTGGATGTGGTGACCAGGAACCTGTTTGTTGTAACGTTTGGTATGGATTTTGCGCATCCGTGTTCCGCGCGGCAAGCGGTTCAAACCATTGCGCCTGAGTATCCGATAGATGGTAGCGTCGGATAATTTGATGCCATGATAGCGTGCCAGGTACCACATGATGCGCTCAGGCCCGAGGTGATACTTGCGTCGTAGATAGAGGACTTTCTCGGCCACCTCAGGGGGTGTTTGATTAGCCGGGTTTTTTGGAATGGTTTTGGCATTGACCAGCCCATCTTCACCGCTGCGTTCATAGGCACGCTTCCATCTGTAGAAGCTGGCCCGGGCAATGCCAAAATAGCGGCAGGTCTTCGCTACGTGTCCGGTTCGCTCTGCGTGTTGCAGCACCCGCAGTTTACGCTGAACTTCGCGCGCGTCCTCTTTGGTCATTCGAAACACCTTCCTTCCATCCCTGGAAACTTACTAAAAGTGTCTCGCGAGACCCTACATGTCTACAGCCGCGATGAAACCGGCCGCAGCTTCATCGTTCAGGGTGAGCTGCTGCAAGACGGCAAAGCGGTCCAGAAGGTTTCTTCGAACGGACGCAATCCGGTTGAGAAACCGGGCGACTATGTCGTCAAGGCGGGCGTGTTGCTGC
>JAQWKP010000054.1 GCA_029247785.1 Novosphingobium sp.
GGAGACGATTGCCACCTCATCATCCAGAGTTGGGCCAAGCCGCACGACCTTTTGGCGCGCCCTGAATTGCCCCTTGCCCTCCGGCGACATGACAAAGACATAGCTCGCGTGCGGCCGTTGGTTTACGGCGGTGCGCGGAACAAAGACCGTTGGGGCCTCGGTGCCTGTCGGCACGAATATATCCGCGAAACTGCCCGGCAGTAGATTGTCTGGTGCGACACTTACCGACACCCTGTATTTTACCATGCGCGAATCCGTCATCGATGAATCGCGCGCGATCACCGTTGCATTGATGCCGTCCGATGGAAGCCCCGTGCCGCCGACCCTGACCACTTCTCCCGGGTCGAGACTGGCTGCTGATTGTGCCGGTAGACTGAAATCGACATAGCGGTGGGAATCGATTCCTTGGACCGTCGTGATGTTCGTGCCTTCTTCCAGATATTGGCCGGGATGCAGATCATGAATGCCTGCCCGGCCCGTAAAGGGCGATCGAATCTCCTTCTTAGAAATCAACGCCCTGATCGCCGCCGCCTCGGCACCTGCGGCCCGTGACTCCGATGTTAACAGATCTATCTGCGCCTGGGATATGAAGCCACGCTCCACCAGTTCCCGGCTACGCTCGAGGTTCTTCGTCGCAACCGCGGCGCGAGCTGTTTGCGCGGCGAGCCGGGCGCGCTCTTCGGAAATGTCCATCCGCAGAAGAACCGACCCCTTGCGAACCACTTGTCCCGAGTTGAATCCGACATAGGTCACAGTCCCGGCTAATTCATTACGAATCTCCACGGTCCGTGTCGCGACGACCGAGCCCACGCTACGAACCTCGGCAGTGAAAGGGGCCACCCGAGCGCGCACGGAATGAATGGCCTCCACCGGCTCTGGGGCGGCGGCCAGAGCCATGTCCGAGAACATTTGCCGAGCCAGCTTGTAGCCGCCTAAGATCATGGCCAAAGCAACCATGACCGCGACCGCGGCGATCCAGCTTTGCCTACTACCCATTTTCCAAACTCATCTCCCGGAACCGAAGTTCAATCATTGCGGCAAGCTCTGTCGTTGGCAACAGAACGTGCGAGAGAAACTTTCCTGGGCTGCACCTGCCGCCCGGCTTTCAGCTACCGAGGCCTATGATTCCGTGGCGCGCGATGTGATGCAGATCCACGGTGGTATCTGCGCTACCTGGGAAGCGGGACTTCACCTGCATATGCGCTGGGCCTGCAGCCCTGGCGATCGGAAAGGGCAACAAGTTTCTCTGGGAAGACCTGCTCGGCACCGAATTGACAGGAGTTGAGTCATGAACGTCCTTGAAGCCTAGACGGAAAAGGCGCGCGCCTGGCTGAGCTCAGTTGTTCCCGAATTTAGCAAGGATGCTCGCCTGGGCATGTCCGAGGAAGAAGACCTCGACATGAGCCGCCGCTAGCAGCAAGCTAGGTTCGATGCCGGCTTTGCCGGTATCAACTGGGACCCAGAGTTTGGCGGGCAGGGGTTTACCCCGTTGCACAACGTGATCTTTGAGCAGGAGGAAATGTCCTTCGCCATGCCCATAGGCTATTTCGGCGTGTCGCTGGGGATAGCGTTGCCAGTCATGATGGGATATTCCTAGGATCGGGAATGGGCGCGCGAACAGGTTATCGCCGCGCTCAAGGGCAATAAAATCTGGTGCCAGCTTTATCCTGAGCCTGCGGGCGGTTCCGATCTGGCAGGCATCAGGACCAAGGCGGAGCCAGACGGAAATGGCTAGAAGCTCAATGGTCAGAAGCTGTGGACAGCCATGGCTCAGCATTGCGATTGTGGTGTGATTGTCGCGCGCAACGACCCCACCGTTCCCAAGCTTAAGGAGCTCACTTTCTTGTGGGTCGACATCCACGTGCCCGACGTAACCGTTTGTCCATTCAGGTTGGCGGACGGCGGCAGCGACGTAAATGAAGTTTTTTCGACGACGCGAAGCTGACGGATCGATAACGGCTGAGTCCCGTCGCCGCAGTTCAGGCCAGAAAGTCGTCTACCACCGATGTGAGGGATCGTCGTACCGCATGCCGATCGGCGGGCCCGACTTTCAACTGCAAGGCACTCAGAGGAAGATTTTTCAAGGGGCTTCAGCCGCTGGCCCCGGCGGCATGATTTGCGGCGACAAAGCCCCAGACGAACGACGGACCAATGCTGGCACCACCTCCCGGATAGCTACGGCCCATGACCGAAGCGGTCGAGACCCCGGTCGCATAAAGTCCTTCGATGGCCGAGCCATCGCAGCGCAGCACTCGCGCATGCACGTCGGTGACTACGCCGCCATAAGTTCCGACATCTCCGGGTACCACGGGAATTGCGTAGAATGGTCCTTCCTCTATCGTGCCCAGGCTCGGTGATGGCTTGTGGAAGG
>JAQWKP010000062.1 GCA_029247785.1 Novosphingobium sp.
TCGCCAGCACGATCAGCAGAGGCGAAGCAATCCCGCCGACCAGCATGAAAAAGGCAATCCCGGCGAAACTCATCGTCAGGCCGCCCACCCAGTTTCCGGGAAAGCGGTCTATCAGAAAGCCGGTCACGAGCTTGCCGACAACCCCCATCGCGCCGGCCAGCCCAGCCAGCAGTGCCGCATTGCCCCGACTCACCCCGGTCTCGACCAGAATCTCGATCTGGTGGACCAGAAAGCCGATGGTCAGCGCCATGATCACCAGGATCGATATGCCGATGCGCCAAAGCGCCGTGCTGCGCCAGGCCTCAGCCAGCGACAGGCCGGTCAGCTCTCGCGGTGCTTCGGCCACTGCCGAGGCCTGGCGCGCGGCGGAAGTCCGCACCCGGTCCTGCGCGTCGTAAAAGAAGAAGAAACAGACCAGCCAGGCGATAGTGCCAAGCCCACCTCCCAAAATGACAAAAGCCATGCGCCAGCCATAGGCGTCGATCAGGAATACCGAGAGCGGCGGTATTGTCGAATGCGCCGCCGTTGCCCCGGCCAGCGCAATCGCCAACGCCAATCCGCGCGACTTTTCAAACAGGCCCGCTACGGCCTGGGCCCAGACTGGCGTATTCACGAACAGACCGCCCAGCGCATAGAACAGCCACAAGGCAATCCACCAGCTTGCCGATCCGGTATTGGTCGCCATCAATACCACCCCGACACCGCTGAGGAACACGCCGGGCAGGGCGATCCGCCTCGTGCCGTAGCGATCGAGCAGGATCCCGAAGACCGGCGCGAATATCATTGTGACGATCGAGGACATGGCCGTCCCTGCCGAAAGCAGCGTTCGGCCCCAGCCGAATTCCTCGCCCATCGGCCCCATGAAGGCACTCATCGCCGAAATCAGGATCGAGAAGGAATAGAAGCCGACAAAGCTGGCGAGCACCAGCTTCCAGCCATTCTTCCATTCCTGCAGTGCCGTTAATTCAGCCATGTTCAGCTATTTCTCTCCATGGGGGATAGCCTCTTGATACCCGATCACGCGGGGTGCCGTTCGGATTGCACCGGTTCATCCCAGACCGGGTAACGCGGCAGGGTGAAGAACATCAGGCCCGACAAGACAAGCCCCAATGTTCCCAGCATCAGGAATGCGTCGTAATTTCCGGTCGTGTCATAGATATAGCCGGCCAGGATCGGCCCGAAACCCGATCCAGCGGCGACCATGCTGGTGATCACCCCATAGATCTTGCCGAAATTCTTCATCCCGCAATATTTCACCGTCAGATAGCTGACAATGTGCAGCTTGGCTCCGGCGGTATAGCCATTGACCAGCATGGCGAAGACCAACAGCGGCACCGTCTTGGCACCAGTCAACAACACCGCGAATGCCAGCGCGGCGCTGGTCATGGTGAGGCCGCCAACCCAATTGCCCCGGAACCGGTCGAGCAGCAGCCCGGTGATGATCTTGCCTGCAATTCCCGTCGCCCCGGCGAGGCTGGCGAGCCAGGCCGCATTGGTCCGGGTGACGCCCACTTCGACCAGGATTTCGATCTGGTGCATCAAAAGCCCGATGGTCAGTGCCATGATCACGAATATCGAGATGCCGATGCGCCACAATGCAAAGTCGCGCCACGCCTGCGCCAGCGACAGCCCCGGAAAATCTGGCTTGGCAGCAACGGGCTTGCCCTCTTGCGCCTGACTACCGCGCTGGCGGTCATGGGCGTCATAAAGGAACAGCCAGGACAGCAGCAGCACGATTCCGCCTATCCCCATGCCAATCCACACGAATGTCATGCGCCAGCCAAATGTCATCACCAGATAATTCGCCAGCACCGGCATGATTGCATGAGCAGCGGTGGCACCGGCAAGGGTGATCGCCAGCGCCAGCCCACGCGCCTTGTCGAACACACCGGCGACCGCAGCCGTCCAGATCGTGGTCTTCACCGACAGGGTGATGACGGCATAGATCGCCCATAGAGCGAGCCATTGAATTGCCGAGCCATTGGCCTGGCCCAATGCAGAAATCGCGAAAGCGGTGATCACCAGACCAGGCAGCGCCAGCCGGCGCGTGCCATAGCGGTCAATCAGTATCCCGAAAAAGGGTGATAGTAGCGCCGTGACGACAGCGGAAATCGACGCGCCGGCAGCTACAAGCGTGCGGCTCCAATCGAACTCCGCCGCAATCGGCCCCATCAACACGCTCATCGACGAGAACATCGCCGAAAAATAGAGGAAGCCGAAGAACGAGGCGAGGACGAGTGTCCAGCCCTGTTGCCATTCGTTTCTTACGCCGCCAACCGTAGCCGTCACTGCGCGGCCCCGGTGCGGCCCGGTTCACTCATCTTCGAGTTCCAGCAACTTTCGCGGGATGCGCAGCATTTCCGCCGAAGCCTGGATTTCTCGCAAGAACAGCACCAGCGCCCACATGAGCAAGGCGATGGCGATCAGGAACACCGCTGCAGCGATCTGGTAGACCACGACCCCGGCAATTTCGTTGAGGAACAACAGGGCTACCGTGGCCCCAACCGCCAAGCCGCTGAGCACCATCGCCCGGATCGCGCTGCCCATCAGCGCGATCCGCCAGTCGAGACCTCGGATTTCCATCACCACCATATCGTGATCGCGGCCGCTGGTTGTCTCGTACAACTCCTGCATCGTGCGCGACCGGTCGATCACTCGGCCATAACGGACGGACAGCGCGTTGAGAATCTGGCCGATTGCGACCAGCACGAATACCGGTGCGAGCGAGAGCTGGATGGTCTGGGCAATCATTGGCGAGAGCTGACCAGGCTGTCGACCACGCTGGGATCGGCCAGCGTTGAGGTGTCGCCGAGATTGGAGGTGTCGCCCTCTGCGATCTTGCGCAGGATACGGCGCATGATCTTTCCCGAGCGCGTCTTGGGCAGAGCCGGTGCGAAATGGATGGCATCGGGGGTCGCGATCGGTCCGATTTCCTTGCGCACCCATTGCACCAGGTCCTTGCGCACATCGTCGCTTTCCGGCTCGCCCGCGTTGAGCGTGACATAGGCGTATATGCCCTGCCCCTTGATGTCATGCGGCATGCCGACCACCGCGGCTTCGGCAACCTTGGCATGGGCGACCAGCGCGCTTTCGACTTCGGCAGTACCCATGCGGTGGCCCGAAACATTGATGACATCGTCGACCCTGCCGGTGATCCAGTAATAATCATCTTCGTCGCGCCGGCAGCCGTCGCCGGTGAAATAACGGCCCGGATAGGTCGAGAAATAGGTCTGGAAGAAGCGCTCATGATCGCCCCAGACCGTGCGCATCTGGCCGGGCCAGCTCTGGGTGATGCACAAATTGCCTTCGGTCGCGCCTGCCAGTTCCTTGCCATCGCCATCGACAAGCAGTGGCACGACGCCGAACATCGGCCTGCTAGCCGAGCCCGGTTTCATGTCGATTGCACCCGGCATCCCCGTAATCATCGCTGCGCCAGTCTCGGTCTGCCACCAGGTATCGACGATCGGGCAGCGCTCATCGCCGACCACGCGCCAATACCATTCCCAGGCCTCCGGATTGATCGGCTCACCGACCGTCCCCAACAATCTCAGTGATTTGCGAGAGGTTTTTTGCACCCATTCCTCGCCTTCCCGCATCAGGGCACGCAGCGCTGTGGGTGCACCATAGAAGATGTTGACCTGGTGGCGATCGACGATCTGCCAGAAGCGGCTGTGGTCTGGATGATTCGGCACACCTTCGAACATCACCATGGTCGCGCCATTGGCTAGCGGCCCATAGGCGACATAGCTGTGGCCCGTGACCCAGCCGATATCAGCGGCGCACCAGAAGATGTCGCCGGGCCGGTAATCGAACACGTAATGATGGGTCATTGCCGCCCAGGTGAGATAGCCGCCGGTGGTGTGCAGAACGCCCTTGGGCTTTCCGGTGGAGCCAGAGGTATAGAGGATAAACAGGGGGTCTTCCGCGCTCATTTCCTCGGGCGGGCAATCGGCACTGACTTCCTCGCGCTGCCTGTGCCACCAGTGATCACGCCCCTCCTCCATGGCTATCGCGTTCCCGACATGACGCACGACCAGCACATTCTCGACCGAAGGACAGCTATCCAGCGCGGCGTCGACATTGGCTTTGAGCGCCACCTGCTTGCCTCCACGCATCCCGGCGTCGGCGGTGATGACAATGCGGCTGTCGCAGTCCTGAATGCGTCCGGCCAGCGCCTCAGGAGAAAAGCCGCCGAACACCACCGAATGGATCGCGCCGATCCGCGCGCAGGCCTGCATGGCAATTACGCCTTCGGGGATCATCGGCATGTAGATGGTAACGCGGTCGCCCTTTTTCGTGCCCAGTGCCTTCAGCGCATTGGCGAAGCGGCAAACCTCCTCATGCAATTCACGATAGCTCAGCTTGCGCTGCTGCGCCGGATCGTCGCCTTCCCAGATGATCGCGGTGGTATCGCCATTTTCAGCCAGGTGCCGATCAATGCAATTTGCTGAGACATTGAGAGTGCCGTCTGAAAACCATTCGATGCCGAAAGTCGCTTCGTCGAAGCTGCAATTGCTCAGCTTGGTCCACGGCTTGATCCAGTCTATCCGCGAACTCTCCTCGCGCCAGAAAGCCTCGGGCTCTTCGATCGAGCGCCGGTACTTCTCGGCATAGCCAGTGGCATCGACATAAGCGCGGTTCGCCCATTCGGCAGGGACGGGGTGGACGTTCGACAATATGGCTCTCCCGGATTGCAGGGTCCCTCTTGCCGCCGGTGCCTCAACCGATCAAGGGCCGCATGGCTGTGCGAGCAGGCAAACACCCGACGAGGCGAATTCAACTTCACCAATATCGAGCGCGAGACCGCAACCGCCAGTGGTGATTTCTCGGCCGGCGATGTGGACCGGCCCCTCGCGCGGGATTACCAAAAGCGGATTGCTTCCATAAAGGGCTGCGAGCGCATTGCCCGGAGCGCCTTCGACCTGGTTGAGCCGGAACAGCGGACCGTCGACCAGCGCCGCCGAGCCGCGCGGCGGCACCCAGCGGCGCAGTTTCTCATCATAGGGCTCACCACGCGCGACAACGACCGCCTCATCGAGATGCAGCTCGCGCGGGCGACCATAGTCGTAGAGGCGATAGGTGATATCGCTGTTCTGCTGGACCTCGATCAGGCTGACGCCGGCCCCGATCGCATGGACTGTGCCCGCCGGAATGAAGAAGAAATCGCCTGGCCTGACGCTGTGCCATTCCAGCAGTTGCTCAATCTGGCCGTGAATCGCCGCTTCGCGCAAAGCGTCGCGCCCAAGCGGCTCGTGAAAGCCGATACCCAGAGACGCGTTCGGCTCAGCATCGACGACTAACCAGCACTCTTCCTTGCCATGGCCCGGCAATTGCTCGTCCGAAGGATGGACCTGGACCGAGAGCTTCTCGCTAGTGAATATATATTTGACCAGAAGCTCGGGCAGTTCGGGCGGCGGCTCGAACCAGATCTCGCCGATGCGCCGACCAACCGGCGAATGGAACGGCGCGGGGAGGTCCTCCCTGCCCCAGGGCTTTTCGACTTCTCTGGTAGGAAGGCTGCCGTTCACTGGAATCGCCTCACTGATTCGCTGCCCCGTCCAACTTGCCAACCTTCTGAACGCCTTGGGCAGTGGTTATCATCACGTCATTGCCATCGATCACGACGATCACGTCGGCAAGGCCGATCACCGAGACTTTCGGACCATCTGTATCGACCAGCACATTGCGGCAATCGACCAGCTCTGCATCGCCGGTAACGCTATTGCCCTGGCTATCGCTGGTACGCGCCTGATGCAGCGCGTGCCAATTGCCGATATCGGACCAGTCAATATCGGCGGGCACCATCGCGGCGCGGCTGGTGTTTTCCATCACCGCATAGTCGACAGACTCAGCTGCGATCTCGGCAAAGGCCGGCGCATCGGGGTGGAAGCGATTACCATCCTCGCGACCACTCTCCACAGAACGCCGGACCGCATCAGCGATGGCCGGGCGGTGCGCAGACAATTCCTCCAGGAAAACCCCGGCCCGAAACGCGAAGATGCCGCCATTCCAGGCATGCAACCCGCCTGCAACGAAGGCCTTCGCTCGTTCGAGATCGGGCTTCTCGACGAATTGTGCGGTGCGATAGCCAAGCTCGCCAATCGGCTCGCCACGCTCGAGATAACCGAAACCGGTTTCGGGCGAGCTGGCCTCGATCCCGAAGGAAACCAGCCAGCCTTCCCGCGCCAACGTGGCGGCAGCGCGGGCCGCTTCGGCAAATGCTCGGGAATTGCCGATGTGGTGATCGCTTGGGCAGACCAGCATCACCGAATCTGCGGGCAGGCGGCAAGCAGCGAGCGCAATAGCCGCCGCAGTGTTCTTCGCTTCGGGCTCAACGATCACCGCCGCGCCCGCTGCATCGCCAAGCTGCGCCTCGACATGGCCTAGATGCATCGCCCCGGTGATTACGACCGGCGCAGCGAAACCGGCTTCGGCCGGGCAACGCCGCAAACTCGCCTCGAACAGCGTGCAATCGCCAACCAGCGGCAGGAACGGCTTGGGCTTGGTCGCCCGGCTACGTGGCCACAGGCGCGTGCCGCTGCCGCCGCACAGGATCACAGGTACGATGTCATTCATGGCGCTTGGTCACTAGCCTATTTCGGTTAACTTTGCAGGTGTTCTGGCTCAATCGCGCGGGTCCCACCATTTTTGCCGCCAGCGGTATTCTCCGGGGATCGGAGTTCCGGCGGCATTCGTCCTTGGGCGAAAGCGGAACCGTTCGACGGCAAGGCGGCAGGTAATCTTGTCAGCCTCCGCGTCCGGGCTGCCTGTTATGATCCGGCAGTTCGACGCGCGCCCGTTGGTCCCGACCGTCATCTGGATGATGACCGAATTTCCATTTCTCAGCTTGCGATTGGCCTTGGGATAGTCGCGCGCAGAATTGATGTCGCCGGCGATCTTCTCCAGCTTCTGCACCGCGCCACCGCCCGGGCCCGTGCCGCTACCCCCCGCGCCTGTGCCCAGGCCCTCACCGCCTGCACCCGTGCCTTCGCCCTGGTCCTTGGCGCCGGACTGATTCTCATTGCCGGTCGATGCCACTGGGGGTGCCTGATTCTCGGAAATCACGATCTCCGGTTTCGGCGCAGATTCCGGCCTGGGTTTGGCCTTTTCGCCCACTGGCGCGGCGGCTCCCTGCTTCTCGGGGTCGGTCCGCGCTGGCTCAGGCGTCGTGATCGTAACCGTCAGCACTGCAGCAATTTGATCGACGACCGCCGCAGAAAAGCCGGGAGTGAAGGCTCGGAGCAGCCCGATGACAAGCAGGATGTGAAACACGATACCGGCCAGAACCACTGCCAGGCGCACTTGGCGAGGCGCAGTGAGGTCGGCCTTGGTCATACTCGCGCTATGACATGCGCCGCGTCGCGCGACAATGCAGCGGCTCGGCGTCGCAACGACCCCGGCCTTAACAGATCGGCTTTGACAGCCACCTTCCGGCAAGACATGCACAGGCGCGCAGGCAATGAAGGGCGAGGCGATGGCCGAATTCACACCGATCGAATGCACGCATGACGGCACGCTGATGGAGGGCATGGCCGCTGCTCCGGACGGTGCTGGCCCGCATCCCTGTGTCATTCTGTTTCCCGGTGCAACCGGTACAGGCCCGACGTTCCGCAAAAGGGCAGCAGAGCTCGTGGAGCTCGGCTATTTCGTAGCCTGTGCCGACATGTACGAAAAAGGGGCGGATCTCAGCACGCCGGAAGCAGCAGGCACACAGTTCATGGCGCTGCTTGAAACGCCGAAGGAGCTTCGCGCCAGGGTCGTGGCCTGGTTCGAAACCGTTGCAGCAAGGCCGGAAGCCGATGCTTCGCGGATCGCCGCGCTCGGCTACTGCTTCGGCGGCAAATGCGTCCTCGAATTGGCGCGCAGCGGTGCCGAGCTAGAAGCGGTGGTTAGCTTTCACGGGTTACTGACGACCCATGACCCGGCTGCTCCGGGAACCATCAAGCCCGAAGTCGTCGCCTGGTGTGCCGGCCAGGACCCCTATGCCCCGATGTCCCATGTAGAGGAATTCCGCAAGGAAATGAGGGCGGCCGAGGTCAGTCACCAGATCACCATGTTCAGCTATGCCCAGCATAGTTTCACCGATCCTGATCATGACGGCCTGCAGGAAGGCATCGCCTACCACCAACTGGCCGACCGTGTTTCCTGGGCTGGCACTGTGGCGGTGCTGGAACAGCTGCTGGGTTAGCGGGGGGTCAGCGATGCGCCGAGCAAAGCTGACTTGAGCCGTTGGCGTTGCATAGTTGCCACGTCTGCCGAAATTCATTCACTTTCCGTATCGAACTGCTTGTTGCTCGATTGGTCCACTGATAGGCGAAAAAACGAACTCGCCTCGTTTGCGCGGTCGCAATCGGGAGCAATTTGGGAGAATTCGATGAGGACTTTGAAGACCAGCCTGATGATCGGCGTAGCCGCGACCGGCATAGTAGCATCGGGTCCGGCATATGCCGAAGAGGCGGACAAAAGCGGCCTCGGCATAATCATTGTCACCGCTCAGAAGCGCGAACAAAGCGTACAAAACGTGCCAATCGCGGTGACCGCGGTTACACAAGAAACCCTGGAAGCGAACCGAATCACAACCGTCAACGATCTGGGCAGTATTGCTCCGGGCCTTACGGTGCAGCCATCGGCGGGCGGCATTCAGACCCCTTCTTTCACGATTCGCGGCCAGAACAGCTTCGGCGTTGTCGCCGGATCGGACAAGCAGGTCTCGATTTACCTGGACGGTGTTTACATCTCAAGTCCGCGCGGATCGATCTTTGACCTTCCCGATATTGCCCGGCTTGAGGTTCTGCGAGGCCCGCAGGGCACGCTGTTTGGCCGCAACGCCACGGCCGGCGCAGTCAGCGTCGTCACCCGCGACCCCACCGGCGAAGCGCGTGTCAAGGCGCAGGCCTCGTTCGGCAACTATAACAGCCAGCGGTTCCGTGTCAGCGTCGACTTGCCGCAGTTTGGACCGTTCAGCGCCTATTTCAGCTTCATGCGCAATAAAAAGGATGGCGATATCCTAAACGCGGGGGCCGGCACCGTTTGGGATCGTACGTCTTCGCCCGATCCTCTGGTCGCCAAAATCGTGCGTTCTCCCAGAACTCTCGGCGCGATTGACGCGAATTCCTATTTCGCAGCACTCAAGTTCGATCCCGGTGGCGACTTCAATATGGTCTACAAATTTGACCGCAATGAAGACAACGGAACGCCGGAAGGCACATCGCTCATCAGCTTCAGTCGCGCATATCCGCAACTTGGTCCGAGCGCCCCGCTGCTCGCCCCCATCCTCAATGCCATTTACGACAACAACAATATTTTTCTCAATCCGACAAACCGTCGTCCTAAGACGGTGGCCAACTCCTGGGTCATTCCGCGACGTCAGCGCGTCTATGGCCACAGCCTGACGGCCAATTGGCAAGCAACGGACAGTATTAGTGTCAAGAACATCGCCGCCCATCGCGTGGCAAGCGTGTTTGCGCCATCGGCGATCGACGGCTCTTCCAGCCTGCCGTTTCCTCAGCAAGCCATCGTTCCGTTTGCAACGCTGTCAGCAATCAGCACCCTCGGCGCAGGATTTTTTGCCCTGCCGCCAGCCCAGCAAGGCGCCATAATCGGTCAGTTTGCAGCCGGGCTCCAGCCGTTTGTTGGCGGACGCTACCTTGGGCTTGTTTCCCAGGCCAACAGCATTTCCAAGCAATGGAGCAACGAACTGCAAGTCAACTACAGTTCGGACAAATTGCAGGTGACTGTCGGTGCCCTTTGGTTCCGTTCGAAAGACCAGGCAGGTGGTGCAGAAGGCCAGGGAAATACCTATGCCTTCACCCTGCCACCGCTGCCAGCAAATGGCGTCATTCCGCTCGGCAATGAAGGGCGCTATTTCAACCAGGCAACATCGATCGCTGCCTATGCCCAAATCGAATACAGGATCAATGATCAGCTGGAACTGGTGCTGGGCGGACGCATCACCAATGACAAGAAGACCAGCAGCTTCCGTTGGGACATCAACAATGTACCCCAAGCCACGATTGTCCCTGCACCTTATAAAGACACCAGGTTCAATTACCTCATCGGCCTCAACTGGAAGCCGAACGATGACATCCTGGTTTACGGCAAATATTCCACCTCGTTCGTGTCGGGCGGTTCAGTCGCAGGTATCACCTTCGTTCCGGAAACCGCAAAATCCTTTGAACTTGGCCTCAAGGCAGATCTGCTGGATCGTCGGCTGCGAGCCAACTTGGCACTCTACTATGTCGATTACGCCAACTTCCAGCAGCCAAGCTCTATCAACACTTCGCCGGCTGCGCTCGCATTTGTCCTTGCCGCTTTTCCCGGCGTCAACCCGGCGCTCCCCGGAAGGCTAAGTACATTCGTGTCGCAATCGCATGACGTTCGCGCCAAGGGACTGGAACTTGAACTTACGGCACTGCCGACTGACGGCCTGACGCTCGGCGGCAGCATCGCCTATACCGATTCCGAGTTCCGCAACATCGATCCAGTGTTTCTTGCCGCGCAAGGGGGCGAACACCTTCCATTCACTCGCCCGAAATGGACCGGCAGTGCTTACGCATCATATGAAACGCAGCCCCTGTTCGACGAAGCCACGATAGTGCTGCGGGTTGATGGTCTTTACCGTTCAAGGCGCTCCCTCTCCTCGCGGCCGAATGTTCTGATGGGGTTTGGAGTGCCCGCAAACGCATTGAGCACGCCGGGGCACTGGAAGATCAATGCCCGTGCCGCGCTCACCAAAATTAACGTCGGCGGAGCTCAGGCAGAACTGGCCGTCTGGGGACGGAACCTAACCGATGCGGACTATTCCAATTCGATACTTCACCTGCCAAATGGCAATGCGGCGAATTATGATCCGGCGCGGACCTATGGTGTGGATGTAACTATCGAGTTCTGAAGCTACGCTCCGGAGTCGAATCAGAATCGGGCCGCTTCCTTTGGGAGGCGGCCCTTTTCTTTGCGCTCAGCTCACACCCAGCAGGGCGAAGCTGTCATGCCTTGCCGCTGCATTGCCCAGGCGGTTGAAGAACTGAACGATGATCGGCGGATCGACCCGCTTGGTAATTGCCCAGAGGTAATAGCCATACATCACCGCCTCTCGATATTGCGTCCAGGCTTCTTCTTCGCCTGGCATGTCGAAGCCGTGGCCCCGCATCATCGCGCAATACTCGCCCATCAACCGGCGCTCTTCCTTCTCGGCAAGCTCAACCGGCAGCACCGCGCACAGGTGATAGGCGACATCGAGCGCCCAGCCGCCGCGCTGCAACAGCTGCCAGTCAATCAGCCCGGGGCCATCGGCGGTGCGGAAATTATTGCCGGCGTGGCTGTCACCGTGAATCATGAATTGCGGCCGTGCCTCGTCCCGGTCTGCCAGCGCCTTGACCCCCTCGATCAGCTTGGCCGCACTCAGCACATGGGCTGGAACGCCTTGCTTGCGCGGGCCGTCCATCAGCTCCTGTAGCTGTTCGGGGCTGACATAGTTGGCGCGCGCCAGCTCTGCCGCGCGCGGTTTGATCCAGGGCGCGCCATCGAGGAAGGCACTACCGGCGTGCAGGCTCGCCAACTGGCCGAGACTGGCAAGCGCCTGGTCGGCATCGAAAGCTTCCAGCGCGGAGCAGAAATGCGCGCCGCCCGCGATCAGGTCGCGCATGATCTGGACGCTCTGTTGCGCGTCGCGGTCGGTAATGACTGCCACGGCCTCGGGAACGCGAACATTCACCACCGGTGCAACCTTGAGATAGAAATCGCTCTCCAGAACGCAGGTCGATCCGCCCATTGCGGTCCTTTCATCGACATCGAGCAGGCCTTTGAGGCAAAAGCCGTGCTTCTCATCGCTCCCGCCAAAGGTGACGGCGAAGCGCACCTTGGTTGCAACCGTCTTGAGCACCTCGACCGTCTCGACCGACGTCACCGCAGCGCCGCCACTGACGGACGCCAGCGCCTGCGACAGAAATTCCGGATCAAGCGCCGCATCAAGCGTTGGTGGAACCGCAATCGCTGGCTGGGCGGGGACGGGATTTGCAATCGCATTGGCTGACATTCGGATTCCTTTCGTCGAACAGGTGATGTTCTATTGACCCAATTCGCCATTTCGTTCCATGCTTCGCAATAGAGAATTTTCTCGGACCCGCATGGCCAATGCTATTCTGCAGCCGCGCACAGCCTGAAATTGGGGAGAAGTATGGGTAGACCGTTAGAAGGTATCAAGGTGATTGAAGTCGCAATGTGGGCCTTCGTACCTGCCTGCGGAGGTTTCCTTTCGGACCTCGGAGCCGATGTCATCAAGATCGAACCGCCCTCCGGCGATCCGCTGCGCGGACTGCAGACCGGCGCTTTGATGAACAATGCACGCAATATCGATTACAGCTGGGAAAGTTACAATCGCGGCAAGCGTTCGATCACGCTCGACCTCAAGCAGGAGGAAGGCCGCGAGGTGCTGATGAAGCTGCTTGAGGACGCCGACGTATTGCTGACCAACCTGCTGCCGCGCGCTCGCCGCAAGATGCGGATCGATTCCGACACCATCCGCGAGCAATTCCCCGACCTGATCTACGCCAGCGGCAGCGGCGTCGGGCCGAATGGGCCGGAAAGCGAAAAAGGCGGCTATGACGCGATCACTTTCTGGGCGCGCGGCGGCCTGTCCTCCACCATGACCGAGGAAGGCGCAGACCGCCCGGTCGGCCCTCCGGGACCGGCATTTGGCGATACGCTGTCGGGCTCGATGCTGGCAGGCGGCATCTGCGCGGCGATTGCCAAGCGTGCGTTGACCGGCGAATCCTCTGAAGTGGATGTCTCGCTGCTCGGTGCGGCGATGTGGTCGCAGCAGCGCTTCATCTGCCAATCGACCGCCGATGGTGTCGACCGCTTCCCCCGGATGGGCGACGGCGTGCCGTTCAATGTCCTGGTCTATACCTATGAGACCAGCGATGGGCGGCACATCGCATTATGCATGCTGCAGGCTGACAAATATTGGGCAGACTTCTGCAAGGTCGCCGGGCGGGCCGACATGGCCGAGGACCCGCGCTATGTTGAAGCCGGCGTCAGGAAAGAGAATGGCGAGGCTTGCCACGCCGAGATGAAGGCGCTGTTTGCGTCTAAGACGCTGTCCGAATGGTGCGAGATATTAGAGAAGCAGGACGGCCAATGGGACGTGGTCAAGCATGTTGGCGAACTGAAGGATGACGCGCAGGTCCAGGCCAATCAATATCTGCAACATGTCGACTATGGCGACGGCTCTACCATCCCGATGGTCAGCGTGCCGGTGCTGTTCGACAAACAGGCGATGCCTGGTCGTCGCTCGCCCGAGCTCGGCGCGGATAGCGACGCGATCCTGGACAGCCTGGGATATGACGAAGACGGCATCATTGATCTGAAGGTCAAAGGAGTGGTGTTTTGACCGCCCGGTCCAATTCAATGCCTGCCCGCAAACTGCCACTGCTCACTCCCGAGACCGAGGCCTTCTGGACCGGCGGCAAGAACGGCGAGCTGCTGATCCAGCGTTGCGGAACCTGCGGGCTCTACCAGCATCCGCCGCTGCCGATCTGTTCGGCCTGCCGCACGGAAACGGTCGCGTCAGCCGCAGTGTCGGGCAAAGGCAAGGTGAAGACCTTCACGATCAACCATCAGCCCTGGATGCCCGGCCTTGATGAGCCATTTGTATTCGCGGCGGTGGAACTCGACGAACAGGCCGAGTTGTACATCTTCAGCAATATCCTCGCTGCGCCGGAAGCCGTGACAAGCGGGATGCGTGTCAAGGTCAGCTTCGAACATCTCGACGATGTCTGGCTGCCGATGTTCACTCCTGACGGGGAAGCTGGCGATGAAGCGTGAGGACTATCCTGAGAAACAGGTGTGCATCACCGGCATCGGCCAGACCAAGGCGGGCCGGCCATCGGACCGGTCTGCGCTGCAACTGACGCTCGAAGCCTGCCTGCAGGCGATCGACGATGCAGGAATCTCGGTCGACGATGTCGACGGGCTGATCTGTCATCCCGGGAAAACGCCCGAAGGCGGCGGAATATCACCGGTCGGCACGGTAGAGACGATGATGGCGCTTGGTATCCGGCCAGTCTGGACCAATCCCTCCTCGCATGAGGGTCCGGGGCACATGGCCGCGATCTTCCAGGGAATCATGGCGATCGCCACGGGGCTATGCAAACATGTGCTGTGTTTTCGCAGCGTGGCGCAGGCGACCGCGCGGATGACCTCGCGCTCCTCCACCCTGCTCACCGGCAACCGCGAGCGGGTCGATCCGGGCAACAACGCCTTCACCGTGCCCTATCACGCCTATTCGCCGGTCAATCTCTGGGCGCTCTATGCCCAAGCCTATTTCGACAAATACGGGGTGGGCGAGGAAGAGCTTGGCTGGGTCGCCGTCAACGGACGGCGCCATGCGATGCACAACCCCAATGCGATCTACCGCAAGCCGATCACTATCGATGACTATCTCGATGCGCGGATGATCTCGACGCCGCTGCGGCTCTATGATTGCGATTCGCATATCGATGGCTCAACCGCGATCCTGCTTTCGGCCAAGGACCTGGCCAAGGACCTCAAGAATCCGCCGATCAATATCGAGGCGATGGGCATGTCGATGGGTGCCTTCGGCGAAGGCTTGCACTCAGGCGATTTCACCATGACGCCAGCCGAAGTATGCGGCGACATGCTGTGGAACCGCACCGACTGGACTCCCAAGGATGTCGATTGCGCGCAGATCTATGATGGCTTCTCGATCCATGTCTGGCTGTGGCTGGAGGCCGTCCGGCTATGCGGTCGCGGAGAGGCAGCGGGTTTCATCGCCGGGGGTGAGCGTACTGCGATCACCGGAGAGCTGCCGCTCAACACCAGCGGCGGCCAGCTTTCAGCGGGGCGCTTCCACGGTTATGGCCACACCCACGAGGCATGCGCCCAGCTTTGGGGCCGTGGCGGAGAGCGCCAGGTTGCCGGAGCGAAGACATGCATGGCGGTCAATGGCGGATATGGTTATGGTGCGATGCTTCTGAATTGCGATTAGATTGACCGAATTGCGAGTCGTTCGCTTGACACGGCGGCACTAACAATTCAAAATGTCGACATTCAGTTCGCTATTTCGAATAATTGAAGATACTGCAGACAACAATCAGGAGACTGGGAGATGAGCGAAGCAGATCCGGCGATCAAGGGATCGAAGATGAGCAATTGGCATCTCGGCCCGATTTTCGACGTCGATGCCCATATCGATCCGCCGCATGACATGTGGGCGAATTACCTCCCCTCGCATCTCAAGGACCGGGCCCCCAAGCTCATCCATGAAGACGACGGTGACTACATCGAGTTCGAGGGCAACCGCCGCCCCTTCATGATGATCAACAACCAGGCCGGCCGTAAGGGCAAGGACTTCAAGATGAAGGGCCGCCTGTCCGACGTCCGCCAGATCTGGGATCCCGAGACCCGGCTTGGCGACATGGACACTGACGGCATGGACCATGCGCTGATGTTCGGCGGCGGACCGCTCGGCAGCTTCGACAATGAGCTCTATATCGCCAGCTATGAGGCCTGGTCGAACTGGGTGATGGACTTCGCCAGCCACGCGCCTGACCGGCTGTTCCCGGTCGGCTATGTACCGGCGCGCGATGTCGACGAAACCGTCACGCATGTGAAGCGCCTTGCCAAGCAGGGTTTCCGGGCGATCAACCTGCCCGCCTTCCCGCAGAACAAGGACGCGTGGGATACCTCTTCTAATGTAGCGGGCATGAAGGCCGGTCAAGTCTCGGCGCTTACCGGCGACCCCAAGGGCGAGCTGCAATATTCTGACCCCGAATGGGACAAGCTGTGGAAGGTCCTGGTCGACAACGACATTGCTGCAACTTTCCACCTTGGCGCGCGCGTGCCGCGTTTCGGCGACAAGCGCTACTTCCTCGCCGACATGCCGATGTCGAAGCTGGCGATGGCCGAACCAATCGGCATCTTCATTTATAATTACGTTTTCGACCGTTTCCCGGATCTAAGGATCGGGAGTATCGAAAGCGGCGTGGGCTGGATGGCCTGGCTGGCCGAATATCTCGACCGCACCTGGGAAAAGCAACGCTACTGGACCGAGAGCAAGCTCAAGAATCCACCAAGCTACTATATGGACCAGAATGTCTGGGCCTCGTTCATCCAGGACCGCACCGGCGTCCTCAATCGCGATCTACCGGGCGGCAAGAACATCATGTGGTCCTCGGATTATCCGCATTCGGAAACCACCTTCCCCAATTCGCATGAGATCATCATGCGCGATTTCGAAGGAATTCCGGAAGATGACACTCGCGACATCATCTGCAACAACGCCAAGAAGTTTCTCGGCATTTCGTAAGACCGTATGGTCGTAAGGCAGTCCGGCCCCGGGGCCGGACTGCCGACTTCGCCGAGAGGACAGGCGCTTGGCAACAACTGCAGAAAAGGGCGGCGAACCGCCGCCCGCGGCAACGCGCGTCCCCAAGTCGGCATACTACGCGCTGGGTCTGCTCGCCTCGGCCAATCTGCTCAACTATCTTGACCGCTCCATCATCTCGATCTTGGCCGAAGCGATCAAGGCCGACCTCAAGCTCGACGATGCGCAGCTCGGCTTCCTCATGGGCACTGCCTTCGCTGTTTTCTATGCGGTTATCGGCATTGCCATGGGCCGGATATCCGACGGACTCAGCCGCAAGAAGGTAATGGCCTTCGGCCTCGCCCTGTGGTCCGGCATGACCGCGCTGGGCGCGGCGGCGAATAATTTTCTAGTCCTGGCGATCGCCCGCATCGGCGTGGGTGTCGGCGAGGCAGCGGCGGCTCCCTGCTCGACATCGTTGCTGGCCGACATCTTCCCGCAGAGCCGGCGCGGGATCGTCATGAGCATCTACCTCACCGGTACGTTCATCGGCGGGGCACTGGCGATGATCCTGGGCGGCTATGTACTGCAGAACTGGCCAACGGCCTGCTCTTCAGTACCATTCTTCGATGGCTGTGCGCTCGCCGGGTGGAAGGCAGCGCTGTTGATCGCCGGCCTACCGGGTTTGGTGCTCGCTCTGTTAATCCTGACCATCCGCGAGCCAGTGCGCAAGGATGCCCGCGACGCTCCGCCAGTGCGCTTCATCATCGGCCAGTTCGCGACCGCGCTGCCACCTTTCACGCTCGCCAGCGCCTATCGCGCTGGTGGCAGCAAAGGACTTGTCAGCAACCTGAAACTGGCAGCGGGGATCATCGCGGCCTGCGGCGCACTCATCTGGCTGACCGGCGATACCGCGCAATGGGTCGCCGTGGCGATCGGGGTCTATTCGGTCACGACCTGGGCGCAAATCCAGTCAATGAAGGACCGCCCGCTGTTCAAGCTTACATTTGGCGACGCGACATTCGTGTCCGCTATGTCCGCTTCCGCCTTGTTCGCTTGTGCCGGTGCGGGAATTGGCATCTGGACGGTTCCCTATGCGATCCGCAGCTTTGAGCTGACGCCGGACAAGGTCGGCCTCTATATCGGCATCATCAATCTTGTCGGCGCGATTATCGGCGTGCTGCTGGGCGGCATTCTGGCCGACAGGTGGAAAAAACACGACCTGCGTGCTCCGCTGTGGATCATGGGATTCAGCGCGATCTGCAATCTGATCGGCGTCGTCGTCATGCTTTCGGTAGAGACAGTAGAGGCCTTTCTGACCACGCGGGCCGTGCTGGCGGTGCTTGGCGCAATGTGGGGCGGCTCGACGGCAGCGATGATCCAGGACCTCGTCATTCCGCGCATGCGCGGTTCAGCCTCGGCAAGCTTCACGCTGGTCTCAATCGTCATATCCTCTGGCATGGGCCCCTATTGGGCCGGCAAGATCAGCGTGCTGAGCGGATCGCTTGTCACCGGCATGCTCAGCCTGCTTATTCTCGTGCCCATCGGCCTGGCGCTGGTGCTGTACTCAGCCAGACGCATGCAGTTCGAAGATGCCGATGCGCGCATGGCGAGAGCTGTCGCGGCCGGCGAACCAGTATCCCAGGAGTAACCATCATGACCCAGGACGTCCTCACCACCGACGACCCGCTCTATGAAGAGCTCTACGACGTCCGCCGCGAAGCCGAGACCATGGGCAATTTCGTTGAGCGAGACGTGACGGACGAGATCCATGCCCTGCGGGCCAAGGCCCCGGTGCACAAGGGCAAACTGCGTGAGGTTCTTGGCCTGCCGCTAAGCTATGAACGCCATCAATATGCCGTCGGCCGCCAGCATTACACGGTGCTGAGCTATGAGGCATGTGAGGCCGCGTTCCGCGACCCAAAGGTGTTTTCCAGCAAGGTCCAGATGGACCCCAGGGTCGGCGAAAAGGGCACAGGTCTGCTCGAACTCGATCCGCCCCGGCACCGCGCCTATCGCCGTACGATCCAGCCAAAATTCCAACTGAATGAGGCGCTGGGCTGGTGGCGCGAAAAGACGATCGATTCGATTAT
This sequence comes from Novosphingobium sp., assembly GCA_029247785.1. Lineage (GTDB taxonomy): Bacteria > Pseudomonadota > Alphaproteobacteria > Sphingomonadales > Sphingomonadaceae > Novosphingobium. The sequence goes on from JAQWKP010000062.1 coordinate 18,418, forward strand.
CGATCGCCTGATTGAACGGCTTGACCAAAAGGACCGCGCGGAACTCAATATCGAATATTGCGCTCGCATCCCGGTCTATACCATCACCACTGGCATTGGCCTTGACGGCGACGAGGCGCTGCGCTTCCGCCACGCCTATCTCAACTCCACCAGCACCAGTCGTGACATCACGATGGAAGACCGGATGAAGAACTTCCAACTGGTCGAATCGCTGCTGCTCGAACTGGTCGAGGCCCGCCGCAAGGACCCGGGCGACGATCTGATCAGCTACCTCATCGAAAGCACGCTGCGACTGCCCGGACAGGAGCCGCGCCCGCTCAGCGACGAGGAAATCATGACTCACGCCAAGCTGGTAATGGTGGCCGGCGGCGGCACATCGTGGCGGCAGATGGGCATTACGCTGTTCGCGCTGCTCACCCATCCTGACCAGTTCGACGAGGTCAAGGCCAACCGAGAGCTGACGGACGACGCCATCGAAGAAGGCCTGCGCTGGGAGCCGACTGCGCCCTACCACTATCGCCTGGTCCAGGAAGATATCGACTTTTACGGGCTACACCTTGAGGAGGGATCGGTACTGGAACTCGGCCTTGGTCCATCAAATTGGAAAAATAAAGAT
>JAQWKP010000068.1 GCA_029247785.1 Novosphingobium sp.
AGATCGTGCTGGTCGCCAGCAATAAAACTTCGGCGGCAGGCCTGGTGCTTGCCGAGGCTGAAGGCGTCCCGACATTTATCCTCTCGCACAAGGGTATGGAGCGGGTCGATCACGACATGGCGATGGATGCAGCGATCCGGCAAAGCGGCGCGGAATATGTCGCGCTGGCCGGTTACATGCGCATTCTCTCGCCGCAGTTTGTTTCAGGCTGGGAAGGAAGGATGCTCAACATTCACCCCTCTCTGCTTCCGAAATATCCCGGCCTGCACACCCATGAGCGGGCGCTGGAAGCAGGGGACAGCCAGGCTGGGGTCACGGTCCATCTCGTCACGGCCGAACTCGATGACGGTCCGATCCTTGGCCAGACACCGGTCGCCGTCCTGCCCGGAGATACGCCCGAAAGCCTCGCCGCCCGAGTGCTAATCGCCGAGCACCAGCTATTTTCGCGCTGCCTTGCACAGCTGGTGACGCGCGAGACTTCACCGGATTGGCTGCTGGAAAAAATCGGCAAGATCGCGATGGCGCTGCCTGAGGCCGAAGCCCGGGACACCCACGGCTCACCCGGCTGGCGGATCACCAAGGGCAAATATTTCGCTCATTTCAGCAATAGGCATCATGGCTCGGAGCACATTGCCGTGCTCATCAAGACCAGCGGGATCGACGAGATGGAGGGGCTGATAGAACAGGCGCCCGACAAATATTTCAGGCCGGCTTATTACGGCGCATCAGGCTGGGTCGGAATCGTCCTCAGCCGCAAAGATGTCACCTGGGAGCACATCGAATACTGGCTCCAGCGCAGCTGGCGTGCAGTCGCGCCCAAGCGGCTCACCAAGTTGCTCGACGCGGCGGACGAATTCTAGATCTGGGCGTAGTCCACCAGCGGTCGGCTTTCGCGGGTGCCGTGGTAATGCGCCTCGGGATCGCTGGGGTCGCCAGCGATCACCACGTGATCGTCATGCACTTCGAGCAGCGTCCCGACAAAGGGGAACCCCTCGAGGCTGCCGTTGACACGGTAGCTCACTGTATCACCAACCTTGAATGACTTTTCGTCGAAATTGAATTCGAATGGGCAGTCCTCGCCGCCTTCACCCATGCCTTGCATCGATCATCTCCTTTGCAGGTTAGATAGGCCGGAAAGCCATAATTGCAAAGCGTCAGCCGACGATCTCATCTGCCGCAAAGAAGAAGTCGATCTCGATCTTTGCATTTTCGTCGCTGTCTGATCCATGGGCCGAATTCGCCTCAATCGATTCGGCGAAGCTCTTGCGGATCGTGCCCTCTGCGGCATCGGCGGGATTGGTCGCGCCCATGATATCACGGTTGCGCTTCACCGCATCCTCACCTTCAAGCACTTGCACGACCACCGGCCCCGACATCATGAAGGCGACGAGGTCGCTAAAGAATGGGCGTTCCCTGTGAACTCCGTAGAAGCCTTCGGCCTGCTCTTTGCTCATGCGGATGCGCTTGGAAGCGATGACCCTTAGGCCGCCCTCTTCCAGCTTGCTGGTAACCGCACCGGTGAGATTGCGACGCGTGGCATCGGGCTTGATGATCGAGAAGGTGCGGGTGACCGCCATGGGCTTTTCCTTGCGAACGAATGTTAGGGAATTTGGGTTCGCGCGCCCCTAGCCGCGCTGTCCCGCAACGGCAAGCCCCCTGAAGGCAAGTCTGAACCCTCTTGCCAAAAAGGTCCTATGTCGCCTCTTTGGACGTAACCGGAATATCGACGACGGCGCTGCCGACCTGCAGATTGTATATTGTCTCGCCGGACGCTTCAGCGGGCAACTTGTCAAACCGCAATTCTATTTCCGTATCATTGGACAGGCTGCCAACATAAAGCTCATAGGTGTCGTCTTCCTGCTTCTTGAGGCGCATGTTCTTTTCGTCAAAAAACGCGAGTAACGCCTCGGTCGAAAGGCCGGTCTTGAAAATGAACGTTTCCTGTTCCACGCCGTTCAGTGTTTGCGCAGCCCGCCCAAAAAGGTCGGCATCATCGGGAAAGCTTACCCCGGCAGGTATCGTATAGTTACCTAGTTCATAAGGCTCTGGCGGCATGAGCTCGTCCGAACCGCCACATGCAGCCAAGGCAAGGGCAAGTGCGCCCACCACAAAATTTCGCATTGTCATTCCCCCTCAGGATTTGTCAGGCAAAGTCTAATCCCTGGGGTGGCGAGCACAAGTCTCAGCCCATCTCGCGCCACTTGCCACCTTCCTGCTTCCAGAAATGGCGCTCAGTACCTTCCTGCTCGTCCAGCATCCGCCAACACTCACGCGCGCCCTCCAGCTCAGCATCGCCAAACAATAGGAAAACGCGGTCAAAGCCAGCAGCCTCGTCACGCCATAGTCCATCGGCAAGCAGCAGGAAGCCCGCCTCATTGGCGGGTTCGGGAGCATCCGATAACAAGATCGGCTGGCGCGCCTCAGCCCCTTCCCCCGCATGGCCATGGGCGAGAAAACTATCGGGAATCTGTGACCACAGGCCTTCGCTAATGCGCTTGCGCTGGCTTGCGTCAGCCGAGACCACCAACAGCTTTTCACCGGCATTGATCGTCGCCCGCGCGAGCAGCGGAACTACCGCCTCGGCAGGATCGCGGCTAAGCTGGTAAAAATCGACCCGCATCGTCTTGCCGGAATCAGCCCTCGCAATTGTCCCGCACGAACTGGTCGAGCAGCCGTACACCATATCCGGTGGCACCTTTGGCCCAGGTTGCGCCGGGCTTGTCAGCCCAGACCATCCCGGCAATGTCGAGATGCGCCCAGGGGGTGCCATTCTCGATAAAGCGCTGCAGGAACTGCGCCGCGGTGATCGAACCACCGAAACGCGGGCCAGTGTTCTTCATGTCGGCGATCTGGCTATCGATCAGCTTGTCATAGGCTGGCCCCAGCGGGAAACGCCACAGCTTGTCGCCGCTGTCTTTGCCGGCCTTGTCAAGCTTGCCGGCGAGATCATCGTCATTGGCAAACATCCCGCCATATTCATGGCCCAGCGCGACGATCATCGCCCCGGTCAATGTCGCAAGGTTGACGATGGCCGCAGGCTCAAATTCGCGCTGCATATAGGTCAGTGCGTCGCACAGCACGAGGCGTCCCTCAGCATCGGTGTTGATGACTTCGATCGTCTGCCCCGACATAGAGGTGACAACATCGCCCGGCCGCTGCGCTTTGCCGTCGGGCATGTTCTCGACCAGCCCGCAAATACCGATGACATTGGCGGCAGCCTTGCGGCTGGCAAGGGCCAGCATCGCCCCGGCGACGGCCCCAGCGCCGCCCATATCCCATTTCATGTCTTCCATGCCGCCAGCCGGCTTGATCGATATGCCGCCCGAATCGAACGTCACCCCCTTACCGACAAAGGCAAGCGGACGCTCGCCCGCCTTGCCGCCCAGCCATTCCATGACCAGCATTCGCGGCGGTCTTGCAGAGCCCAGGGATACACCGAGTAGCGCCCCCATGCCCAGTGACCGCATCGCTTTCTCGTCGAGCACCCGCAGCACGATTTCAGTGCCGCTCAGCCGCTCAAGGCAGCGTTCGACGAAGCTTTCGGGATAGATTGCATTGCCGGGCTCGGTGACAAGTTCCCTGGTGAATTCGACACCTTCGGCAAGCGCGGCTTCGGCCTGCCATTCCTCCTCGGTGCCTGCAGGCGCGCCGATCACTGAGATATCGGTCAAAGAAGGCTTCTTGTCGTCGCTCAGCGTCGTACGATAGACATCATGCCGCCAGCTGCGCAGCCGCAGGCCGAGCAGAAAGGATGCCGCCTCGTCCGCTGCCAATCCGGTATCGGTAAAGTCAATCAGCATCCTGGTCTCGCCCGAGGCAAGATATTTCGTCGAAATCCCCGCTCCAGCCCGCTCAATCGCTGCGCGCCGGTCCTTGGCGCCCGCCGAACCGATCCCGGCCAGCGCGACGCGCACAACCTGTCCGGCCCGTTCAACAAACCCCTCAAAAACCTGCCCGGCCTTGCCAGTAAACCGCGAAGCACGGGCGCCTTCGGCCAGCAGCGCTTCAAGGTCAGCCGGGATTGCATCCAGGTTCACGAGGCGGACGACAAGCCGGGAAGCAGGCCCCGCAGGCGCATCGAGGAACTGGATTTGCATCAAAACTCCTGAGAACGTGGCTTTTTGGCGGTAAACTGCTGTCAGCCTGCATTGCAGTTAGGCGCGGGCAGTGCGATAGGCAAGCCATGCTCCCAGCCCTGCCGCCATTGCTGCATGCCTGTTTGAACCGCTTGCATGTCTCCTGTGCAGCGCTTTGCGTGGCTGCGCTGCTCGTCGTCGCAACGACAAGCACCGCCCATGCCGAAACTGGCACGGACGAAGCCACGTCCGAAACCTCCAAGGCCCGCGAACCGATCGCTTTCGAAGCCGATGAACTGCAGTATCACGAGGATGACGAAATGGTCGTCGCCCTCGGCGAAGTTATCATGCGCCAGGTGAATCAGTCGGTGCGGGCAGACAAGGTGAGCTGGAACCGAACCACCGGTGTAATCATCGCCACAGGCAATGTCCGAATGGTCGACAAGGACGGCAACCAACTGTTCACCGAATTTGTCGAGCTGACCGAAAAATTCGAGACCGGTGGAATGGAGGAAATGCTGCTCGCTCTGCGCGAGGGCGGCCGGCTTGCCGCACGATCGGGCGAGCGGAATGACGATGGTTCGGTCACGCTCAAACAAGCGGCCTACTCCGCATGTCCGGTCGAAGACAGCCATGGCTGTCCGAAAGCGCCAAGCTGGCGAATTGCCGCGCGCGAAGTCACTTACAACGCCGACAAGCGGAGCGTTTCGTTCAAGGGCGCACGCTTGGAATTGTTCGGTGTCGTCGGATTGCCCCTGCCCGGGCTCAAGATGCGGACTGACGGGCAGGCAACATCGGGAATTCTGATCCCGGATTTCCGCCTGACTCCGTCAAATGGTGTCGAAATCAGCGATTCTTTCTACCTTCGCATCTCCGACAATCGCGACCTGACAGCGACCGCTTATGTCTATACCAAGGCGGCGCCGATGGGGGCTCTTGAATACCGCGCCCTGACCGAAAAGGGCGCGTACCAGATCACTGGTTATGCGACTTCAAGCAGGCGAATCCCAATCTCCGGCGGAGTTCCAGCCAAACAAAACGCGTTCCGCGGCTATTTATTCGCTAACGGCAAGTTTCAGCTCAGCCCGGCCTGGAGCGTGACCGGGTCCGTGCGCCGCGCGACTGACCGCACGTTCATGAGGCGCTACGATATCAGCCGCGACGACCGGCTGCGTTCCACCGTGAACATCGAACGGATCGATAATCATAGCTACCTGTCGATTGCCGGCTGGGCGACCCAGACCCTTCGCGTCGGGGACGACCAGGGCCAGGTCCCGATCGCGCTGCCGGTGATCGACTACCGCCGGCGCCTGCGCAATCCGGTGGCGGGCGGGAAAGTCGAACTCCACGTCAATTCACTCGCCATCATGAGGAATCGTGGTCAGGACACCCAGCGGGCCTTCGCCAAGGCGCAGTGGGATATGAGGCGGATCACCAGGATGGGGCAGGTAGTAACGGTGACCGCCCTGGTTCGCGGCGATGTCTACCATTCGAGTAACAACCAATTGTCCGCAACCGCAATCTATCGCGGCAACAGCGGCTGGCAGACTCGAGGCATTGCGGTCGGCGCGATCGACATGAAATGGCCGTTCGTCGGCAGGGCTCTGGGCGGCACACAGGTTTTCACCCCGCGCGTGCAGTTGGTTGCCAGCCCGCCGATCCGCAACCTTGCGGTGCCCAATGAGGATGCCCGCGCGATTGACCTTGAGGACAGCAACCTGTTCGCGCTCAACCGCTTCCCCGGCTACGATCGGGTCGAGGACGGCGTGCGCTTCACCTATGGCTTCGACTGGCAGCTTGAGCGGCCGGGTTGGCGGATCAAGACAACTGTCGGTCAATCAATCCGCCTGTCCAATGAACCGACGATCCTACCCGACGGCACCGGCCTCACCAATCGCACGTCCGACGTCGTCGGCCGAACCGAGGTGCAGTTCCACAATATGGTCAAATTTGTTCACCGATTCAGGCTGGACAAGGACAATCTTGCGGTGCGACGCCATGAATTCGACGCCAGTATCGGTGACCACCGGACCTATATCGAAGTTGGTTATGTCCACCTTAACCGTAACGTCGCGGGGACAATCGAAGACCTTGCTGACCGCGAAGAAGTACGCGTCGCCGGACGAATCGCCTTTGCCAGATACTGGTCGCTATTCGGCTCCGGAGTGGTCAATCTGACCGCCAGCACCGAAGATCCGGTCTTTGGGTCCGACGGCTTCCAGCCTCTGAGATCGCGGATTGGCGCGGCATATCAGGACGACTGCCTGGATATCTCACTAACCTGGCGTCGCGACTATGTGGCAACCGGCGATGCGCAAAAGGGCGATACTTTTCAGGTCCATTTTTCACTACGCAAGCTGGGTTTCCGGTAATCCACCGGCCCCAACCGTTGGCAGCATAGCGCAAAGGCGCTATCGAGCGCGCTCAGTTTCGGTTAAGCCGCGCCGACGCAAATACGGCAAGGCATCTGGCTCGGTCCGCAAAAGCGGAGTGGGGCCGCAACAACCGGATAAGTCCGGTCTGATACGGGAATTCAATCAAGGCGATGGCAATCATACGCAAGCAAGCATTGTTTCGGGTAGCATTCACCCTTGGGCTCTCGGGAGTTCTGGCCAGCTCGGTCGTGCAGGCCCAGAGCTCGGCTCAGGGCGTGATTTCTTTCCCTGACGATATCCAGATATTCGAGAATCTCAATCCTAACGTCCGCAAAGCGACCGCCGTGGTCAATGGCGACGTCATCACCGGCACCGACGTTGAGCAGCGACTTGCTCTGATATTGGCCGCCAACGAAGGCGAATTGACCGATGAGGAACTCAAGAACCTGCGGCTGCAGGTGCTGCGCAACCTGATAGACGAGAGCCTGCAGATCCAGGAAGCCAAGGCATCGGACATTGAGATCGAACGCCTTGAGATCGAACAATCCTACTCCCGCGTC
>JAQWKP010000101.1 GCA_029247785.1 Novosphingobium sp.
CGTATCGACTGGAATGAGGAGGCGATCACCAGCAGCGGGCAGGCGACGACCGATTCCCTCGATTTCGCCGCGGCCTTCGGGCCGGTCGATGGCTTGTCTGGCACCGTGGTATTCACTGACCTTCTCGGCCTTGTCACGGCACCAAATCAACAATTGAACATTGCAGCGATCAATCCGGGCATTGAAGTCATCTGACATTCGCGATGGAGCCCGATTACGTCCTGAACGTGAAGGGTGCTCACTGGCCGTTCCTGGGCGGCACTCTCACGCTTGACCCGGTGAAGATGACGATCGGGTCCGAAGAAGTCCTGCGCTACACCCTGAGGATCAAGGAGCTCGATGCCGGGCGATTCCTGAAGCATATCGAGATGGAGAACCTGTCCGCGACCGGCCAGTTTGAAGGCACAATTCCACTGGTATTCGATGAAGATGGCGGACGCATGGATGGCGGAAGCCTTGTCTCGCTGCCACCTGGCGGCAATGTCTCCTATGTCGGCGAACTGACCTATGAAGACTTGTCCCCGATGGGCAATTTTGCCTTCGATGCTTTGCGATCGCTCGATTACAAGCGGATGCAGATCGACATGGACGGCTCGCTTGAAGGCGAAATCGTCACTCGCGTCACTTTCGATGGGCTCGGTCAGGGCGATCTGGCGAGCCGGAATTTCATAACCAAGCAGGTGGCCAAGCTACCGATCCGCTTCAAGGTTAATGTTCGCGCGCCATTCCTGCGTCTCGTGACGTCGGTCCGATCGCTTTACGATGCGGACTATCTGCGCAATCCGGAAACCATGGGCCTTGTCGATTTGCCGGTTCCGCCCGGTCGCGTGGTCAATCCAACAACCTTAGCTGACGACTCTATTCAGCCTCCCGAAAGCGAGAAAGTGCCATGACAATGCCAAGATTGACCAGCCTGCAAAGGGCTGCGAGAAACGCCTGCATGACGCAGGCAACGCAGCAGCAAGGATGGTCGGGCCGTTTCGCATGGGGCGGGGCGGTCATGTTGATGGCAGGAGCGATGATGCCGGCAGGTTGCATTTCGGTCAGCGCACCGGACAAGCCGATCGTTATCGAGCTCAATATCAACATCAAACAGGAAGTGGTTTACCGGCTCGCAGCTGACGCCGAACAAACGATTGAAGAAAACGCAGGTATATTCTGATGAAAAAACTTACCCAGACTAACCTTTTACGCCGCCTCGGCGGTGCCGCCGGAGCAGTAGCCCTGGTGCTTGGTGCTATTAGTGCCACTGCCGTGGCGGCTGCACGTGACCCGCAGTATGCCGCTGCTCTCGCTGCCAAGGAAGTCGGCCAGCAGGTTGACGGTTATCTTGGTATCGTCGGTGCATCGAATGCAGATTTGCGCAGGATGGTCGATGACATCAACATCAAGCGCAAAGCCGTCTACGCCCAAAAGGCTGCCGAACAGCACGCCACGGTGGAAGATTACGCCTTCACCTCAGGCTGTCTGCTCATCGCGCAGACCAAATCTGGTGAGATGTACCAGGCCCCCGATCTCAGCTGGAAAACGCGGACCGGCGCGCCGCCGCTACGCGATTCGCGCTGCCCATAACCTGGGTGTCGAAGCGCCGGGCGGTCCTAGGTCAAGTTTGATGTGCTCAATCTGGCCATCATCACTTACGCGAGAAATTCAGGCCCGGGCCTAGCTGGTTCCGTCGCTAAAAGACTGATCGCAATCGATATCGAAGTTGGTTTCCTTCTGGTCACCCTTGCAGGGGACTTTCACTAGCTTGCGAGTGTTGGGGTCAACCAGCTCGATATAGCCGGTAAAGGCGTTCCCCTTTCCAGTCCGTTCTAGGTGGTAGTCGCTCACCTTGATCTTGCGCGATTCATAGTCCCTGATCAGCCTGTTCGCGGCCTGCGTCATCATCGATGGCTTGGCCGAATTGCAACTCCAGCTTGAAGAATTGGATGTAACCGTAGCATTGCACAGCTGGGTTTCGTTGGTTTCCGGGTCGTCATCCTTCACTCGGTCAATGAAAGCCCTGAATTCTCCGGGCTCACCTTTTTCGACAACATTGATCCAGGTGACCGAATAGTCGTTTTTGGTCATGCCCTCGCGCAGCTTCTCGGTCGCCTCATCCACCGTTGCAGGAGAGCCTCCGCCGCAAGCTGTCACCAATAGAAACACCGGAATTACCAATCCCACTCTCGATATTTTCATGCCTTGCCTCCCACTCGACCCATAGGACTTAGGACACTGCGACAAACGGCTGATTGAGTCAAAAATCTCTGGTATGATCAACGTTCCCCCGATGATCGCCGCGTTGCAGCATGGCGGCGGTTGACTCGCGATATTGCCCCGCCTAAGGGAAGCGCGCCTCGGCGGGAGTTGCCCGTTATCATGGCGGTTTCCCGGCAACTACGGATGATCGACATGACGACAGATGACACTGGCCAGGCTCCCGAAGGTGGTGAGGACCCTCGGCTGACCTCGTTGGAGGAACGGCTCAAGGATGCGCACCACTCGGAGGCTGAGCGAACGGCTCCCAAGGCTGTTGGCAACGCTTTCACGGGAAAGGGCGTGTCTCAGGGCAACCGGGTGTTGTCGGCGTTGATCGGAGCTCCGCTAGGAGGTCTCATCGTCGGTTTCGCACTGGATCAGCTTTTCGGTACGCGTCCTTGGGTGATGCTATCGATGCTGTTCTTCGGAATAGCAGCTGGCTTCGTCCAGATCTGGCGGATTTCAAAGGAACGCGCCGAATAGGCGGGCTTCCGAGAGCAGAGTAAGAGGATCAGCGCGTGGCGGCCGAGGCAGGCAAGATCGACCCGATGCACCAGTTCCAGATCCAGGGCCTCGGTGGGGCTGCGCTGGATGGAACGCCGTTCGTCTTTACCAATTCGGCATTGTGGATGCTGATCGTCCTCGCCTGTGCCTTCCTGTTCATGTGGGGCGGAATGAAGCGCGAACTGGTCCCCGGTCGCTGGCAGGCGGCGGTGGAAAGCTTTGTTGAGTTCATTTCGGGCATGGTGCTTGCGAATGTCGGGCCGGAAGGCAAGAAGTACGTTCCCTGGATCTTCACGATCTTCACTTTCATCATCTTCTCAAATTTCCTCGGCCTGGTTCCGTTGGCGATCATTCCCGGACAGCATCCATTTACTGTCACCAGCCAGTTCACCGTAACCGGTCTTATGGCGATCATGAGCTTTGCGATCGTGCTGGTCGTCGGCTTCTGGAAGCATGGGCTTCATTTCTTCAAGCTGTTCGTGCCAAGTGGCACGCCTTTTGTGCTGAAGCTGCTGATCGTGCCGATCGAATTCATATCCTTCCTGGTGCGTCCCTTCAGCCTCGCACTGCGGCTGTTTGTTGCAATGATTGCGGGCCACATCCTGCTCGAAGTGTTCGGCAATTTCATCGTCAACGGCCTCAATTCGGGTTCGCCACTGGGTATCTTCATCGCTGCGATCAGCTTTGTATTCATCCTCGGCGTCAACGCGCTGGAGCTGCTGGTCTGTGCGATCCAGGCTTATGTTTTCGCGCTTTTAGCCTCGCTTTACATCAACGACGCGGTGCACCTGCACTAAGTCATCAATCTAACCTCGTTTTCCCAAGGGAGTAGTTCAAATGGATCTTGCTGCTGCAAAAGTTATAGGTGCCGGTCTCGCGGCGATCGGTGTCGGTGCTGCCGCTGCGGGCGTTGGCAACGTGTTCGGTTCGTTCCTTCAGGGCGCGCTGCGCAATCCGGGCGCGGCCGACGGCCAGCAGGGCCGGTTGTTCATCGGCTTCGCCGCTGCGGAACTTCTTGGCCTGATCGCATTCGCGGTCGCCATGATCATCCTCTACGCCGTCTAACTCCGTTGAGTCACCGGGCCGCGTGGGGCCTGCCATGCAATGTGGCAGTCTGCGCGGCAACGGAGGGGCGGCTATAGCCGTCTTTCCGTCAGGTGGCGGGAAAGCACGTCCATGCCTCAGCTCAACCAGCTCATGTTCGTCTACCAGTCGCAGTGGTTCTGGCTGCTGCTGTGCCTTGCCTTGATCTATATTTTCATTGGCAGGGGCATGGTTCCGAAGATCGAGAATGTTGTCGAGGACCGAAACGCCAGGATTCAGAGCGATCTGGATGCGGCTGAGAGGGCGCATGCGGAAGCCGATGAGGCTGAAGAACAGGCGCGTACAGGGGAATTGCAGGCGCGAGGCCAAGCGCAATCGGTGATTGCCGATGCAAAAGCTGCTGCTGCCGAGCAGACCGAAGCGGCGCTGGCGAGCGCAGATGCCAAGGTCGCGGAAAAGCTGTCAGCCGCAGAGGCCAGCATTGCCGAGGCCCGGGCCCAGGCAGTTTCCAGCCTCGAAAGTGTCGCTGCTGAGGCCGCGCGCGATGTCGTGGCCAAGGTATCAGGTGTCGAAGTCAGTGCCGACCAGGCCGCAGCGACAGTGAAGGCGGTGCTTGCAGATGGCTGATTTCTTGATCCTTGCTGAAGCGGCTCACGCCGGCGCCGAACAACACGCCGAAGCGACGGCATTCGGGCTCGCGCCTCCCTGGTATGTGGCCCTCTCGATGGTCGCGCTGCTCGGCATCATTGTCTACATGAAGGTCCCCGCGCTGGTCGCCTCGATGCTCGACAAGAAGATCGCAGGCATTCGCGAGATGCTCGACGATGCCGCCAAGCTACGGGCCGAGGCAGAGGCGCTGCGACAGGAATATACCGACAAGATCGCCAAGCTCGAGAAAGACGCCGCGGTGATGCTCGATCATGCCGGGCAGGAAGCCAAGGCAATCGTTGCCAAGGCCGAGGTTGATGCTGCAAATGTTATCGCGCGGCGCGAGAAGATCGCGGAAGACAAGATCGCCGCTGCCGAGCGCGCGGCTGTCGAGGAATTGCGGGTTCTTGCCGCCGATGCCGCTGCGGCTGCAGCCCGGGATCTGATCGGCGCGAACCACTCGGCAGACGCCGACAAGGCCCTCGTCGACCAGGCAATCGGCCAGATCTGAATTTCACCAGACAGTTGATGGATTAACGGTATGGCTCTCGCCGCGGCGGGAGCCTTTCGTTATGGTTGGCCACGACTGGGAAGGGATATTCATGGCGATGGCGGCAATCCATTCGAGAACGGACTGCGCGGGAGCAAGCCCGGAAGGCCGCAGGCTCGGCGCTGCAATGGGCGCCATGCTGGTCTTGGCGG
>JAQWKP010000107.1 GCA_029247785.1 Novosphingobium sp.
ACGCCAACACCACGTCGCCGCGCGTCACGCCGAGCCGCGCCAGCCCCGCCGCCGCCTTGCGCGCTTCGTCCAGCGTTTCACTATAGCTCCAGGAAACCCCGTCCTCGAATTGCACCAGCACCCGCTCGGGATGCAGCGCGGCGCGCGCCTCAAGGATATGGCGGATAACCGATTGCTCGCGTGGCGGAAGATCCGCGCTCACCCAGGACCAGTCAGTCATACGCGCCTTCACGCACCAACATTATCGGCGTTCATCGCGTGCTTTGCCGCCACGAACCCCCAGATGCGGGTGTCGCCGGGATAGAACTGACCGGCATCCAATGACCCCTGCTCCAGCGGCCCCATATTGGCATTGGAAAAGTCGGCGCTGGGATCACCGAAATAGCAACTATGGGCGGTTGAGCCGCGTCCGAAGTCGCTGTTCTCGCCGTTCGCGACCATTTGCTCTCCTGTGCAGGTGAAGCCCGACGATATGGTTCCGGCCAATCATTTGCAATATACCGACCGCTGCTCGCCAGGACGGATGGCAGCGATCAGCGGGAGACTCTCTCCGGGTTTAGAGCAATGTTCTGCTACTGATTGGCCATTGCTACGACCGCGCGGTCAAACGCGATGATGGCCATTGGCGCCTGACCGATCGCGACTATATGTCAAGCTATTGGGAAGCGCGCGAAGCACCGGGCCATGACTGCCGCGACTTGCCCGATCCCGGCTATCGCAGCAAACTCTAGGCACATTCCGCCAGCGTCAGGCGAGCTTGGCAGTCCAGCCGCCATCGACGGGAATCGTTACTCCCGTCACAAAGGATGCCAGGTCCGAGGCGAGAAATAGCGCGACCTTGGCCTGCTCTTCGGGTTGACCGGCTCGATTCAGAGCGGCCCGCGAACTCAGGCTTGCCATGATCTCTTCGGACACGGCCTGGTTCTTTTCGCTGAGCGTGAAGCCGGGCGCGATCGCATTCACCCTTATGCCATGCGCGCCGTGGCGTCCGGCAAAGCTCTTGGTCAGCGAATTGATCCCTGCCTTGGCCGAGGAATAGGCGAAGGAGATCAGCGGGTCGTAATTGATCGATGCGGTCGAGGAGAAGTTTACGATCGCGCCGCCTCCGGTCGGCAACATCGCGCGAACGGCGTGTTTGCAGCAGAACATCATGCCCTTGAGGTGGACCTGGGTGATCGAATCGAATTCCTCCTCGGAGATCTCATCGCCCCAGCGCCCGCCGGAATTGCCCGCGACGTGGATCGAGGCATCGAGGCGGCCGTAGGCATCCACCGCGCGGGTGAACATCGCTTCGATATTCGCCTCGACTGACACGTCGGCGTGGCAGGCTATGGCCGCCTCGCCAAGTTCTGCAGCGGTCTCATCCTGTTGCCCGCTGAAATCGCTGACGAGCACTTTCGCGCCTTCTGCAACGAACATCCGGGCGATTACTTTGCCGATCCCCTGCCCGGCGCCAGTGATCAGCGCCACCTTGCCATCCAGCAGACCATGTGGCTGGTACGTTGTGTCTGTCACAGACAATTCTCCCTCGACTAACGAATATTCACGCCGCCAGATCGAGAGGCGGAGCGAATCGATTGCGGTCGCAATCCCCACCCAGCCAAGGATTATCCGAATCGAGCTTCATCGAAAGCAGATTCGTGGCACAAAGCGCGACATTGGTTCTCGATGCGGGTCTGGTTCCCCGCTCGTCGCCGGGAGATGCGTGGTCTACGATCAAGCCCAACGGGAGAGTATGCAATGCTTGAAGGAAAAGTCGCAATCGTCACGGGCGCGGGTCGCGGATTGGGCAGGGCTCATGCGCTGGCTCTTGCTGGCGCGGGTGCGAGCATCGTGGTCAATGATCTTGGCGGCGACACCGATGGCGCAGGAAGGGATGAAGGACCCGCGCAAGAGGTGACCGGCGAAATCACGGCTGCCGGCGGAACCGCCCTTGCAGACAATACGGACGGTTCCAATTGGTCCGATGCG
>JAQWKP010000120.1 GCA_029247785.1 Novosphingobium sp.
CCTTCATCACCGGCGCTGATGGCGCGTCAGTCGGTATCATCATGGCGAATTCCGAGGAAGGCGCTTGCATGTTCCTCGTCGACCTGCCCGATTCGGCGATCCGCATCGACGAGGTACCCAACACGATCGATACCTCGATGCCGGGCAGCCATGCCACCGTCACCATAGACAATCTGCGCGTGCCCGCAGATCAGATGCTGGGCGCGGCAGGCGAAGGCTTCAAGCTGGCGCAGATACGGCTCTCCCCTGCTCGCCTGTCGCATTGCATGCGCTGGCTCGGCTGCTGCATTCGCGCCCACGAGATCGCGACCGATTATGCCTGCCGCCGCGAAGCTTTCAGCCAGCTGCTGATCGACCACGAAGGCGTCGGCTTCATGCTCGCCGAGAACAAGATCGAGATCAAACAGGCCGAGCTGATGATCGACTGGTGCGCATCGGTGCTCGATAACGGCTCGCTCGGCACAGTCGAAAGCTCGATGGCCAAGGTCGCAGTGTCGGAAAACCTGATGCGCATTGCCGATCGCTGCGTGCAGGTCATGGGCGGCACTGGCGTCACCGACCGCACCATCGTCGAACAGGTGTTTCGCGAGGTCCGCGCTTTCCGCATTTATGACGGGCCGACCGAGGTCCACAAATGGAGCCTCGCCAAAAAGATCAAGCGCGAATGGAAAGAGGCGAACGCGTGAGCGACGATGCCTTCACCGAGGCTAATACCGGCACCACCGCGGTGCGCGAGGGCTATGATTTCGACGAGGCTGCGCTGGCCCAATGGATGGTGGAGAATGTCGATGGCTTCGCCGGGCCGCTAAGCGTCGAACAATTCAAGGGCGGCCAGTCCAACCCGACTTACCAGCTAAGAACACCCGTGCGCAGCTATGTGCTTCGCCGCAAACCACCGGGCGAATTGCTGCCAGGCGCCCACGCTGTCGACCGCGAGGCGCGTGTGCAGCAAGCGCTAGGCGCGCAGGGTTTTCCAGTCGCGACAATCCACGGGGTCTGCACCGATGGCGCAGTCATTGGAACGTGGTTCTATGTGATGGACATGGTCGAGGGGCGCATTTTCTGGGACGCGACTTTCCCCGATGTCAGCCGCGAGGAACGTCCCGCCTATTTCGACGCGATGAACCAAGTGATCGCGCAACTACATGGCTTCGAGCCCGAGGCGATCGGCCTTGGCGATTATGGCAAGCCGGGCAATTATTTCGCCCGCCAGATCGGCAGATGGACGCGTCAGTATCAGGCTGACGAGCTGGCCGGGCGTAATGATGATCTCAACGCACTGGTCGAATGGCTGCCCGGCAACATTCCCGAGGGCGACGCGACCAGCGTCGTCCATGGCGACATGCGCTGCGACAACATGATCTTCCACCCGACCGAGCCACGCGTGCTGGCAGTGCTCGATTGGGAGCTTTCAACGCTCGGTCACCCGCTCGCCGATTTCGCCTATCAGACGATGATGTATCGCATGCCGCCCAAAATCGTACCTGGCCTGAAAGGCGCAGACTTGGCGGCGCTCAATATCCCCAGCGAAGCGGACTACATCGCCGCCTATTGCGAGCGAACGGGCCGAAGCGAAATCGCCAATTTCGAATTCTACATCGCCTTCAACCTGTTCCGCCTCGCGGCGATCTTTCACGGCATCAAGGGGCGGGTTCTCAGGGGAACGGCCGCCAGCGCCCAGGCCGCAGAACGCGCCGAGGCTTTCCCGCTGCTCGCAAAGATGGCGCGCGAGAGCATGGATGCGTGTCGGTAGGCCAAGCGAGGGATTTGCGATCATGACGAAACAGATGGTCAGCCGCCTCATGAAGAGCGGACGTTTCGAAATCACCGAGACCGATATCCCCGATGCTGGCGAGCAAGATGTCGTCGTCGAAGTTGCTTCCTGCGGCATTTGCGGCTCGGACCTCGGTATGGTGCGCGCCAGTGCGGGGTTCGACGGCGCGGTGCTTGGTCATGAGTTTTCTGGCCGTGTCGTCGCGATCGGCAGCAAGGTCGAGGGCATCGCAAACGGCGACAGGGTGACAGCAAACCCGATGGTCAATTTCATCGGCCTCGGCCGCACGCCGGGGGCCTTCGCGCAATATGTCCGCATCCCCGCGCCGGTGCTTGGCCGCAATATCTTCAAGTTGCCCGATGCGATCGACGACGAGGCCGGAGCGTTGATCGAGCCCCTCACCGTCGGCCTTCATGCGGTGAACCGCTCCGGCGCGATGGCTGGCGACAAGGTGGTGATATTCGGCACCGGACCGATCGGAATCTGCGTACTCGCGGCCTTGCGAGCCAGAGGCGTCAGCGATGTTCTCACGATCGACCCCAGCGCCAGGCGGCGTGGCTTCGCGCAGGAGATGGGCGCCAAAGCGGTCCACGATCCCGTCGATGGCAGCGCGGTTACCTTCATCTCCGGACATTTCGGATCGGCAGAGCTTCCCTACGAAAAGGAACCGCTCGCCCAGGCCGATATCGTGTTCGATTGCGCTGGGGTGCAGGCCGTGCTCGACGAAGCGGTTCTGTCGCTCAAACATGGCGGAAAACTGATGCTGGTCGCGGACCCGCATGACATCGTGGTTCCGGCCCGACTGGTGATGCTCCACGAACTCAGCATAATCGGCGCTGTCGGATATGAGGACGAATTCGATGAGGCGATCGCCATGCTGGCCAGCGGCGACGTCGACCTGTCATTCCTGGTGACGCACCGTTTCCCGCTCTCGCAAATTGACGAGGCCTTCGCGATGCAGCGCAATGCCGAGCAGGCCGGCAAGGTGCTGGTTGAAGCCGGAAACTAGCCCGCTGGAAGCAGCCAGCTACGATCCAACGCGTCCACCGAGGGACAACCCATAAGGATCAGCGCGCGCTCGATCTCCGCGCGGAAGATTTCCAGCACTGATTTGACGCCCTCCTCGCCGCTAGCCGCCAGCCCGTAGAGATAAGGCCTGCCGATAAATACGCCATCGGCTCCCAGGCACATCGAGGTGATCACGTCGGTTCCCCGGCGAATGCCGCAATCAAGAAATACTTCTGCGCGGTTACCGACGCGTTCGGAAATCGCGGGAAGCGCGTCGATCGGGGCGACTGCATTGCCGAGCTGGCGTCCGCCGTGGTTGGAAACCACCACCCCTTCCGCGCCAAATTCATCAACGGACTTTGCCGCGTCGTCAGCGTCGAGCACACCCTTGACGTAGAGCTTGCCTTTCCACCTGTCGCGCATCCAGGCGAGATCGTCCCAGTGCAGATCGGCCTGCATATAGCGCGACTGGGCCTCGGCAGACCGAGCGGCATCGTCTGCCGCACCCATCAGCTGGCCGCCCGGTCGGGGTGGTAGCGCAGCCGACGGTTCGAGATAATGCGCCGCTGCCAGCCGCTTGTGACGCATGGCATTCCACAGCCAGGTCGGGTGCGACAGGATGTTGAGCGCACGGCGCGGCGTCATCGTCCAGGGCTGAGTCATGCCGCTGGTTCGCTCGCCCTCGCGATTGCCGACAACCGGCACATCCACCGTCACGAAAAGTGCAGTGAAGCCGGCAGCCTGCGCGCGATCGAGCAGCTCGGCCACCTTGCCGCGATGGTAGAAGGGATAGAGCTGGAACCAGTGGTTTTCTTCGGTCGCTTCAGCCACTTCCTCCAGCGAATAGCTGGCCGCCGTGCTGTGCACCATGCGTGTTCCACTTGCCTCGGCCGCGCGGGACGTTGCGATTTCCGCCGTCCAGTGGCTTAACCCGGCGGCACCGGTCGGCGCAAGCGCCAGCGGCATCTCCAGCGTCACCCCCGCCATCGTCGCCGACAAATCCGGTTTGGCGATCCCCGTCAGGCTGCGCTGGCGCAGATTCCAGCGTCGAAAGCCAGCCATGTTTGCTTCCATCGCCACAAGATCGTCCGCCCCGCCATCAAGATAGGCCCAGGGCAAATCCGGCAGCTTGCGCCGAGCGAGCTGTCGCCAAGCCTCTACACTGACCGGCGGCGAGGGATCTTTCCATCTCAGTTTGAATGCCACTACGCAGCGCTCCTAGTTCACGCGGCGGGCAACAACTTGCCGGGGTTGAGAATTCCCGCCGGATCGATCGCCTGCTTGATGCTCCGCATCAGTGCCAGCTCGCTTTCGGACCGGGTCCAGGATAGCCACGGCATACGGTCCATTCCGATACCGGGTTCCGCCGAGATCGATCCGCCGACATCACGCACCGCGCCGAACACCGCATCATTGAAGCCGTTTTTGATGGTCTCGTCGAGCTTGCCGATGCTGACCGTGGCGTGGAGGTTCCCATCACCGGCATGGCCGTAGAACAGCATCGTCACGCCCGGATAGGCCTTTTCGAGCGCGTCGCGGGCCGCTGTCACAAAGCTTGGCATATCGGCAATCGCCATGCTGACATCATAGGAAACAAAGGGCTTCAGCTTGCCAATACCGGGCAGCAGATCCTCGCGCACGGCCCACAGCGCATCCCGCTCGCGGGCCGATTGGGCGATCACCGCATCGTCGACCAGCCCCTCTTCCATCAGAGTGGTGAGCGCGCCGGTGAACAGCTCGGTATCAAGCGCTTCACTGCCACCCATCGCTTCGACCAGCGCATAGATGCCGTAACCTGTCGGCATCGGGCACGGTCGTTGGTCGAGCTGCGCATCGGTCATCGCCGCGTAGAAATCGTCCCACATCAGCTCGAAGGACGACAGCTGGCCCGACAGATCGCGTTCGAGACGGCGCATCACGGTAATCATGTCCTCGAAGCTCTTGGCCGCGACTAGCGCGGTCTGTTTCGTCGTCGGCAATGGCCGCAAGCGCAGCACCGCCTTGGTGACGATACCCAGCGTGCCTTCGGAGCCAACCAGCAGATGCTTCCAGTGATAGCCCGCATTGTCCTTGAGCATCTTGGTCAGCGAGGACACCACCGTGCCGTCAGCCAGCACTGCTTCAAGCCCGATCACCATGTCGCGCATCATGCCCCAGCGCACAACGCGGTTGCCGCCGGCGTTAGTGCCGATCACCCCGCCGATCATCGCCGAACCGCGCGCGCCAAGATCGACCGGAAGGAACGCGCCTTCCCCTTCGGCGGCTTCCTGCGCCAGCTGGAGGATACACCCGGCCTCAACCGTCATCATCATCGACAGCGTGTCGATTTCGACAATCTGGTTCATGCGTTCAAGCGACAATGCCAGTCCGCCGTCAGACGGTATTGCTCCGCCCGATGTGCCGCTCTGCCCTCCAATCACTGTCACCGGCACGCCCGCCTCGCTCGCCGCCCGCATGATCGCGGAGACTTGCTCGGTCGATTCCGGCTTGGCGAGCCAACCGGGGCTAGCACTGTATTTTTCCATGATGTCGACCCGGTATCGCTCACCGATATCTTCACCCTGCTCGACCCAGCGATCCCCGATGATATCCACGAGCGCCATGCCGAAATCCTGAGACATACCTCACCCCTTTTGCCGCCGCCCGGTGCGAATGGCAGATTGACGCCATATCCAAGCCCGTGCAGTCTCAATGCAATTTGATAGTTTCATTATAGCGGCGCGCCAACCGAAGATTCGCAAAATGCGCGCGAGCCAAGCCACCGAGGGAGAGAGCAATGGACACAATACGCGAAGCGGTCGCGGCAGGACGCGCCACGATCGGCACATGGCTGGCGATCGGTGAAGGCGTTGCTGCCGAGGCGATGGGCCGGGCCGGTTTCGACTATGTCTGCCTCGATGGCCAGCATGGCGGCATCGACATGCGCAATCTGGCTGACACTTTGCGTGCGATCGAACTGGGAGGCACCCAGACGATGGTGCGCGTGCCCTGGTGCAGCTCGGACCAGATCATGCGGGTGCTCGACCTTGGCGCGGGCGGTGTTATCGTTCCGATGGTCTCGACCGCAGAAGAGGCGGCAATTGCGGCCCAGGCAACGCATTACCCGCCGCTCGGCATCCGCAGCTTCGGCCCGGTGCGCAGCTATTATTCGGCAGATGGCGAGAAGGCAGAGCCGCTATGCTTCGTGATGATCGAAACCGCCGAAGCGATGGAAAATCTTGATGCCATCGCCGCCACGCCAGGTCTTGCCGGGCTGTTCGTCGGCCCGGTCGACCTTGCCCTCTCGACGGGTCTGGGGCTGTCGCTCGAAATGTCCGACCAAGTGCTCGAAGCGATTGACAAGGTCGTCGCGGCCTGTGCGAAGAATGACATCATCCCCGGCTGTGCCGCACTGTCTCCCGACAATGCACGCCAGCTGGTCGAACGGGGCATGCGCTTCGTGCCGGTCGGCAGCGATGTCGCCTTCCTGCGCCAAGGAGCGGCGGAAGTTGTAGCGCTGGCGAAGGAGCTGGGCGGAGGCTAAACCTCACCCGTTCAGCTGGCACAGCCCGTTATTGAGCACCACGAGATCGCGCTCAGCGACGCGGCAGCGGTAAGACACAGTCTCGCCATCGAGCCAGATGTCGGTGTGGATCGTCTCGCCCGGGTACACCGGCTTGGTAAAGCGCACGTCGAACTGCCGGATGCGAGCCGGATCATATTCGCACACGCTGGCCAGCAGGGCGCGGCAAGCGATGCCATAACTGCACAGCCCGTGCAGGATCGGCCGAGGAAAGCCGGCCCTTTCGGCAAATCCGGGATCGATGTGGAGATGAGTGCGGTCCCCCGTCAGCCGGTAAAGCGCCGCCTGGTCAAGCCGGGTTTCAGTCACATGCACGAGATCGGGTTCGCGCTCGGGCAGAACATGCGGTGCCTTGACCTGGTCGCGCGGTCCTCCAAAACCGCCATTGCGGCGCGCGAAGATGACGCTTTCAGTGGTGAACAAAGCTTCGCCGCTCGCCAGCTTGGTCTCACTGGTAACCGCGATCAGTGCGCCCTTCTCCTCACCCTTGTCGACCACCTCGGAAATGCGCGAGGAACCGGTCAATTCAGCTGAAGGCGGAAGTGGGCGATGCATCGTCAATCGCTGCTCGCCATGGACCACGCCGGTCCAGTTGATCCCGGCATTGTCGTAAAGGCTACCTCCCCCTGCACCGATGACCATGCCTGCCGTGGGCACGCCGCGCAGCTCGGGCTCTTCGAAGATAAAAGGCAATTCCTTGAGGTCGAGCGGATCGCGGCCCATGCCGACAGCGATGTTGTAGAGCAGCAATTGATTGTCGGTGTAGGAGGACGTCCAGCCGTCGCTGCGGCGGCTCATCAGATCATCATAGTCAAGGGACATGGTTGCTTTCAGCCTTTCGATGCCGTGGTCGTCGTTGCCGTCGTGGCGGAATGTTCAGCCCAATATTTGTCTCGCAGCACGCCCTTGGCAAGCTTGCCGGTCGGCAGGCGCGGCAATTCATCGACGAAATCGACCGAACGCGGAGTCAGGTGCTTGCCGAGTTTCTCAGCTACGAAACTCTGAATTTCAGCTGCAAGTTCCTCGGACGGCGCAATGCCCGGCGCGGGCTGGACAACCGCTTTCACTTCCTCGCCAAGATCAGCATTGGGCGCCCCGATCACCGCGACATCGGCCAGCTTTGGATGCAGCGCCAGCGCATCCTCGATCTGCTGCGGGTAGATATTCACCCCGCCCGAGATAATCATGAAGGCCTTGCGGTCGGTGAGGTAGAGAAAGCCATCCTCATCGAGATAGCCAATATCGCCGACAGTGCGCCACTCCGGGTGGATCGGATGGGACGAACCAAGGGTCTTGTCCTCGTCCTTGTGATAGAAAAAGCCGGCGCCAGTCGGGGTTTCGCCATAGATCATCCCGGGCTCGCCAAACGGCAATTCATGGCCCTCGTCGTCACAAATATGCAGCGGATTGCTGATCGATCGCCCGACCGAACCGGGATGGGCAAGCCATTGCTCGCTGGAAATCATCGACATGCCAGCGCCTTCGGTCGAGGAGTAATATTCCTCAATCACCGGCCCCCACCAATCAATCATCTGCCGCTTTACTTCGACCGGACACGGCGCGGCGGCATGGATCGCATAGCGATGGCTCGAAAGATCATATTTCGCGCGAATCTCGGGATCGAGCCTGAGCATGCGGATGAACATGGTCGGCACCCATTGGCTATGGGTGATCTTGTGGCGTTCGATCAGCTGCAACGCATTTTCGGGATCGAAGCGGTCCATCATCACCACTGTCCCGCCCGCCTGAGCGGTCGCGGAAGTCCAGCCGAGAGGCGCGGCATGATACATCGGCGCGGGCGAGAGATACATGGTGCTTGCATCAAGCCCATACATTGCGACCAGCCCCATGAAGCTTGGCACACCTTCTGCCACCGGAGCATCGGACAGAGCGCGCTTGATGCCCTTGGGCCGCCCGGTCGTGCCCGATGAATAGATCATCATTCCGCCGAGCAATTCTGCGGCCAGATTGGTGCCGGGCTTGTCGGCAATGGCCTGCTCGAAACTGTCAAAGCCCTCGATATCGCCGCCCACCGCCAGTTTGAGAGAGCAGCGCGTCGCCAGCCTCCCAAGCTCTGCAGAGCCTTCAACCTGGGCCGAAGCCACCAGCACCTGCGCGTCGCAATTATCGACGATATAGGCCGCTTCACCAGCCGCGAGATGGAAATTGATCGGCGTGTAATAGAGCCCCGAACGCTGGCACGCCCACAGTACCTCGAATATGGTGAGGCAGTTTTCCAGGTAATAGGCGACATGATCGCCGCGCCGCAGTCCCTTGTCATACAATAGATGCGCCAGCTGATTGGAGCGCGCGTTGAGCTGCGCATAGGTCAGGCTCTCGCCAGTGGCAGGCCGGATCACCGCCAGCTTGTCAGGCTGGCTTGCCGCATGTGTTCCTGGATACAATTGGTTAGTCCTCAATCCCTGCCGAATGACTTGGCAGACGCTAGCATGGTGACTGGATTAGTGCGACACGACAAGTGCATTGTAACGCGCAAGGATAGTGGCGCGCTCCTCGGGAGGAAACCTGCTTGATGGCGGTCACAACAGAACGGATGGAAAGCGTCGCTGCCGCGTTTCGAACAGGCGCGCAGAGCTACGGAAATTTCGGCGCGACCCTCTATTCGGTACTTTGTGCAGGTGGCGCGGACGATCCGGATATCATCGAACTGGCTGCCCATGCCCAGGCCGGGGCCCAACCGGTCTTCCACCTTCTGACCGTGATCCATTACCTCGTGCTGGGCAGTCCTCATGACCCGCTCGGCCGCTATTTCGCGACATTGCACGACCCGCCCCGCCCCGCGGATGAGGCCTGGCCAGAATTCACCCGATTCTGCCGCGAGCGAAGGTCCCAAATCGTCGATACGCTGGCCAGCACCACGGTCCAGACCACTTTCGCCGACCGTTGCGCCACCATGGTGCCGTTGTTTGCTTTCGTTGCCGACCGCGTCGGCGAGCCGCTCAACCTCATTGAGATCGGCTGCAGCGCCGGGGTCTTGCTGACGTTCGATCGCTACGCCTATGCGTATAAGAACAGGGAGCCGTTCGGAGCACAAGGAGCCCCCCTCACCTTCACCGGCGAATTCAGCGGCGATCCTCCGCTGCGCCTACCCCTTGTCGGCAGCCGAACCGGGCTCGATCTCCATCCGGTTCACGCCGACAACGCGGACGAACGGCGCTGGCTGATCGCGCTGATCTTCCCAGAATTCCGCAAACAGCGCGAAGAACTTGCCACCGCGCTGGAGGTTGTAGCGCAAACCGACATCCGACTGGTAGAGGGCGATGCGCTCAATACGCTGCCTGGTGTGCTTGCCGAAACGGCAGACCCTGTCTGCATATTCCACTCAGTCTGCCTGTCCTACTGGACCGAGGAAGCAAGGGCCGCGCTTGACGCAATGCTGATCGAAGCAAGCCGCACCCGCACCATTCATCGCGTCGGGAGCGAGCCCTCGGCCCGCTTCAGCGCTTGGAACAAGGGACACAACCGCAGCGAGACGAGCAAGCCTCCTCCCTCTGGCGAACTCACGATCGCACGCTACGCAGGCGGCGTGATGGACAGCAGGATTGTCGGCACCAATGGCTTTGGCGAACCCGTCACATGGCTGGGCTGGGAGGGAAAGGCTTCGACCTGAAGCGATCTTTTCGGTTGCCGGAGCCTGCATCGACCCGCCAAGATACACAAAACGGGATTCGCCAAGTCCCACGCCAAGAGAGGAACTGCCCGTGAGCGGTGAGATTTTGCCGAGCATCATTCCCTATATCCGCGAAGGTCTGGAACAGACTATCGCGACCATCTCCGACACATGGAAGCCCGACGACCCGGCTTATCGCGCTGATTTCTACCGCCAGGTCATGATGAACCTGTCCTATTCCTATTTCGCATTCTTCCACGCCGATGCCGAACACCCCGACTGGGCGCCCTTGTGGAACCCCGTTTATACCGACCAGCCCAACCCCGATGATATCTACCTCTACACACCGATCCGGGGCGATCTGAGCTATCGCATTTCAGGCAATCGCGGCACTAGTGCGATGGTCACCTTCACCACCCAGCACGGCTGGATCGGTATCACCGAATATGACGAAATGAGCGGAAACGCCGATTTCGACGACCGGGACCTCGTCACCGATGACAAGGGTGATTTCGAACTGCTGATGAGCGCGCGCAGGCCCGATCGCCATTTCGGCAATTTCGCGCAAATCGCGCCAGACGCGACCGCGCTCATCGTGCGCTTTCGCATGGTCGATTGGGAGAAGGAACGCGATCCGCAACTGTCGATCGAATGCCTCGATTCCGTCGGCCCCAAGCCGCGCCTTTCGCCTGATGAGATCGTCGAGCGGATCCAGGCGATGACCCAGCTGCCGCTGCGCTACAACAAGGCGTTCCTGCCGATGCAGAATGCGGTGAAGGACGAAGTCGGCATCAACGCTTTCACTCACACCAAATATACTGCCGGGCTGACTCGCCAGATCTATTGGCCAGCAGTGTTCGAACTGGACGATGGCGAAGCGCTGATCATCGAGACGGAGATGCCGGAGAAGCGCTATTACTGGAACATCCAGATGAACGACCCCTATTTCAACGCGGTCGAATTCGTCTATCGGCTCGCCAGCATCAATGAATCGACTGCCCATTTCAGCTCCGACGGCAAGTTCCGCGCGGTGGTATCGCTGGAGGACCCCGGCGTGCCCAACTGGCTTGATCCGGCTGGCTTCAAACAAGGAACGATCTACGGACGCTGGTATGATTGCGATCCCAATCCGATGCCGACAATCAAACGGGTAAAGCTCGCCGACCTACGCAGCCACCTGCCTTCAGACACGCCCCAGGTCACTCCCGAGGAACGCGCCAACCAACTGCGCCGGCGCGTCCGCGCCGCCCAGCGGCGGCGGCGCTGGTAAGGCGAAGGCTTGACTAAAAGCGCCGGTCCGGCAGAGGCTGGGCGGCAAGGAATCACACCGAGAGGAAATACGAATGAGCGACACTCCCCAGGCCTCACCCGACGGCACCGACATCACCATGGTCAATGAGAGCCACGTCAAGGCCTATCAGGAAACCAATGGCGAGACTGGCTATATGTGGAACGGTGCAACGGCGCTGCTGTTCACCCACAAGGGCCGCAAATCCGGCAAGATGCGGACCAACGCGATCATCTTCACCCAGGTCGGCGATCGCTATGCGATCATCGGTAGTGTCGGCGGATCGCCCAAGCATCCTGGCTGGTATCACAACATGATCGCCGACCCGAATGTCGAGGTCCAGATCAAGGGCGAGAAATTCGCCGCCACCGCCCGCGTCGCCGATTCCCCGGAACGCGAGGAGCTATGGGCAGAGGCGATCAAGCAATGGCCCAATTTTGATACCTATCAGGCCCGGACCGACCGCAAAATTCCGGTGGTAGTTCTGGAGCGGAAGTAGGCGAGTCCGCGCACTCCCAGAATGGGGGAGAAGGACAGAATCTCCCTCTGATGCGCTAATCGTAGTGGGAACGAACCGGAGTAAACGCGATGCAATTGGTTCTGGTGGTCATCGTCATGGATCTGAACGGGCAATCAATCGTCCCGACGCAATTCATGCACAACGCCTACGCGACTGAAGAAACTTGCAATTTGGCGGGGGCAAACTTTCGATCGATCATGTCCATCCCTAAGGAAAAGAAGAGCTTGTCCATCTGCGTCGCCAAGGATTGGTTCGAGCAATCGGGCTGGCAGCGGGTGGATCTGGGCTGACGCGCCAATAGCACGACTAGCGGCCTACAAGCCTCAAAATCCCAAGCTCGTTCTGCGTCCCCACCCGCATCGGCAGGGTGAAAGTGCCGAGCCCCTGCGATACATAGATCTGGACAGCATCGAAGCGATTGAGGCCGTCGCAATAGGTATAAACCAGGCGGCACGCGATCAGCGGCGCGGGAAAGACCTGACCGCCGCCATGAGTGTGGCCGGAAACCATGAGATCGATGCTTGCCTGGCTGGCATAGGCCCTTCCAACCGGGCTGTGATGCATCAGTATCGATGGCACATCTGGAGCAATGGGCAGTGTCGGCAGGACTGACTTGATCGTTGTACTACTGGCGGACGGGTGCAGCTCGAATGTGTCCTCATCTGGGTTCATAAATTCCAGTCCGACCAGCTGCAAATTCCCGCCCAACTGCACGACGTCATTCTCCAGCACGATTACGCCGAGCTTGCGAATAATCCCCTTGAGGTCCTTCGCCCCGACCTCCAGATCATGGTTGCCCGTGACGAAATAGGCTGGCGCATTGAGATCGGCCAGCGGAGCCAGAGTTTCGCGATTCAGGGCCGAACGTCCGTCGATCAAATCGCCGGGCAACAACACCACGTCCGGCTTGGCCTTGTTAGTGGCTGCAACCGTCTGCTCCAGCCAGCTTCGACCGCGATGGCCGCCAAGCTGCAGATCGGCCAGCACCGCGAGAGTAACAGGCCGCTCCAGCCCCTCGATCTTGACCTCCAGATCATCGACCTCGAATTGATAGGCGTTCCAGACGCCATAGGCGCTGATGGTCGCTGCGAGCAGCAAAGCCATCAGGGCTGCGCGCCGCTTCGCGAGACCAGTGAAGCGTAACAGCAGCTCGGCCAGTATCAGACCCAGGAACAGATAAAGCAGAAAGCCCGTCATTGCGGTCAGGGTCAGATAGGCCAGATCGATGATCGCAGAGTCGTACTTGCTGGCCAGCCGCGTTGAACTTGCCCCAACCACAATGATCACAGCGACACCGGCAAACAGCCACCACTTGCGCCGGACACCCAACAGGTTTCCCAGACGCCAGGGCGTGTAGAAAAACAGACCCGCAAGCAAAACAAGTACGACGATGATCAGCGCAACAATCATGGGGGTTTGACCGATCCGTGAGACGATCCGGAGTTCTGCTGGCGGTTTGAGCAATTTCATTGACACATGCAACACCGGGCAAGAGCCTCTCCCCCAGCAGAGGAGGTGAAAGCGCGTAGTTTGGGGTAGTTGCAAAAGCCCGTGCACTGACCTGCTGACTTCCACGGCCAATCCTGCCATTCAGACATCCTAACCACCGGGTTGAACATCGAAAATGGCCGATCAGCATTATCTTGAGGAACTGCGTCAGAACTGGCGGCCGCTGCTTGCAGCGACGATCGGGATGGGCAGCGGCATGTCGGTCGTTGGCGTCATCACCAGCACGATCGCGCCCAGCCTGATCGCCGATACCGGCTGGTCGAAGGCAGACTTTGCCATGGTCGGCAGCCTCGCCCTTGTCACCTCATTCGCATTTCCCTTCATTGGCCGGCTGGCCGATCTCATCGGGGTGAAGATGACCGCGCTGATCGGACAGGTGACGGTCCCGCTGGTCTATCTTGCCTACTCGCTGATGAGTGGCGACTTTGGCGTCTATCTGGCGATATTCGCGATCCAGAGCTTCATTTGCGTGACCACCACGGCAACCGTCTACACGCGGCTTGCAGTTCAATATGTCAGGAACGCCAGAGGGCTAGCCCTGGCGATTGTCGCGTCCGGTCCGGCGGTAACCGGGATAATTCTGGCCCCGATCCTGAATTCCTATGTCGAGGCCAATGGCTGGCGTGAGAGCTATCAGGCCATGGCCCTGTTCGCTGCAGTCGCCGGCCTCATAACCTTTCTCCTGATCCCAACGGAGAAGCGTTCCAAGGATCAACTCAAGGCTGCGCCAAAGCGCAAGGCGCGCGAGGATTATCCGGTGATCTTTCGCACGACGGCGTTCTGGATCCTGCTTTTTGCTATGCTGTTGTGCAATCTTCCAGCGACAATCCTGCTGGTCCAGCTCAAGATCCTGATGCTCGACAATGGCGTGACCGGAGAAGGCGCGGCGGTGATGCTCAGCACATTGTCGGCCGGGATGCTGGCGGGGCGCTTCATTACCGGCGTTGCGCTCGACCGGTTCAAGCCGCAATTGGTGTCCTTCATAACGCTCGGACTGCCCAGCATGGGACTGTTCGTAATTGCATCCAGCTACGATGCACCAGCGGTGCTTACCGCTGCTGTATTCTCCATGGGATTTGCATTTGGCGCCGAGGGGGACATCGTAGCCTTCCTTGTCGCACGGTATTTTCCGGTTGATATCTACAGCTCGGTGCTCGGTCTGCTGACCGCGTCGATGTCATTTTCAACCGCTGCGGGCGCGGCCCTGCTCAGCTTCATTCTTGCAGCGACCGGAGGATTCGAATTGTTCCTCGTGATAGTCGGGACTGCCGTGCTGATTGGCGCTGCCTCGCTGCTGTTGCTCGGCGAGAGCAAGGAGGTGCCCAAGCCGGCCTAGGACTGCAGGGTGACTCGTCTAGACCAGCCGGGCGAGATATTCCTGCGCTGCAATCTCGGGGGCAAACTCCCTTGCCCGGGATTTGAGGATTTCTTTTTCGGGGGTTTCGTTCAGCGCCCCTTCCATGGCTTGTGCCAGTTTCGAAACGTCGCCCTTTGGAACGATCCTGCCATGATTCGTCCCGAGTATCTCATGCACGCCTGAGCCGCTGTCTGTCGCTACGACCGGCAATCCGTTTCTCAAGGATTCGATCAAGACTGTCGGAAGTCCTTCGGAATCCGACGGCAGGACGAATAGATCCGCCGACTGATAGATCGCATCCACCTCGCGCTGGAATCCAGCGAATATGACGTTCCCTGAAATGCCCAGCTGCAAGCTCAGCTCTTTCAGACGCCGCTCTTCGGGGCCAGCTCCAACAATCATCAATCTCGCGGCCTGACCGGGCAACAGCTTTGCGAAGGCCTGTAGTAGCAGCGCATGATTCTTCTCCGACGCCAGCCTGCCGACACTGATCAGCCTGCTGCCTTCGGCTTGCCCCCACAGGCTTTCAACGTGATCGATCTCGGATTGAGCAATATCTGCGCAGGGCGCGACGGGATTGTGAATCACGGAAAAACTCGCCGACTTCATGAGCGCAAGCTCTGCCATGCTGTCGACAACACCTTGCGATACACCGACCCGGTGATCCGCCAATCGATAGCCAATCGCCATGGTGGCTCGCAGAATCAGCCTTTCGATGCGTCCGAAATTTCGAGTAAGAAACGACAATGTGCCGTGTTCTGAGACGATGACCTTGCATTGAACTCGCGACCAGATTCGGCCGATAGGCGCAATCGCCGATATCGGCCACATACTGGCGAGAAGAGCGTCAGGCCGGCTTTTCTTCAGATAGGCCGCAAGGTCCGATGGGAGTTTGTAAACGCGGGAATGGCCTAGGTTGATGATCGGAAATTCGCGAGAAGCTTCTTCCCAGAATTCACCGCCTTCAATCCGCACCAACAATTCGACTTGATGACCGAAGTCCGCAAAGCGGCGCGCCAGCTCAAGATTTACGCGCTCGGCTCCGCCACATGCCAGGCTTGACATGAGGATCGCGATCTTTGCCAAGCTGTCTCCTGTCCTGACCGACCGCGATCGGGAAATCTCACAGGGGGTCGTGCCTGCGCGGCGCAGTGATCCCCAATTTGACCCTTCTGCACAAGCCCTATTTTCAGCGCGCAGCCAAGCCGTTGCGGCCCTCAGGCCTGCTTAACGATATTGCTCGGCACCAGCGTGGGCTGGCCGTGGAGCAGCTGGTTGGCGATGATCGCATAGTGGATCTCGCTCGATCCTTCGGCAACGCATTGCGCCCGGGCATCGCGCATATAGCGATTGACGCCGGTCGAATTCATGATGCCGCTGCCACCCCATAGCTGCACCAGCTTGACGCAGACATCGAAGGCGGTTTCGCAGATGAAAGTCTTGCAGACATTCTGCTGAGCCGGTGCCATCGCCCCCGCTTCGAAAGCGCGAACTGTGTCGTATAGCAGCGCGCGGCAGGCGGCGATCTTGGCATGGGCTTCGGCCATCCAGTAAGCGACCGGCTGCAGCTCAGACATCGCCTTGCCATAGAGGTTGCGGTTGCCCACCTGCTCAAGGGTCTTGTCGAACAGCCCTTGGGCGCAGCCGACCGAGACGGCGCAATGGGCCAGCAAATTCGCCATATTGGCCGGGCGGTGTGAAAAGCCCCCGGTCAGTAAATCGCCAAGGATGTCGTCAGCATCGAGGTAGATATTGTCGAACGACAAGGGCCCGGTGTTGGTGCCGCGCCAGCCCAGCTTGTCCTCATGCGGCAACCGGGTGAAGCCCTCGTCCTCCTGGTCGACGACGACGCAGCCATAGCCCTCATTGCCATCGCCGTCCTTGGTCTTGCACATCACGAGAATGCTCTTGGCTTCGCCCTGGGTGCAGAACAGCTTGGAACCATCCAGCCGCCAGCCTTTGCCATCGGGAACGGCCTTGGTGAGATGCGAGGCGATATTGGCCGCCCCGCCCGGCTCGCTCTGCGAATAGGCGAAGAGCCGCTCGCCGGAAATGATACCCGGCAGCAGGCGTTGCTTCTGTTCCTCGGTGCCGAGAATTTCGATGGTTTTGGGGCACAGCACCATCTGCACCGTGAGCATGCCGGCATAAGCCGGGCTCGCCTTGGCGATTTCCTCGCTGACGAGGCAAACAGACGCAAGATCCGCCCCGACGCCGCCATATTCCTCGGCGGTGTAGAGGCCGAACAAGCCGAGCTCGGCGGTCTTCTCGACCAGCGAATGCGGAGTTTCCTCGTCGAGGTCGATCTGATTGGCGATCGGCTCGATTTCCTTGCGGGCGAAGGTCTCGGCCATGTCGCGCAAGGCGCGCTGGTCGTCATTGAGCCAATCGAGCATCGTCACTCTCTCCCGGGTTGGTCAGATGCGGCGTGACAGATAGGCCGCTTCGTGGATGGCATTGCCGTATGAACGTGGCTTGCGGGCGTCGCCGATGACCTGCACGTCGATTTCCGTGCCAAGCAGGCTCCTGCCAAAGGGATCATAAGCAGTGCGGCCCGGTGCGATGACAAGGGCGGCACAAGCGATCTCTTCCTTGCGGCCATCGCCATGGATGACGCTGACCTTGCCGGGCAGCACCTCGTCAAGCGTAACGCCCGTCTCGGGAGCAAGCTCAACCTCTGCCGACCAGCGCATTAGCGCTCCGACGCGCGAGCCAATATAGGGTGCCGGCGCAAATTTCTCGGCGGGATCGAGCAGCCGAACCTGACGGCCAGCACGCGCGAGATCGAGCGCCAGTTCGATCCCCTCGCCCGCGCCCCACACCACAACCGGTCCTTCGGGCAGGCTGTCCGGGCCTACCAGCAACACCCGGTCGATGGTCCGGGCAAAGCCACTTTCAATGGTTTCGGCCAGCCCACGAACCTCTGGCAGCGCTGGCTTCGCTCCGGTGGCAACGACCAGCACATCGGGCTGCGCTTCCTGAAGCGCTGCAAGCGTCAATTCCTCGCCAAGGCGCACATTGATACCAAGCTTGGCGACCATCAGCTTGTGCCAGTCGGGCTGGTAGGCGATCTGCTCCATATTAGGCAGGGTGCCATAATTTCCGGCCCAGGCCATCGCCCCGCCAAGCTGGTCGCTGGCTTCAAACAGAGTGACGTCATGTCCGCGCTGATGCGCTATGATCGCGTATTCCATCCCGCCCGAACCGCCGCCCGCAATCATCACGCGCTTTGGCGGCATGGCTGGCTTGAGCCGATATTCACGATCGCGGCCAAAAGCGGGGTTTTGCGGCGACCCGGCGATACCCTTGGCGAAGATATTGCCGGTCATCAGCGAAGCGCCGGTGCGCGTCGACTTGCGGATTTCTTCCTCCCGGCCCTCGGCAATCTTGCGTGGGAAGTCGGGATCATCCATCGACTGGCGGCAGGTGGCGTAGAAATCCGCCGCGCCCTCGCCGATCATCTCGCGCATCTGCTCGGGCGTATTGACATTGCAAGAGCCCATCAGCGGCATATCGATGCCGTTTGCCTTCAGCCCTTCGCGCAGCTTGCGAACGCTGGGCAAGGTGATCAGGTTGGGCACATAGAAGCCGCCGCCGGTATATTCGCCGGACGACACTTCAGGATTGCGGCTCTTGCCGGCCAGCATCGAGCCGAAAGTACAGTCCAGCGCATCAATGCCCAGCGCATGCAGGCGCGGCGCGTAGTTTTCGACGAAGTAGTCGATGTCCGCCCCGTCCAGGAAATTCTCGTCGCAGACCAGGCGCGGAATGATTGGAAATTCCTTGCCGCATAGCTCCTGGGTTCGCTCCAGAATCTGCTCACAGAACAGGAAGCGATCGGAATATTCGTCATTGCGGCCCGAGTTTTCGAGCAGCGACAGCGTCGCATGTGGCAGCGAGCCGTGGCAGAAGTGGAACGAGACATAGTCATAGCCCGCTTCGCGCGAGCGGCGCGCGGCCTGGGCATAATCTTCTACCAGCTGGCGGTAGTCTTCGGTCGAAAGGACGCCCGGCTGCTTGTTGCCGAGCGGGTATTTGCCAGTCGGCCCCCACGATACCGTATCCGGAATCCAGCCCTTGCCCGGCTCCAGCGGAAATGTTGCGCCCAGACCGGGGATCAACCCGCCATAGAACAGCTGAAGCCCGGCGAGCGCTTCATTATGCTGGATGACCTCAACCATCTCGCGGTGGCTGATGATATAGGTGTCGTCATACATGCCGAGCATGCGCTCATTGATCAGCCCGTCCCAGCGCACGCAGGTCGCGCCCACGCAGACAGCCGAATAACCGCCCGCAGCCAGGGCCTCATATACGCCGACAGTCTTGTCGGTGGCATAGCCCCGGCCATCCGACATGTTCATCGTTGTCGGGGCGTGGACAATGCGGTTCTTGAAAGTCAGGTGCCGGGTTTCAAACGGCTGCAGCAGCGGATCGTTCACTTGTCGCTTCTCTCGCTTTTACGGTCGTTTCGAGGATTGCATCGGGAGACAGCAAGCCGCTCGGAAATCCGCTTGCCGGCGGCTTCGCTAGGGCAAAGCTTCGCGCTTCACAAGCCTAATGAATCTGCCTATGTGCAATTTGTCGGCGAGGCATGGCGGCAAGGAACGGAACCAGGGATGCGCGACTTAGAGCGGGACGGCGACAGGCTGAGGACCATCCTGCCCGGCGGCGACAAGCTGACCGCTATCACGCCTTTGACCACCGGATTTTCGAACGAAACCTATCTGATCGAAGGCTGCGACCTGATCCTGCGCCTGCCTCCTTCGGCGGGCGCGATGCTGGATGGGCATGATGTCATCGCGCAGGCCGCAATTTACAGTGAACTCGGGTCCGTGGCAGGCGCGCCGCCCGTGCCCGGGATTGTCCTTGCCAGCGAGGACACCGAAGTTCTGGGCGTGCCCTTTTTCGTAATGGAACGCGCAGCAGGAGAATCGATCCACGACACCAAGCTCCAGCCGTGGTTCACCGATGGATCTGACGAATTGCGCGCCGATGTCTGCCGCCAATGGGTCTCGGCCTTTGCCGGGTTGGCTCGGCTTCAACCGCTCGATTTCCTGGGCGCTCCGGTATCGCCGGAAGATGATGCGCGGATGTGGCAGGCCTTTGCAAAATCCGCCAATTGCGAACCGCTGGTCGCACTGTTCGACCGGCTTCTGGCAATCCCGGCCCAGCGCAGCGGGCCGCCAGCGATCGTCCATGGCGATACTAAGCTGTCCAATCTGATGTGGCAGGACCAGCAGATCAGCGCGATGCTCGATTGGGAAATGGCGCTCAATGGCGAGCCACTCGCCGATCTCGGCTATTTGCTTTACGGTTTCGAGAGCGAGTTTCACGGCCCCACGACGCCGCAACGCCAGCCCGGAATGCTGAAGCGCGCTGATGTCATCGCCCTGTGGGAGCAGGTCTCGGGCCGCTCAGCTGAAGGCGTATTCTGGCATGAGATCGCCCAGATCGGGAAGGTCACCGCGATCATCGCCGAAGGCGTCGACATGCATCTGTCCGGGCGCAGCCAGGACCCGAAGCTGGAATTGTTTGCGAAGAATTTCGATTATTTCCTCGGAGTCATGAAAGCGATGCTTGATGGCCACGACACCTGAGTTTCGAAAAGGACTGACATGACCCCCACGATTGGCCCGCTCACGGATGCCGACGAATCCCTCAACCACCAGATCGTCAACACCCACTCGGTGGTCGGTTCGGCCGATCGCGCCTGGACCGAGAAGGTCTGGTTCATGCTCGCACGCAAGGACGGCTCGCTGCAGGCCAGCTTTGGCCTTGGCAAATATTCCAACCGCAATGTGCTCGATGGATTTGCCGGGGTGCAGCATGGCACGCAGCAGCGCACGATCCGCGCCAGCCGGGTGCTGCGGCCGCGGCTGGAGGAGATGGCTGTCGGCCCGCTCGCCTATGAGATCATCGAGCCGTTCAAGAGGCTGCGCGTCACCTGCGCGGCCAACGAAGCCCAGCCGATCAGTTACGAT
Source organism: Novosphingobium sp. (assembly GCA_029247785.1). Lineage (GTDB taxonomy): Bacteria > Pseudomonadota > Alphaproteobacteria > Sphingomonadales > Sphingomonadaceae > Novosphingobium. The sequence continues at coordinate 20,631 of JAQWKP010000120.1, forward strand.
CTTACCTTCATCGCGACGATGCCCGCCTTTTTCGAGAATCGCGACGTCGTGGTCTCCAGCGGCCGCACCGCATCGGACGTCATTCGCTACCACCAGGCCGGCACCATTTCCGGCTGGATCGAAATCGATGGCGAGCGCCACACCGTCGATCCCGAGGACTGGTTCGGCTTTCGCGATCACAGCTGGGGCGTGCGCGAGCATGTCGGCAAGGAGCCGGAGGATCTCGTGCCCGGCCATGTCGGCGCGACCGGCGGCAGCAAGGCGGGCGGCGCCTATCACTTCAACTGGGTAGTCTCGCAGATCAACCGCCCTGACGGTTCGAGCTATGACGTTGCCTGGTACTTCCGCGATTTCGGCGGCGACGGCCCGCCCGATTTCTTCACCGGCCATATCAATGAGAGCGACGGGACGCAGGTT
>JAQWKP010000134.1 GCA_029247785.1 Novosphingobium sp.
CGCTTCAGGTCGGGCACCGCAGGCGCCTGACGCTCACGGTTTCGGCCGATTTCTAGGATCATGCCCGCAGTGACGAAGATAGCCTTGCCTCTGTGCCTCATCGCCCTTGCAGGAGCCCTGGCGCTTCCAAGTGCAGCGCATGCCCAGCGCGCCGACGAGAATGCGGTCAAGAATTCCGAAGACGCTTTCGGCACGTCCATCGGCCAGGAACGCACCGGCATCTATACCGACCGCAACACGCGCGGTTTCAGTCCGCTGGATGCCGGCAATGTCCGGATCGACGGCATCTATTTCGATCAGGTCTCGATCCTTGCCGGCAGGCTAAGGCGCGATACCGCGATCAGGGTTGGCTTTTCGGCCATCGACTTTCCCTTCGTCGCGCCGACCGGGGTGGTCGACCATCATTTCCGGCCATTCCCCACTGATTCGGGCAACTCCATCACCACAGCCCTCAATTTCTATGGAGGCCATATCGATGAGTGGGACTTTCGCGTGCCCTTGCTCGATGGTCATCTCGGGCTGACAGGCGGCATTGCCAATGCGAATTTCTGGCAGGTCGATCGGGCCAAGTCGGTTAGCTGGGGGCTGACTGTGCGGCCGATCTTGCGGATCGGTGGTGTCGAATTCGCGCCCTATGCTTCGGCTGGCGAATTCGCGAAGAACTTTGCCAAGCCGCTCGCCGTGGTGCGCGATGGATACCTGCCCGATCAGCCGCCGAGCGGGCAATACCTTGGGCAGAATTGGGCGTCTGGCCACCGGTTGCACCAGAATTTCGGCGCGACGATCAAGGCCAAGATCACCGACAAGCTATCCCTGCGCGGCGGCTATTTCTATTCGGTGGGCGACCAACTTTCGAACTTTTCGGAAATCTACCAGGTCGTCGGGCCGGGTGGGGCGTCGAACCACTTCGTTTTCGCCGACCCGCGCCACGCCATTGATTCCACCAGCGGCGAGGCGCAGGTCGCGCTCAGTCTTGGCAATGAACGCTTTCGGCACCGTTTCTTCGCCGGTTATCGGTTCCGCGATCGCCAGACCGAGACCGGCGGGTCACACTCGATCTTGCGCTTCTTCGATCCGAACGAACCGGTGATCTATGGGGTGTCAGACCCACTCGATCAGCCCGCATTCAGCTTTACCCCGATCAACGCGGGGCGGGTGCGTCAATCGTCCTTGATGCTTGGCTATGTTGGCCAGCTGGAAGGCGTCGGCCATCTCAATATCGGTATCCAGAAGGCGCGCTACCGGGCCAGATCGCTGGTCGGAGCGACCGGCGTCACCAATCGCTCGCGCGCTAATCCGTGGCTCTACAATGCCACGCTGATGATAGAAATCACGCCCAAGTTCTCGGTCTATGTCGCCAGCCAGCGCGGGCTTGAGGATAGCGGCCTCGCGCCGGAAAATGCAGCAAACCGCAACGATCAGCTGCCTGCGACCAAGGCCACGCAATATGAAGGCGGAGTGCGCTGGGATTTCGGCAAGGGCAAGCTGGTGGTCAGCGCCTTCCAGATTTCCAAGCCTTATTTCACCTTCGATGGTGCGAATAATTTTGTCGAGCGCGGCCAGCGGCGCCATCGCGGGCTGGAGCTTTCGCTGACAGGCCATTTCGGCGATCGGCTGGATATTGTGGCAGGCGCGGTGCTGATGGATCCAGTTGTTACTGGCGCGGCATTGACCGGGCCGGATCCGGTCGGCAAGCGGCCCGCTGGAACGCCGACGCTGTTTGGTCAGCTCGATGCCAATTACCGCACGGATTTCCTGGGCGGGCTCGTTTTGACGGCAGGGCTTAACTATACTGGAAAGCGTGCCGCCACGGCCAGGCCTGTCGCGCATCTCGGCGACCAGCAGTTGATGCTTCCGGGCTGGATGCGGGTCGATCTAGGTCTGCGACAGCGCTTCAAACTGGGCAAGATCGACGTCAGCCTGCGGGCAGTGGTTCAGAACGTGCTGAACGAGAAGCATTGGAATGTGGTGGCCGCCGACGTGCTCATTCCCGAAGAACGCCGCAAGTTGCTGCTGATCCTGACGACGGACTTTTAGGAAACGAAAAAGGGCCGCACCTGAGGCGCGGCCCTTCGATTTCGTCGCTGTGCGCCGTGCCTATTTCGGCGGCATGCGGATCGCACCGTCGAGGCGGATCAGCTGACCGTTGAAATATGAGTTGCGCACCAGCTCCATCACGAGGCTGCCGAATTCCTCCGGCTTACCAAAGCGCTTGGGGAAGGGCACTGCCTTGTTGAGGCCTTCGAAGATCGCTTCGTTATATTCCTTGACCTTGAGCATCGGCGGGGTCGCGAAAGTGCCTGGCAGGATGGCGTTGACGCGAATGCCGATATCCATGAGGTCGCGCGCCATCGGCAGGACCATGGAATTGACCGCGCCCTTTCCGCCGCCATAGGCAACCTGGCCGATCTGGCCGTCTTGCGAAGCGGCGCTGGAGGTGAACACCAGCAAGCCGCGCTCATCGTCGTCATTGAGCGGATCGGCATTGGCCATGCCCAGCGCGGCAATCGATGCGACGCGGTAGGTGGCGGTGGCGATGCCGTCCATCGACTTGCCGATCTGATCAGTCGGTGTGCGCTCATAGGCACCAGCCTTCTTGTCCCAGCGAACGGTCTTGCCGCCGCCTGAAACCACTGCGCAATGGATC
>JAQWKP010000135.1 GCA_029247785.1 Novosphingobium sp.
CGATCGCCGGCAAGAAGTAATAAGCCGGTTTCCCTCGGGACGACCGACTTTACCAAATTCGATACTCGACAGGATATCAGAACATGGCACGCGAACCCCAGCGCATCAAAAAGCGGGAGCGCAAGAATATCAGCAGCGGCATCGCGCATGTGAATGCCAGCTTCAACAATACCATGGTCACCATAACCGACGCCCAGGGCAATGCGATCAGCTGGTCCTCGGCCGGGATGATGGGCTTCAAGGGCAGTCGGAAGTCGACTCCCTATGCGGCGCAAGTCGCGGCTGACGATGCTGGCAAGAAGGCAGCCGAACATGGCGTCCGCACGCTCGAAGTCGAAGTCAAGGGCCCCGGTTCTGGACGCGAAAGCGCCTTGAGAGCGCTTCAGGCGGTGGGCTTTACCATCACTTCGATCCGTGACGTCACGCCAATACCGCATAACGGCGTGCGCCCTTCGAAGCGCCGCCGCGTCTGATTGATCCTGCCGGTGGCACGCAAATGTGTCGCCAGACCCTGGATCGGCCGGCGCCCTCGCAGAGGGAAACCGGTCGGACCTACAAGTTAAACCCTAGGGGAAGTCCATGACTGTCAATATCAAGAACTGGCAGGAACTGAAGAAGCCCAACGGCCTCGAAATCAAGCCGGGATCAGACCCCAAGCTGCGCGCGACCTTCGTCGCCGAACCGCTTGAGCGTGGATTTGGCCTGACGCTCGGCAATGCGCTGCGCCGGGTTCTGCTTTCTTCGCTGCAAGGCGCGGCGATTACCTCGATCAAGATCGAGAACGTGCTGCATGAATTCTCCTCGCTTGCCGGCGTGCGCGAAGATGTCACCGACATCGTCCTCAGCATCAAGCAGATCGCTCTCAAGATGGAGGGCGAGGGCCCCAAGCGGCTGCAGCTGTCAGCGACCGGTCCTTGTGAAGTCAAGGCGGGTGATATTGCCGTTTCCGGCGATATCGAGGTGTTGAACAAGAAGCTGGTGATCTGCCATCTTGATGAGGGCGCGACGCTCAACATGGAGCTGACCGCAGATAGCGGCAAGGGCTATGTTCCGGCTGTTGCAAACCGCCCGGTGGATGCGCCGATCGGCCTGATCCCGATCGATTCGCTCTATTCGCCGGTGAAGCAGGTTTCCTACAAGGTCGACAATGCGCGTATCGGCCAGGAACTCGATTTCGACAAACTCAACCTCACTCTCGAAACCGACGGAACGGTTTCGCCTGAGGATGCCATCGCCTATGCCGCGCGCATTCTTCAGGACCAGCTCGCTCTGTTCGTCCACTTTGAGGATATTGCAGCGGCAGGTGCCTCGCCGATGATTGGCATGGCGGCAGCGATGCCCGAGGAAAGCGATACTAACCAGCTCAACCGCTACCTGCTCAAGAAGGTCGACGAGCTGGAACTGTCGGTGCGCTCGGCCAATTGCCTCAAGAACGACAACATCATCTATATTGGCGACCTGGTCCAGAAGACCGAGGCCGAGATGCTGCGCACGCCGAATTTCGGCCGCAAGTCGCTCAACGAGATCAAGGAAGTGCTGTCCTCGATGGGTCTCAGGCTTGGCATGGACATTCCCGGCTGGCCGCCTGAAAATATCGAGGAAATGGCCAAGAAGCTTGAGCAAGAGCTTCTGGGTTAAGACTAAGCCCTCGCTTTCGTGGGGGCGCACAAAAGGGGCAATTTGCCGGGCTCCGAACACCGGCCAGCTACGGGCTACCTGATACGGGCCCTTAACGAACGGAGTGAAGTCAATGCGTCACGGAATTGCCAAGCGGAAACTGCAGCGCAAGAGCGGCCACCGCACTGCCATGCTGCGCAACATGTCGGCCGCGCTGGTCAAGCATGAGCAGATCACCACGACGGTTTCCAAGGCCAAGGAACTCAGGCCCTATGTCGAAAAGCTGATCACGCTGGCCAAGCGTGGGGGGCTTTCCAACCGTCGCCTCGCTCACGCCCGGATGCTGGACGAAACCCAGGAGCGCAAGCTGTTTGAGGTTCTGGCCGAGCGTTATGCCGACCGCGAAGGAGGCTATTGCCGGGTCATCAAGGCGGGCATCCGCGCGTCCGATTCCGCACCGATTGCGATCATCGAACTGGTTGACCGGGATCCGGACGCCAAAGGCCAGGATTCGGGTCCTGTGATGAATGAATTCGAGGAATTCGAGGAAGCGTAAGCGCGCCTTCATCCCTGAAATTGCAAAGATGGCCGCGGCTGATACAGTCGCGGCCGTTTTGTTTGTCGGGGAGAAAAGGATGCTGCGTTTGCTGAGCGCCTTGATCGCTTGCGCGACCGCTGTTTTCTCCCTGCCCGTTCAGGCCGAAACCATGCCGATTCCCATTTATCCCGATACCCGCCGCGGCGACGTCGTCGAAGCCCACTTCGGCGAGGAAATTGCCGATCCCTATCGCTGGCTCGAATCCGATGTTCGCGAGGCTCCGGAGGTGGCAGCATGGGTTGAAGCGCAGAACAAGGTCACGCAGGCCTATCTTGAAGGCCTGCCGAAGCGCGCATGGTTCGAAAAGAAAATCGCCGATCTGCTCGATCATGAGCGCTTTGGCGTTCCGCTCAAGGCGGGCCGTCACTATTTCTACACGCGCAATACCGGCTTGCAGAACCAGGCGCAGCTGTTCGTCCGCAAGGGGTTGAGGGGCAAATCCAGGCTGTTGCTCGATCCAAATAGCTGGGCCGATGACGGGGCAACCGCGCTTGATGCCTGGAAGCCATCGGATGACGGCCGCCTCCTGCTTTACAGCGTGCAGGATGGCGGTAGCGACTGGCGAATCCTGCGAGTGCTCGATGTCAGGACCGGCGAAAAGCTTGCCGACGAAGTGCGTTGGGTTAAATTCAGCGATCTTGCCTGGGTCGGCAGTGAAGGCTTTCTCTATTCGCGATTCCCCGAGCCCGCAGAAGGCACGGCCTTCCAGGGGCTCAACTTTGATCAGGCGGTCTATTTCCACCGTCTCGGCACCAGTCAGGCCGAGGATGAGTTGGTCTATGCGACGCCCGAGCACCGAGACCATAACCACACCGCCGAAGTGACGCAGGACGGCCGATTTGCGCTCATCACCAGCTCGGTCGGAACCGATGCGCGCTATGAGTTGCATGTCATCGATCTCAAGCGCCGCAAGCAGGACGGCTGGGCGGCAAAGCCATTGGTCGAAGGCTTCGAGAACGACTGGCGCCTGGTCGACGGAATGGGCTCAAACCTGTGGTTCGTCACAAATTGGCAGGCACCGCGCAATCGGCTGGTTTCGATCGATCTCGGCGCGCGCAAGCTGGATTGGAAGGAAGTCATCGGCGAGCAGCGGGACATCCTCGAACGGGCCGCGGTGATCGGCAGGCACCTCGTCGTGACCTATCTCCACGATGCCTCAACTCGTGCGCTGATCTATACGCTGGGCGGTTCGCAAGTCCGCGAATTGTCGTTGAACGGAATCGGTTCGGCTGCCGGCTTCAAGGGCCGTCCAGGCGATCCGGAGACGTTCTACAGCTACACCAGCTTCAACCGCCCCACCGCGATCTTTCGGCTGGACCTGGATACTGGAAAATCGACGCCTTTCGCCACGCCCAAGCTGGACTTCGACCCCGACGATTACGATGTCGATCAGCAGTTTTACACTTCGAAAGACGGCACGCGGGTGCCAATGTTCGTCGTGCGCAGCAAGGCGACCGCGCAAGCAGGCAAGGCGGTTGCGACATTGCTCTATGGCTATGGCGGTTTCGACGTCTCGCTGACGCCGGGATTTTCCTCGATCCGTATGGCCTGGCTGGAGGCGGGCGGCGCGTTTGCGCTCGCCAACCTGCGCGGCGGCGGCGAATATGGCAAGGAATGGCACGACGCGGGCAGGCTTGCCAACAAGCAGAACGTGTTCGACGACTTCATCGCTGCGGGCGAAACCCTGATCGCCGACGGGATCGCTCCAGCAGGCGGGCTCGCAATCCAGGGTGGCTCCAATGGCGGCTTGCTGGTCGGCGCGGTGGTCAACCAGCGGCCCGACCTGTTCGCTGCCGCCAGCCCTGCCGTCGGCGTAATGGACATGCTGCGCTTCGACCGTTTCACCGCCGGGCGCTATTGGGTGGACGATTATGGCTATCCTGACAGGGAAGCGGATTACAAGGTGCTGCGCGCCTATTCGCCGCTACATAACATCCGCTCTGGCAGGGATTATCCGGCGGTGCTGGTGACCACGGCGGATACCGACGACCGCGTCGTGCCCGGCCACAGCTTCAAATATACTGCGGCGTTGCAGGCAGCCGGGGTCGGCGACAAGCCACACCTCATCCGTATCGAGACGCGCGCGGGCCATGGTTCGGGAAAGCCGACCGACAAGGCGATCGAAGAGGGGGCCGATGTCCTGGCCTTTCTGGCGCATTGGACGGGTCTGGGGACGGAAACTCGCTGATTTTCGACAACATTGTTCATCCAAATGGCTACAAACATGAACATCTGCTGTCGCCAGGGTTCAGGCTCATCTCACCGTCAATCCCCTATACCATCCTCAACAGCCCGGTAATTCCACCCGGCATGAATTGAGGAAAAAGCCATGAAGAACCTTACCAAGACTGTGGTCGGGACCTTGGCCGCCGGCGCGATGGCGGTCTCTACAGCCAGTCCGGCCCTCGCCAAGGACCGCGATAGCGGCAGCGATGTCGGCAAAGTGATTGCCGGTGCGCTGGTTATCGGCGGAATCGCGGCAGTCGCCGCGGCGTCCAGCAAGAACAAGCGCGACAATTACCGTTATGGCCGCGATTATCGCTACGGTAATGATAACCGCTACGGGAACAGGCATCGTTACGGGAAAAAGCATCGCTACGGCCGAGGCCGAGGTATGAGCCCGGACCGGGCCGTGAGGCGTTGCTCCAAAGCCGCCCAGCGCGACGCTAGCCGCTATGGCCATGGCCGCGCCGATGTCACGGAGATCACCAGGGTCAAGCACAAGCATGGAGGTTTCGACATCAAGGGCAGGCTCGCGGTGAATTCGCACTATCGTGGATATGACAGGGGCAAGTTCTCCTGCAAGATTCGCTACGGTCGCATCGCAGACCTCAAGGTTAGCGGGATTAGCGGTCGAAACTACGGCCGGCACTACAACCGGTACTAATCACAGGAACGGCGGCAGGCGGTTCAGGCTGAAGAAAGCCTGGGCCGCCTAGCATTGTGCCCACATTAGGGAAGCCCCCTGCTGTCAGGATGAGCACACCATGAAAATCTTCAGATCCCGGCCTGCTATCGCCCTTGCTGCGGCAGCGATGTTCACAATGTCTGCTAGCCCGGCGATGGCCAGAGGCGGGCATCGCCATCATCGTGGCGGAGTAGATGGTGGTGACGTGTTCGCCGGCCTGCTGATCTTCGGCGGAATTGCCGCGATTGCCGCTGCCGCGAGCAAGTCGAATCGCGAGAAACGCGAGCGCGAACAGGATAATCGCTACCGCCAAAGAGACTATCGCAGCGCTCCGGATAACCGCAATGCGCCCGACTATCGTGAACCGCCGCAACGCTATGGCGATCCTTCCCAGGGAGATTCCTCCCGGAGGAATTCCTACTCGGGAAGCGCGCGCGCGGGCGGCAGCATGGATGGTGCGGTCGATATTTGCGCGAGTGAGGTCGAGCGCGGCGACCGCCAGATCGAGACGGTCGAATCGGTCAGCCGTGAAGCGAATGGCTGGCGCGTCGATGGCCGCATATCGGGTGGCCGCGACTATAGCTGCATCGTTGACCACGGCGGCCAGGTCCGCCGCGTCACGGTTGACGGACGAGCGATCAGCTAGCTCTATAGACACGCCGGTTGGCGCTTGCGCTGGCCGGATCAGTGCCTCATCCTTCCCGCAACGATGCGAGGGAGGGAGCGATGTATGTTGGCGAGGTGCGAATGCGGCCGGTGATCGAGCAGGCCTGCGTCGAATTCCCGCCTGGCGTCTGTTACGATGATGCCGGACCGAAGGATTATGCATCCGATGCGCATTGGCTCTATCCGCGCTTCATCAATCCCGACACCGAGTTGCTCAATTTCTCGCACCATGCCTGGCTGATCGAGGCGGGCGGCGAGCGTATCCTGGTCGATCCCTGCGTCGGCAATCTGCGAGACCGGCCCGGCGCTGATTTCTACCACATGCTTGATACGCCCTGGCTGGAGCGGCTGGCCGCGCTCGGCGCGGAGCCGGAGAGCATTGACTATGTGTTCTGCACCCATCTGCATGTCGATCATGTCGGCTGGAACACCCGGCTGGTGGACGGCAGCTACGTCCCGACCTTTCCCAATGCCCGCTACTTGCTTCCGCGCGCCGAGGATGATTTCTGGAAGCTCGACCTGGAAGGCAAGCTGCCGGGAATCCACGTCTTCAACACCGGAATCTATGCCGAATGCGTGCTGCCCGTGATCGAGGCTGGGCTGGCGGATTTCGTCGAGGAAGGCGCAAGCGTTGCAGGCTGCATGCGGCTGATCGATACGCCCGGTCATACGCCCGGACATATGGGCGGCGTGCTGGAAAGCGCGGGCGAGGGCGCAGTGCTATGCGGCGATGCGATCCATCACCCGATCCATGTGATTCATCCTGAACGCCCTGGGCCGCAACATGATTGGGAGCAAGCAGGTCGCTCACGCCGCATGATCCTCGATCTATGCGCAGAGACCGACTACTGGCTCGCGCCCGGCCACTTCCAACCGCCGCATGTCTGCAAGGTGCGCAAGGAGGGCGAGGGGTACGCGATGGAGTGGCCGGAGGTTTAGCTGCTCAAATATGGATAGGCTTTCCTGTCACGGCCATGGCCGCTTCCTTGAGAGCTTCGGAATGAGTCGGGTGGGCGTGGCAGGTGAGGGCGATATCTTCCGATGAGGCGCCGAATTCCATCGCTTGCGCCGCCTGGGCGATCATCGTGCCGGCGACCGAGGCGATCATCCACACGCCCAGCACGCGGTCCGTTGCGGCATCTGCGATGACCTTTACGAAGCCGTCACCCTCGCGGTTGGTCTTGGCGCGGCTGTTGGCCATCATCGGGAATTTGCCGCATTTCACTGTGTGCCCGGCTTCCTTTGCGGCATCTTCGGTCAGGCCGACGCCGGCGATTTCGGGCATGGTATAGACGACGCCGGGGATCACCGCGTGATTGACGATGCCGGTACTCCCGGCAATGTTTTCGGCCACCGCCAGCCCCTCGTCCTCAGCCTTGTGGGCGAGCATCGGGCCGGGCACGACGTCACCGACCGCCCAGATGCCATCGATCTTGGTGCGAAATGCGTGGTCGGTCTCGATCTGGCCGCGCTTGTTGAGTTCCAGCCCGATTTTTTCAAGGCCGAGGTCTTCTGTGTTGGGCCGCCGCCCGATCGCCACGAGCACGCAATCTGCCTTGAGGGTTTCCGCCTTACCTCCTGCAGCGGGCTCAAGAGTGAGGGTCGCCGTCTTGCCGCGCTGGCTAGCCTTGGTGACCTTGGTCGCAAGCCTTAGCTCCATCCCCTGTTTCTTGAAGATTTTCGCCGCTTCCTTGCGCACATCTCCATCCATGCCGGGCAGCAGCTGGTCGAGGAATTCGACAACGGTGACTTTGGCACCCAAGCGCCGCCAGACCGACCCCAATTCGAGCCCGATCACGCCCCCACCGATTACCACTAGATGTTCCGGTACCCGGTCCAACTCCAGAGCGCCGGTGGAATCGACGATTACACCTTTCGCATTGTCGACTTCGACACCGGGCAGCGGCGTTACCGAGGAGCCGGTCGCGATGACGATATCCCGGGCTGTATGCGTCTTGCCCGCGACTTCGACCGTGTGGGAATCGACAAATGTGGCCCGGCCCTTGAGCCAGTCGACCTTGTTCTTCTTGAACAGGAATTCGATGCCGCCGGTCAGTTCCTTGACGGCACTGGCCTTCTCGCCCTGCAAAGTGCTGACGTCGATTGTGACCTTGCCGGTTCTTACGCCGAATTTCGCCAGCGTGCCGTCATGGGCCTCTTCGAACAGTTCGGAGCCATGGAGCAGCGCCTTGGAAGGAATGCAGCCAACATTGAGGCAAGTCCCTCCCAGCGTCTCGCGCGATTCGACGCAGGCGGTCTTCAGGCCCAGCTGCGCGGCGCGGATTGCCGCGACATAGCCGCCGGGGCCAGAGCCGATGATGAGGACGTCGTAGTCGTGGGAAGCTTCGCTCATCTAATGTCCCTCGTCATTCCCGCGAAGGCGGGGAGCCAGTTTGCACCCTTCGAAGCTGGGTTCCCGCCTTCGCGGGAATGACGAAGGATGTGCGATGCGGGGTCTCACAAATCGATCAAGATCCGCGTCGGATCCTCGATCGCCTCCTTGATGATTTTCAGCGCGGTCACCGCTTCGCGCCCGTCGATCAGGCGGTGGTCGTAGCTCAGCGCGATATACATCATCTTGCGGATTTCGACCTGCCCGTTCACCGCGACCGGACGGTCCTCGATCCGGTGGAGGCCCAGCACTGCCGATTGCGGCGGGTTGATGATCGGGGTCGATAGCAGTGAGCCGAACACGCCGCCGTTGGAAATGGTGAAAGTTCCGCCCTTCATATCGTCGAGTGTCAGCGTGCCATCTTTCGCGCGCGCGCCGAGGTCGGCGATGGCCAGTTCGATCTGGGCAAAGCCCATCGCATCGCAATCGCGCACCACCGGTACGACGAGGCCGCTCGGTGCCGAGACGGCGACGGATAGATCGACATAGTCGTGATAGACGATCTCCTCACCTTCGATATAGGCGTTGACCGAGGGCACATCCTTGAGCCCAAGGCAGGCGGCCTTGGCGAAGAAGCTCATGAAGCCCAATTTGATGCCGTGCTTCTTGGCGAACAGTTCCTTGTACTTCGAGCGCGCCTCTATCACCGCGGTCATATCGACGTCGTTGAATGTCGTGAGCATCGCGGCGGTGTCCTGTGCCTCCTTCAGGCGTCGGGCGATGGTCTGGCGCATCCGCGTCATTCGTACCCGCTCTTCGCGGCGCTCGCCGGGAGGTGCCGGAGCAGGGGCGGGCGCGGCTGCTTGCGAAACCGTAGCCGGGGCGCTGGCTTCGCTGCCTCCCTTTGCCTTTGCCGCGACGAGCACGTCAGCCTTGGTCAACCGCCCGTCCTTGCCGGTGCCCTGCACGGAAGACGGGTCAATGCCGTGTTCGAGGACAGCGCGTCGCACTGCGGGTGAAAGGGTGCGTGTGTCATCGCCACTTTCGGGTAAAGCGGATGCCTTTTTCTCGGGCTCCGAAGAGACTGCCGGTGTGCTCGAGCCAACTGCGATATTGGCGATGACTGCGCCGACCAACACCGTTTCGCCGACTGCGGCGAGCTGTTCGCCAAGCACGCCGGCGACGGGTGAGAGCACTTCGACGGCAACCTTGTCGGTTTCAAGGCTGGCGATCGGCTCATCCTGGCCGACCGGCTCGCCCGGCTGTTTGAGCCACTCGCCGATCGTCGCTTCGGATATCGATTCGCCGAGAGCGGGGACTTTTACTTCATTGGACATGATGGGATTGCTTCCTGGGCAACGGCTGGTCAGGCCTTCTTGCGGCGGGGGTTTGCATTCTTTTCGACTATACCGAGTGCTTCGGCGATCAGGGCCTGCTGCTGGTCTGCGTGGCGTCCGGCCAGTCCCGTTGCCGGCGAGGCGCTGGATTGCCTGCCGGCATAGGCGACGCGCCCGACATTCCTGCCAGCCTCTTCAAGCGCTTCCTCGATCTGCGGTGCTGCGAAGAACCAGGCGCCGTTGTTGCGTGGCTCTTCCTGGCACCATACCACTTCCTTGAGGCCGGTCATTCGCTTCAGTCGTATTGCGAGTGGTTCGCCGGGGAAGGGGTAAAGTTGTTCGAGTCGAATGATCGCGATGTCGTCGATGCCAGCCTCGTCGCGCGCCTCGATCAGATCATAGGCGACCTTGCCGCTGCACAGCACTAGCCGCCTGATCTTGCTGTCGTTGGGCGGATTGGTGTCAGACAGGATCCGCATGAAATGACCTTCGCCAGTGAAGTCACTCGCTGGAGATTTCGCCATCGGGTGTCGCAGCAGCGACTTTGGCGTCATGATCACTAGCGGCTTGCGGAAAGGCCGATGCATCTGCCGGCGCAGCACGTGAAAATAATTTGCCGGGGTGGTGATGTTGCAGACCTGGATATTGTCCTGCGCACATAGCTGCAGGAAGCGTTCCAGCCGCGCCGAGCTGTGTTCGGGGCCCTGTCCCTCAAAGCCGTGAGGCAGCAGCAGGACCAGGCCGTTGGCACGCAGCCACTTGGCCTCACCCGCAGCAATATACTGATCGATCACGATCTGCGCGCCATTGGCGAAATCGCCGAACTGCGCTTCCCAAGCCACCAGCGTCTTGGGGTCGGCCATGGCATAGCCATATTCGAAGCCCAGCACGCCATATTCAGACAGCGGGCTGTCATAGACCTCGAAGTGGCCATGGGGCACGGTGGTCAGCGGGATATATTTGCGCTCGTCGTTTTGATCGACCCAGACCGCGTGGCGCTGGCTGAAGGTGCCTCGGCCTGAATCCTGTCCGGAAAGGCGCACATTATAGCCCTCTGACAGCAGCGACCCGAAGCCGAGCGCCTCGGCGGTCGCCCAGTCGAGCATTTCTTCGCCCTCGAACATGGCGCGCTTGGAATTGAGTATGCGGTGCAGCGTCTTGTGGATGCGCAGGTCGTTGGGGACTGCGGTCAGAGTACGGCCGAGGCTGTCGAACAGCTTGGGCTCGATTCCTGTGTCGACATTGCGGCGTGCGGTTTCTGGGCTGACCGGCTTGTTGAAGCCGCTCCAGCGTCCCGCAAACCAGTCCGCTTCGTTGGACTGGTAGCTTTTCGCCGCCTCGAAATGCTCGTCGAGTTCGGCGATGAAGTTGTCGCGATACTCCGCGCGGTAGCCTTCCTCGATCGCGCCTTCCTCGGCGAGTCGTCCGGAATAGACCTCGCTGACCTTGGGGTGCTTGCGGATGCGGTCATACATCAGCGGCTGGGTGAAGCTTGGCTCGTCGCCCTCATTGTGGCCGAATCGGCGATAGCACCACATATCGATCACCAGGTCCTTGTCGAACTCCTGGCGGAATTCGATTGCCAGTTTGCAGCAGAAAGTCACTGCTTCCGGATCGTCGCCATTGACGTGAAAGATTGGTGACTGGACTGCCTTGGCAAGGTCCGAAGGATAGGGCGAGCTGCGGGCGAATTTGGGCGCGGTGGTGAAGCCGATCTGTTTGTTGATGATGAAATGGATGCAGCCGCCGGTGGCGTAACCGGGGATGCCCTGGAAGCCCAGCGTCTCCCAGACGATGCCCTGGCCGGCAAAGGCGGCGTCGCCATGGATCAACACCGGCAGGACCTGTTGCTTGTCCTTTAGGTCGTCGCGCATCGCCAATGTGGCGCGCACCTTGCCCAAGACAACCGGATCGACCGCCTCAAGGTGGCTCGGGTTCGGCACCAGGCTCATATGCACCTTGATCCCGTCGAATTCGCGATCGGTCGAAGTTCCAAGGTGATATTTGACGTCGCCCGAACCGCCGACGTCATCGGGATTGGCGCTGCCACCGTGGAATTCGTGGAAGATCACCTTGTAGGGCTTGGCCATGACATTCGCGAGTACGTTGAGCCGGCCGCGATGGGCCATGCCGTAAACGATCTCCTGCACGCCGTATTGGCCGCCATATTTGATGACTGATTCCAGTGCCGGGATCATCGATTCGCCGCCATCCAGGCCGAAGCGCTTGGTGCCGACATATTTGCGGCCGAGATAGGCCTCGTATTCCTCGCCGCGAACCACGGCCTGGAGAATGAATTTCTTGCCGATCTGGGTGAAGTCGATCGATTTGTCCGCGCCCTCGATCCGCTCCTGCAGGAAGCGACGCTCGCGGACATCGGCGATATGCATATATTCGAAGCCGACCGTGCCGCAGTAATTGCCGCGCAGAATCTCGACGAGTTCGCGCACGGTTATCCATTCGAGGCCGAGATTGCCGCCGATATAGACCTTGCGGTCAAGCTTCTCGCCGGCAAAGCCGTGGAACTCGGGCGTGAGGTCGTCGGGCAGGTCGTGATGGGACAGTCCGAGCGGATCGAGATCTGCAGCAAGGTGGCCGCGCACGCGATAGGTCCGGATCAGCATCATCGCCCGGATCGAGTCTGCAGCGGCTTCTTCTACCTGTTTGCCTGTGTAGAGCGCACCGTCGCGCGCCGCAGATTTGGCGATCGCCGTCTTCAGCGCTGTCGGGTCGAGCGCCTCGGTCAGGTCGTCATCGTCGCCGGGGAAGGCTAGTGGCCAGTCCGCACGCTGCCAGCTCGGGCCCGGCTGTGGGTCGTCGGGGAGAAATTCGAGATTCTCGTTACCCATGGTCGGCTCCATAACCGAGTCCCTGCACACTCAGGGGCTTCACTGGTTCAAGCACGTGGTTCCATTCAGCGCGCGTCAGGCCAGCTCCTTGAGCAGTCCTGCCAGCGTCGTGCCAAGCTCTGCGGGGGAAGGGGAGACACGGATGCCGGCCTCTTCCATCGCCGCGATCTTGTCATCGGCGCCGCCCTGGCCGCCCGAAACGATAGCGCCGGCATGGCCCATGCGGCGTCCCGGAGGCGCGGTGCGCCCGGCGATGAAGCCAACCACCGGTTTGGCGCGCCCGCGCTTGGCCTCATCGGCGATGAACTGGGCGGCCTCTTCTTCCGCCGAGCCGCCGATTTCGCCGATCATGACGATCGATTGGGTTGCGTCGTCGGCGAGGAACAG
>JAQWKP010000144.1 GCA_029247785.1 Novosphingobium sp.
CAAGGGTGATGTTGCCCACATCCTAGTCAATGTGGGGTTGGTAGAACGGGCTTCGGCCAACCATACCGCTGCCCGCAAAGCCTTTGAAGAAAGTCTGGAGATTCGGCGCAGCCTCGCCGCCCGGGATCCGACCAACGCACAATTTCAGCAAGACATTGCCTATGGCCTCAGCCGGCTGGGTGGCAGCGAAGGCGAAAGTCTGGACATCTTTCGCAGTCTCGCGGCAGCCGATCCCGGCAACGCCAGCGCCCAAAGCAATCTCGCGGACGGCCTGGATCGTTACGGCAAGGCCGTGAGAAGAGATGGCGATCTCGCCCTGGCGCGGAAGGCCTTTGAGGAGAGCCTGGCCATCCGGCGGCAGATCGCAGCAGCAGATGCGGTCAACGCCAGTGCCCAGCGCAAAGTCGCCTTAGGCCTCGAGCAATTGGGCATGAACGAAATGCGCGCGCGCAATTTTCTGGCCGCGCGCGTCGCATTTGAGGAAGGCCTGGATATTTCCCGGCACCTCGCTGAATCAGATCCCGCCAATCTCTTCCTGCTTCGAGATATTATAGACATCCTCGTCGGATTGGGAGATCTGTGGGAAGAAAAGGGCGACTATACGGCTGCACGGGCAGCCTATGAGGAACGCTTGGAAGCCCATCGGCGACTGGCGGCCATCGATCCCAGCGATGCGGATATTCAACTCGGACTGTCTGGCAGCCTGCGCGTCTTGGGCCGGGTCGAACTTAAGCAACGTAATTTCGCCGCTGGACGCAAATCCATTACCGAGGCCCTTGAAATCAGTCGACGCCTCGCCTCTGACCATCCAGATAGCCTGAAACTGCAATCGAATTTGAGGAGCGCGATGCTCTCTATCGCCGATCTCGAACGCGATACGCGCAACTATGCGGTTGCGCGTGGGTTTTATGATGAAGCACTCGATATCAGCCGGCGACTCGCGACCGCCAATCCTGACAGCGCGTACCGACAAAAAGGGGTAGGTTTCGTCCTCGCAAGGCTGGGCCGGCAGGGCGTCTACTCGGGCGACAACGCAATTGCGCGTGCAAGCTACGAGGAATGCCTCGACATTTACCGGAAATTGGCCGCGCAGGATCCCACGAATGCGGCGACGCAGCGCGTGATGCTCAGGACCATGTTCTGGCTCGCAGGCGTTCCGGGAGCGAAGATTTCCTGGCACGAGGTGTTGATCGAGATGGAAGAACAGAACGAGCGGGGCATCCTATCTAAGGGAGATCTCCGACTTCTTGAGGGTGTCCGCGCCAGCGTCGCACGAGAGGAGATGGCCAATGCCCCATAGCTACATCGCCTATAAGCGCGCGGACGAGGTGCGGGTCGGGAAGCTGGTTGCGGCGCTGGAAGAGCATGGGCTCGATATCTGGTGGGACCGTGAACTGCCCAATGCCGAAAGCTTTCGTGACAGCCTGACCAGCCGCCTCGACGAGGCGGGTTGCGTCCTCATGGTCTGGACAAAGGAAAGCACGGAGGGCGACACCCGCTTTGTGCTCGACGAGGCACGGCGCGGCTATGAGCGCAATATACTGGTTGCGGTGATGCTTGACACCGTCACCATCCCGCTGGGCTTCGGTGAGATCCAGACGATCGATCTGCGGCATTGGAAAGGCAAGGCATCCGATCCATTCCTGGTCGATCTCGCAGAGGCAATGCGTGCCAAGCTCGAAGGGCGTGAAGCCGAAACACCCAAGGGGCCTGCTGCACGGCTGCGACGAATCGCGGCGCGATCTGCGGCTGGCAGCATCGGCGCGGTCGCGCTCGCAGCAATGGCCTTCAACGCTTTCGGGCTCGCCAGCAGGGCCTGCACGATCGACGCGCTGCAGCCGGGCCTGTCCGACAGCTGTGGCGCAATCGGGCTGGGCGAAAGACCGAGCCGGGCTGAGCGTGTGGCCTGGGACAGGCTGGAGGCCGGCAGCTGCGAAGCATTGCAAAGCTATATCAACCGTTTCCCCGACAGCCCGAAGAGCGAACAAGCGGCTCGACTACTGCTCGCCAAGAACGTCAAGACGGTGGAGGAATGGGAGGAGGTCAAGCGGCCGCTGGCGCTGTTCGTGCCGGCCGGTGGCGGGGGCAAATCCGGCGCGATCGAACGCGCAAGAGGCGATGCCGAGAAGCTGTGCAGGACCTTCGGTTCCGGATCGCTTTACCGCTACAAGGGCGCCGAACCGGTGGCGCAGACATGGAATTGCGCGGGCAATAGCTGCAGCTTCGACGGTATTGCCGAATGCAACCTGGAGTTGCGCAGCGAACGTGCAGTGGAGACTTGCGGCACCCGGTAGGACCGGGGCAGTAGCGAGCGGATCAATCGGCCACGCGGTACTGGATCTGGCCGCCCGGCACGCCGTCCTTGCCGCTGCCGTCCGGTGGAACGGCATCCTTGCTGTTCGAACCGACAGACGCCGCGATCAGCTCGTCCTGCTCATCAGCAGGTATGCGTTCCCAGCCCTCACGTGTCAGCTTTTCGAGCGGGCGGTAGCGCACCTTGTATTGCATGCGCGGCGAACCATGCACCCAATAGCCGAGATAGACATACGACAAGTCCATCTCCGCAGCGCGGCTGATATGATCGAGTATGATGTAATTACCGAGCCCGGAGCGCGTTTCATGCTCCGGATCATAGAAGCTGTAAATCATCGACAGCCCATCGGCCTGCCGGTCAGTCAGGCAGGCGCCGACCAGCCGGCCCGGCGTTACGCCGTCTTCCGAAGGCTCACGATACTCGATAACATAGCTTGTCACTGGCGAATGCTCGACCATGTCGGCGAAATCGACATCGTCCATCGCGGTCATGCCGCCGCCAGGATGACGCACGCCGAGATAGCTTTGCAGCAATTCATATTGTTCAGTGGTCGACCACGGCCGGCAGACAGTTGCGACAAGATCCTTATTGCGCCGGATGTTGCGCCTTTGCGTTGAAGAAGGCGCAAATTCCTCAGTCACCACGCGAACCGAGACACAGGCAGAACAATCGAGGCAGGACGGGCGATAGGCAACGGTCTGGCTACGGCGAAAGCCGATCCGGCCGAGCGCATCGTTGAGCGCATCGGCATGCGGGCCCTTGAGCTCTGTGAACACCTTGCGCTCGCTCTTGCCCGGCAAATAGGGGCACGGCGCGGGACTGGTCACGAAAAAACGGGGAAAGCGAACCGGGGCCGTCACGCGCGCATCTCTTCCTTTGTTGCTTCTCACCAAGCGGCGGCTGCTGTCGAAAGGCGAATATGCCTACCCGTCCGTCCGCTTGGAAGGGTTTTAACCACGAAATCGGGTTAACGGGAGATTATTTTGCACAGGCCGGAACAGAGTGGCCCTTTCTGGGTCAATTGAGTTCGACTTGGTCAACGGAATAGCCCGCCAACTCCAGCGCTGCGACAAGCGTTTCAAGCTGCTGCCGGTCTCGCGCTTCGCATTCGATATCGGTCACCAGGCCCTTGGCCGGCAGCGAAGTGAAGATACGCTGGTGCCAGACTTCGATGATATTGACGTTGTGATCATCGAATATCTTGGCGACCTTGAACAGCGAGCCTGGCCGGTCCTGCATCTTCAGCCGCAGCCTTGCGAGCCGCCCTGATCGCGCGAGGTCACGCAGCAGCACGTTGGCGAGCAGGCGCGTGTCGATATTGCCACCCGACAGGACGATGCCGACCTTCTTGCCGGCGAATTTCTTGCGGTGACCCATTACAGCGGCAAGCCCGGCAGCGCCTGCGCCTTCCACAACTGTCTTTTCGATCTGGAGCAACGTCGCCAATGCAGTTTCGAGCTGGGTCTCGCTGACCAGCACGAAATCGTCGAGCAGGTCATCCAGCACCTGCGATGTGAATTTGCCCGGCTCGAACACGGCAATACCCTCGGCCAGCGTATCGCCGCCCACCGCGAGATATTGCTGCTTGAGCAGATTATACATCGAGGGAAACAATTCGGCCTCGACCCCGACGAGCTGGATACCGGGATTTATGTCGCGGGCGATCGTGCCCATCCCCGCTGCGAGACCGCCACCGCCAACCGGAATCGCCAGCACTTCGAGATCGGGTTCGTCTTCCAGCATCTCCAGCGCGACCGTGCCCTGGCCTGCCGCGACGTGCGGATCATCGAATGGATGGATGAAAGTCAGCCCCAACTCTGTCTCAAGCTTGCGCGCATGAGCATTGGCCTCGTCGAAATTCTCGCCTTCGAGCACGACGGTACCGCCAACCATCTCGGTCTGCATCACCTTCACCATCGGCGTGGTTCGAGGCATAACGATAGTCACCGGAATGCCGAGGCGCGAGCCGTGATAGGACAGGCCCTGCGAATGATTACCGGCTGAGGCCGCGATTACACCGCGATTCGCCTTTTCACCGCCCAGCAGCAACATCGCATTGAGCGCACCGCGCTCCTTATAGGCAGCCGTGAACTGCTGGTTTTCGAACTTGAGATAGATCTTAGCGCCGGTCATCTCGCTCAGGGTCTTGCTGTGCATGATCGGTGTGCGCACCACTGCGCCTGCAATGCGCTGCGCAGCCGCCCTTACATCGGCGGCAGTCAGCAGCGCGGGATTGTCCGCAGCGGGGTTCGTCGCAGGCTCATTCATCCGCGCGCGCCTAAAGGAAAGTGCAGGCAATTGAAAGCAAGTTGGCCCCGCACTCCCACAGCCGGTTTGCTTTCGCCAAAAAGGCGTTAGACAGAGACCATGAGCGAAAAACGCAAAGTCTCGTTTCTTGGCCTGGGCGTAATGGGCGGGGCGATCGCCCGCCATATTGGCCACGCCGGCCACGATCTCACCATCTACAACCGCTCGCCGGAGCGGCTGGAAGCCTGGCAGGAGGCTAACCCGGGCCTGGAGAACCGCGTCGCGGCGCACCCCGCCGATGCGGCGGACGGTGCCGATGTTGTCATCACCTGCGTCGGCAATGACGATGACCTCGCCGATGTCGTGCTTGGCCCCAATGGCGTGTTCAGGAACTTGCGCAAGGGGGGCATCTTCATCGACCACACGACGGTCTCAGCTCGCATTGCCCGGCAAATCTCGGTCGAGGCGCGCGACCTGCAGGTCCATTGCATCGACGCACCGATGACTGGCTCACAGATCGGAGCAGAACAAGGCACGCTGACGCTGATGTGCGGCGGTCGCAAGGACGCGATCAAGGCGGCCAGTCCGGTGATGGAAGCCTATTCGGCGCGGATCGTTCACGTCGGCAAGGCCGGCGCTGGCCAGACCACAAAGATGGCCAACCAGATCTGCATCGCGGGTATCGTCGCCAGCCTGTCCGAGGCCGTGCGCTTCGCCCAGGCTTCGCACCTCGACGTGGAGAAGGTTTATGAGGCGATATCCGGCGGTGCGGCGCAAAGCTGGCAGATGGATAACCGCTGGGCCTCGATGAATGCAGACGAATTCGATTTCGGTTTCGCGATCGACTGGATGCGCAAGGATCTTGGCCTGGCGATGGACGAAGGCCGGGGGCTGGGTGTCTCGCTGCCGGTCGCCGCGCTGATCGATCAGTTCTTTGCCGACGTTCAGGCATTGGGCGGGGGCAGAGAGGATACCAGCGCCTTGATCCGCCGCTTGCCGAGGAAAGGAAAGAAGTGAGATTTCTCGCTGCCGCTGCTGCCCTCTTCCTGCTTCCCTTTCCCGCCAACGCCGATGTCCTGATCGACAACGTCATCGGGCTGAGCTTCGATCAGGATGGCCGCCTCGATGAATTCAACGGGCTGCTGATCGGCGATGACGGGCGGGTCGAACAGATCCTGACCCGCCGCGACAAGCGACCGCCGAACGTCGATTATAAGCTCAACGGCGACGGCCGCGTGCTGGTTCCCGGGCTGATTGATTCTCATGTAGAACTGATGGAGCTCGGATTTGCGCTGCTGAAGGATGAGACCGGCGCGGAGGCCACAGACAAGAGCAAGCCTCGCCCGGAAGACCGAGACCTTGCTTTCGGTAGAGCGCAGGCGTTCCTGCTCAAACAGGGCTTCACTACAGTTGCCGACATCGGCGCGACCATCGAAGACTGGCAAGCCTATCGCCGCGCCGGCGACGTCGGGGGCTTGCAGATCCGCATCGTCGCTTTTGCCGATGGCGTCGACAATATGTCGCTGATCGGCGGCCCGGGTCCCAGCCCCTGGCTCTATGACGACCGTCTACGCCTCAACGGTGTCAGCCTGCGGCTCGACGGCCCGCTCGGGTCGCATGGGTCCTGGCTACAGGCACCCTATGCTGACAGGCCTGCCAGCACCGGCAAGCCCGCGATGAGCGATACTCAGTTGCGCAATTTGATGAGCCGCGGTGCAATCGACAGTTTCCAGATTTCCGTCACGGCATCCGGTGACGCCGCGACCGGCGCAGTGCTTGATTCGATCGCCGAACTTTCCGAGACCTACAAGGGCGACCGACGCTGGCGGATCGAACATGCGCGGCTGGTCGAACCTCACCGCAGGGCCGAGCTGAAACAGCGCGGCGTCGTCCTCTCGATGCAGCCGGCGGACGTGACGGATTGGACGGTTACCGAAGCGCGGCTCGGTCCGGAACGGATCGCCGCCGCCGATGCCTGGCGATCGCTCTCGACTGCTGGCGCAGTGCTC
>JAQWKP010000145.1 GCA_029247785.1 Novosphingobium sp.
TGTCCAACGGGCGGAAAATACGGGTTTCCAGAAATTGTTCGAAGGGCATACCCGAGGCCCGCGCAACCAGGACGCCGAGCACCGTACTGGGCATATTATACATGAACCGCTCGCCGGGAGCATAAACCAGCGGCAAGGCACCGAGCTGGGCCATATACTGGTCCGCCGTTACTCCACGCACGGACAACGCCGCATAAGCCTTGCCGATAGGTGAGTCCTGAGAGATGCCGGCATAACGGATCACCCCGATGCCCATGCGATAGGTTAGCAGATCTCGCAAGGTGATCGGCCGCGGCGCAGGGCGTACGTCGGTCAACGGGCCGGTCGGATTGTCCAGCACCATGCGATTGGCAAGCTCAGGCAGCAAGCGGTCGACAGGTTCATCAAGCCTTAGCTTGCCATCCTCAACCAGGATCATGGCAGCCACTGCAGTGATGGGCTTGGTCATTGAGGCCATCGCGAAGATCGTGTCCCGCCGCATCGGGGCCTTGGTCGCCAGATCCTGAAATCCACGAACCGATATATGGGCCTGATGCCCCTTGCGGTAGACGAGCGTGACCACTCCGGAGAGCGACCCGTCGGCGACATGCTTTTCGGCCACCTCAGTCACCCGCTGAAGCCGAGTATGCGACATGCCAGTTTCAACCGGATGCCTCAGAGTTTGCGCCATGACCGGCCCACTAACGACAGCGAATGCGGCCAGCCCGCCGACCAAACCTTTACGAAAGATCATGCGCATTTCCCTTGATCTGCGGGGCATTCCGCATTGCTAGCTGCTTCTTCCGACATTCCCGGAATGGCCCCCATCCATTTCTAATTACTAAAAAATAGGTGATCAGCCACCAAATTGGAAGGTGTTGTGCGGCACTGGCGGCGGTGGTGCGGTTGGCTGTGGGAATATCCGCTAACGCGTCGCTTGATCAAGACCTCTGATGCCCACAATTGGCTCGCAAGCTGCCCTTGATCTGTCGGATCAGCTTGCTGATGTCAGCCCCACCTCAGGCCGTCTCGGCCACTTTCGGCTCGTCTTCCCATCGTCCCAGGCCGTAATCGCCCTTGATGGTGGTGCGGTGGACGATGCGTTTCTCTTCCGGATTGCAGCCGGTGGCATGGTGCAGCACGCGCCAGTTGTCCCACAGCACCATGTCGTTCTGCTCCCACTCATGGTAGTAGGGCTTGATAGCGCGCATCGCTTCGTCCCAGATTTCCGACAGTCGCTCAATCGCCGCATCGCTGCGGTCACCCACAATGCCGCGGCAGCCATAGGGTGTCATGTGGAACACCTTTTCGCCCGTCTTGCGAGTCCACAGCGCCGGATGGACCGAGCAGCGCCCGTTCTCATTATCCTGACTCAGCGTGCTGGTATGTTCTCTCAAGACGCGAAAAGTCTCGGGCAGACCGAACCGCTGGCGTCCATAACGCAGATCGAGGTTCAACAGCAGGCTCAGCCCTTCGGCCTTGTCGCGAATCGCCGGGTCCATGTCGTTGTAGATCTGGATGCCGTCGGCAAATGCGGTGCGGCCACCGTCCTTGGCAATGATCAGAGAGCGCAGCACGCCGGCGCGGTTGAGCTCATTGTTATAGGCATGATCAAAATGCCAGGGCTGCCAGGTGACCAGCGGCTTGCCCTCGATCTCGACGACGCAGGCCTCCGGACCTGCAGCAATCGCGATCACGCCCAGCAGCTTGTCTTCATCGGCGCGCTCGACCGAGGGGACGGGGTGATCCTTGAGCGGACCGAACACCGTGCTGATCGCAACCTGCATCTCGGGTGTCTGTTCCACGCCCTTGAAGACGACCACGCCGCGATCCTCGAACAGCTGGTTAAGCTGAGCGCGCACCGCATCGTCCTTGAGCAGGTCGCTGGTCACACCGGCAACTTTCGCGCCGAACGACAAGTTCTCGTCCAGCGGTTGAATATCGATAGAAGTCATTTCATCCTCCTCGGTCGTCGGCCCCATATTTCACGCTCGGGGCCAGCGGACTTTGATGCGTGCCGTTTATATCGTCCCTGCGCAATTGCACAGGGGGCATGTCATGTCCCCGTCGGCAACCTCAACTTAACCATTGCCGACATCCTCGCGCTAACCCTTCCCGTAACCTCCCCGGTAAAGCGGGTGGGCCTAGACCATGGGCATGCGCTCGCTTGCTGCACTCCTCATCGGGCTTTTCGCCCTCGCCGCCACCCCCCTGGCGGCTCAGGAGATCTTCTATGAGGAGATCTCTTATGAGGTGGTCGAGATGGATGGCGCCCATCAGGCCAGCGGCAGCGAGCGCTATGTGGAGTCTCGGCCAGCGCCGCTCCCCGCAGGCATTGCGAGTTATGGGCCTTTCCGCGTGCTTGACGGATCGCGAGCAGCGCTGGTCGACGTCACCGACGGCAGGTCGCTTTCTGCATTCCGGGCGTTGCTGCGCGATCACCCCGGCATCGGCATCCTCGAGATGATCGATTGCCCCGGCACCGAGGACGACCTTGCCAATCTCCAGATCGGGAGAATTATTCGTCAGCGCGGGATTGTCACTCATGTGCCTGCCGGCGGCTCGGTGCGTTCCGGTGCGGTCGAGCTGTTTCTTGCAGGCGCGCGGCGGTTTGCTGACCCGGGCTCGGAATTCGCGGTTCATGCATGGATGGACCATGACGGGTTGCAGGCGACCGACTATTCGCTCAGCGCTCCCGAAAATGCGCGCTATCTCGCCTATTACCGGCAGATGGGGATGAGCTCGGACGAGGCGGCGGCCTTTTATGCCATGACCAATTCGGTGCCTTTCGAGCAAGCCAAATGGCTCGATTCGGCGGAGATGTCGCGCTGGGTACGGCTTGACAGCTGACAGTGAATTTTCAATCGCCTCAAGGGGCGGCTGAGCTTGACTAGGCCCTGCACCTCGACTAACGGCGCAGACCTGATGAATGGTCGCTCTCGCGAGCGGCCCTTTTTATTCGCACCCGGTGTGGTGTGTAGAGACTTTCGAGGTTTGCCATGAAGCGCACATTCCAGCCGAGCCGCCTTGTCCGCAAGCGCCGTCACGGTTTTCGTGCCCGCAAGTCCACCGTGGGCGGTCGCAATGTGTTGCGCGCGCGACGGTCGCGCGGACGCAAGACGCTCTCGGCCTAATTTTCATAGCCTCAATCGCCGGCGAGCCCATCCGGGCCCTTAGGCTAAACGCGCAGTAGCGCGGCGCGCGGTCGCGCTTGCGGACCCTGACGGGTCCTAATCAGCACTTCAGTGGGAGGTCGAGCTGGCCCGACGCCGTAGGCGTCGTTGGTGCTTCGTGCTACTTTGCGACGCATAACCGTGGCCTCGGGAGACACCTATGACCGACTCAGCGCGCAGCCGACCCAGCAATTATTCGCACCTCGCCATCGGTGTTTCCGACATGGACGAATCATTGCGCTTCTATCGCGACACGATCGGGCTCGATGTCGCCAAGGATGTGATCGAGGACTTCAGGCACCTCGCCGATTTTGCCACGCTCCGTCGCGGGGTCTATCTCCGCTGGGCCGACGGTGACGGTGAGGCCTTTCTGGTGCTTGACCAGACATTGAGCGACCATGGCGATCGGGGAAAGGCGAAGGAACTCTTCACTATCGGCATGCATCATTTCGGCTTCTGGGTCGACGATACAGATAGCATTGTCGAACGCGCGCGGGCCGCTGGCCATGTGGTCCTGATCGAACCGGCCACCGGCGACACCAAGGACTATGGCGAGGCAGGCGGGCGCGCCATTCGCACGGCGATGATTCGCGATCCGGATGGCAATATCGTCCAGCTCGACCAGCGAATGAGTTGAATTACAGGGCCGCTTCCGGCGGTCCGACATTTGCTCTATCGCCGCCTCACCATGCCGCCAGACTTCAAGATACTCACCAAGCGCGCCGATTTTCTTGGCGCCAATAAGGGATTGCGCGTCGCCCGACCGGGATTCGTGCTGCTGACGCGGGCCAATGACGGGCAAGGCAAGCGCTATGGCATTACGGTGACCAAGCGGATCGGCAATGCCGTGGTCCGCAATCGCATGAAGCGGCGCTTCAGGGCGCTGCTGCGCGAGTTGCTGCCAGAAGAAGGACTGCCCGATACCGATCATGTGCTGATCGGCCGGGAAGGCGGGATCGAACGAAATTACGGCAAGCTGCGCGATGAGCTTTTTGCGGCATTTTCCCGCGCGCGCGACGGCAAGGGCGATCCTCCACGCCGCCCGAGGCCCAAGCGGTGAAGCGTATGCTTATCCTCCTGGCGCGGCTGTGGCAGCTGGGTCCTTCGCGTATTCTGCCTCCGAGTTGCCGCTATTCGCCGTCCTGCTCGCAATATGCGATCGTTGCGCTGGAGCGCCACGGTGCGATTAAGGGTGGCTGGCTGGCGACGAAGCGTATACTGCGCTGCCACCCTTGGGGAGGGCATGGCCATGATCCGGTGCCGGATTAGGGTTGTTTCCCCGTAGCGATGACGAACCAATAGGACGCCTCCTTGAACAATCAGCGTAATATAATCCTCGCGGTTCTGCTTGCCGCGCTCGTCCTCTTTGGCTGGGATGCGGCGCTGCGCTATTTCTATCCGCAGAGCGACGTGAAGCAACAGGCCGAAACTATCGCGGCCAAGAAGGAATCGGCACCCGCATCCTCGCCCACGCGCGATGGCGGGCTGACCAACCCGGCTGACATTGCCCTCGAGAAAAAAGAGCTCAAACAGGCGCTGGGTGCGGGCGGACGCGTACCGGTAGAGGCACCGGGCCTGTCCGGCTCGATCAACCTAGCTGGCGCGCTGGTCGATGATCTGGTCGCCAATCGTCACACCGAATCGGTCAAGAAAGACAGCGGCCAGGCACGCATTTTTTCGCCTTCGGGCACGCCGGCACAGCATTTCGCGCAATTCGGCTGGGTCGGCGAGGGCGTTGAACTTCCGGGCCCCGACACCGTCTGGACCGCGCCTGCGGGAGCCTCACTAACACCGGAAAGCGCGGTCACGCTAAGCTGGGACAACGCCACCGGGCAGTCCTTCTCGATCCGTTTCGAGATCGACCAGGACTATATGATCGGGGCGGAGCAGACCCTGACCAATCGCGGTGACGGCTCGATCGTGGTGCGGCCCTTTGCGCTGATCAAGCGCACCGACAAGACCGCAAGCGTCGATATCTGGAACCTGCATTCCGGCCCGATCGGTGCGTTTGACGGCAAGGTGGATTTCGGCGTGGGGTATGACGACCTGGCTGAGGAAAAAACCGTCGACAATGCCGGGCGAACCAATTGGGTCGGCTTCACCGACATCTACTGGATGTCGACGCTGATCCCGGGCAAGGCGGGGGCCGACAGCACGTTCAGCTCGCTCGGTAGCGGGCTCTATCGCGCTGACCTGCTGTTCGATCCGGTGACCATCGGCAAGGGCAAGCAGATCACGCGCAACACACAGCTGTTTGCCGGCGCCAAGGAAAGCGTGGTGCTCGATCGCTACGCGGACACCGGTATCTCCAATTTCGACCTGGCAATCGACTGGGGCTGGTTTCAGATCATCGAGAAGCCGCTGTTGTGGCTGCTCAACAATCTGTTTTCGCTCACCGGAAATTTCGGCGTTGCGATCATGCTACTGACGGTTGTCGTGCGCGGGATCATGTTCCCGATCGCCCAGCGACAATTTGCCAGCATGGCATCGATGCGCGCGGTGCAGCCCAAGATGAAGGCGATTCAGGAGCGCTACAAGGACGACAAGCAGAAACAGCAGCAAGAGATCATGGCGCTCTACAAGAAGGAAAAGGTCAATCCGCTCGCGGGCTGCCTTCCAATTTTCCTGCAGATCCCGATTTTCTTCGCCCTTTACAAGGTGCTCACGGTTGCCATCGAAATGCGCCACCAACCGTTCGCGCTGTGGATCCAGGACCTTTCGGCTCCGGATCCACTGCATATTCTCAACCTGTTCGGCCTGCTTCCGTTCACACCGCCGAGCTTCCTTGGGATCGGCATTCTTGCGGTGTTACTGGGCTTCACCATGTGGCTGCAGTTCAAGCTCAATCCCGCGCAAATGGACCCGATGCAGCAGCAGATTTTCATGATCATGCCGTGGTTCATGATGTTCATCATGGCACCGTTTGCTGCCGGCCTGCTGCTGTACTGGATCACATCCAATGTGCTGACCATCGGGCAGCAATATTATCTCTACAGCAAGCACCCGCAATTGAAGGCGCAAGCGGAGAAGGAAGCCGAGGACAAGAAACGCGCTGCTGAGCGGGATGACAAGGACAGCAAGGACAAGAAGTGAGCGAGGAGCAAGGCGAAGACCTGGCCGACCGCGCCAGGAAGCTGTTTTCAGGGCCCGTCACTTTCCTGAAGAGTGCACCTGCGCTCAAATTCCTGCCCGACCCGGTCGCTCCCGAGATCGCATTCTGCGGGCGTTCCAATGTCGGCAAGAGCTCGCTGCTCAATGCGCTCACCGGGCGCAAGGCGATCGCGCGGATATCGGTCACACCGGGCCGCACCCAGGAGCTCAACTTCTTCGATGTCGGCGAACCTTTACAATTCCGCCTGGTCGATATGCCGGGCTATGGCTTCGCCAAGGCACCGCCAGCCGTGGTCGAGAACTGGCGACGGCTGGTGCGCGATTTCCTACGCGGCCGGGTGGTGCTGAGGCGCAATTTGCTGCTGGTAGATGCCCGCCACGGGTTCAAGCCGCCCGATCTTGAGATGATGGCGATGCTTGATGAGGCAGCGGTTGGCTATCGCATCGTTCTGACCAAGGCGGACAAGATCAAGCCGACACAGCTGGCCGAAGTGCTGGCTAGGTCCGAGACCGAGGCAAGGAAGCATTCTGCGGCCTATCCCGTGGTTCATGTCACCAGTTCGGAAACCAAGCAGGGCATCGATGAATTGCGGGCCGCTGTGCTGGCGGACGCGGAGATGTGACGGCGTTCAGTCTCGACACCTTGATGCTGAACGGTTAGGCCTCGGTTTTCCAGGGGGCGCCGTTCATGAAGCTCATCATCGGCAACAAGAACTACTCAAGCTGGTCGCTCAGGGCCTGGCTCGCCTGCAAGCAATCGGGCATCGGCTTCGAGGAGCTCACCGTCCCGCTGTTCGGCGAGGACTGGGAGGAGCGCAAGCGCCAGGACGAGGAAATGGCGCCGTCATCGGGCAAGGTGCCGATCCTGTGGGATGGCGATGCCGTGGTCTGGGACAGCCTTGCGATAATCGAATTTCTTGCCGACAAGGTCGGACGCGATCGCTTCTGGCCCAAACCCGACGACGCCCGCGCCATGGCCCGATCGATGGTCGCGGAAATGCATTCGAGCTACCTTGCATTGCGCCGCGATTGCCCGATGAATATTCGCGCGCGCGCAAAGGGCTTTCAGCCGAGCGATGCCGTCAAGGCCGATGTCGTGCGCATCCTCCAGCTCTGGGCTGAAGCCCGCGCCCGGTTCGGCGAGGGCGGGCCATTTCTGTTTGGCAGCTTTTGCGCCGCCGACGTGATCTATGCACCGGTTGTCAGCCGTTTCCTGACCTATGGCTTGCCGGTCCCGGGTTTTGCCGGCGTCTATATGGAGGCGGTCTGGGAACATGCCTGGATGCAGGAATGGATCGCCGCCGCCGAGGCTGAGGAGTGGGTGATCGAACAATATGAGGTGCCGAAGGGCGCGTGATTTCCTAGCGAACCGGCCTGGCGTCGTAGGGCGTGCCATCCTTGTGAAGATAGGCGTCTGCGGTGAAAATCATGTCGATGTCGGAATAGGCGCCGCCGGTCCTTTCGCCCCCGCTTATTACGAGAAAGACGCAGTCGGCGTGGCTCTCATTTCGCAAATGGTGTCCGTTTTCAACTCCGCTTGGCCAGGCGCAGATGTCTCCGGGTTTCAGGATGGAGCGGCCCTCATTTTCGTCAGTGGCGTTCTCTACCAACACGGCTTCGCCCGCGATCATGACGAGCAATTCATCTTCGCTTTCATGCCAGTGACGCTGGGACGACCATGCACCGGATTTCAGCACGACATGGCTCGCACCAAACCTGCTGAGCCCGATTGCCGGGGCAAATCGGCGATACCACCGTCCGGCAACCTCCTCGTCGAAAGGTGCAGGGTATCCCGTGGCGTTGGTCTGGGGGATCGATTCAAGGTTCAGCTTCGGCATGGAAGTCCTCCGGCTTGTGTCGCCTTTCCATAATCCATATGCGAAGAGGCAGTCATGAGCCAAACCGCACCAAGCACGCAGAGCGTCGCTGAACTCGCCGAGGCGCTGATCGCTTGCCCCAGCGTTACGCCGGCGGCGGGGATGGTGTTCGATTGCCTCGAAAGCCAGCTCGCGCCGTTGGGCTTCCAGGTCCACCGTGCGATCAGTGGTGAGCCGCCCGACGGGCCGGTCGAGAATCTGTTTGCCATTCGCAAAGGCCCTGAGAGCAGTCGCCACTTCGCCTTTGCTGGCCATGTCGATGTCGTCCCACCGGGTGAGGGGTGGACCTCGGCACCTTTCGCCCCGGAACGGCGCGGGGAGCTGCTCTATGGGCGCGGCGCAGTCGATATGAAGGGCGCGATCGCTGCGATGGTCGCTGCGGTTCGCGATATCCCCGCCGAATCCGGAACGCTCAGCTTCGTTATCACCGGCGATGAGGAGGGACCGGCGAAATTCGGTACACTTGCGCTCATGGAGCATATGCGCGCGGTTGGTGAGATCCCTGACATGTGCCTTGATGGCGAGCCGACTTCGGTCGACCGTCTGGGCGATATGATCAAGATTGGCCGGCGCGGATCGGTCAATATCTGGCTGGAAGTGGAGGGCACGCAGGGCCATGTCGCCTATCCGCACCTTGCTGATAATCCGGTGCCTAAGCTGGTCGCGATGCTGGCCGAACTGGACGCACTGGAGCTCGATGAAGGGACCGAATGGTTCCAGGCATCGAACATCGAAATCACCGATCTCGAAGTTGGCAACCCGGTGACCAATGTCATTCCTTCCCGCGCACAGGCGCGGATATCGATCCGATTCAATGCTCTGCACAACGGTGTCGAGCTGGTGAAGCTGGTCGAAGAGATCGCAGCTCGCCATGGTGGCACCGCGCGCGCCGAGATATCGGGAGAAGCATTCCTGACTGAGCCGGGCCTGCTGTCCGGCATAGTAACTGCGGCGATTGAAGCTGAGACCGGCATCACGCCTGAACTGTCGACCAGCGGCGGAACGTCGGACGCGCGCTTCCTCAAGGATATGTGCCCGGTTATCGAATTCGGGCTCAACAACGCCTCTATGCACAAGGTCGATGAGGCTGCTGGATTGAACGATCTGGAAGTGCTGGCACAAATCTATCGACGGATCGCGGAGGCGGCGCTGGCCGTGTAGTACCAAAGGGGAAACGCATGTTTCGTATCTGGTTCGCCATACCACTCTGGCAGCGCGTCATAGCCGCGCTTCTGCTCGGCATCGTGACCGGGCTCTTTTGGGGACCCGGCGCGGAAGGCATCAAGTGGATCGGCGACTTTTTCATTGAATCGATCAAGATGCTGGTCGTGCCGCTGATCTTTTTCAGCATCGTCGCCGGGATCGTGGCGATCGGTGATCTGCGTAAGCTTGGCGCGGTCGGCGGACGGGCGATCCTGTTGTTCATCATCACCGGCCAGGTGGCGGTCTGGCTCGGCCTGGCGCTTGGCACCATCTTCATGCCGGGAAGCGGCCTCGACACCGCAGGGATCGAAACCGGCCCTGTACCCGAAGGCGATTTTCCGGGGTGGCGGCAGATGATCGTGGATACCGTGCCGGACAATCCGGTGAGAGTGATGGCCGAGGGTGCCGTGCTGCCGCTGATCGTGTTTGCGGTGCTGATCGGCATCGGGATTTTGATGGCGGACGAGGACGGCTCTCCGCTGGCGCGCATCTTCGATGCCGGTTCGATTGTCATGCAGAAGGTCACCGCGATCGTGATGGAGCTGACTCCATTCGGCGTGTTTGCGCTGATCGCTTGGGTCTCCGGAACGCTAGGCCCAGATGCGCTGGCCGCGCTTGGCAAGCTGGTGGCGCTAAACTACGCAGGTTGTCTTATTCTGATCCTGCTGCTGTATACCGGCCTGCTCAAGCTGCTGGCGAGAGTGCCGCTGGTGGACTGGTTCCGGGGCATGGCAGACGCAATCGCGGTCTCTTATTCAACGGCCTCGTCAAGCGCGACACTGCCGGTCACCTTGCGTTGCCTGGAACGCAATATCGGTGTTTCGCGCTCTGTCTCGGGTTTCACTGCGTCGCTCGGCGCGACGATCAACATGGACGGCACGGCGATGTATCTCGGCCTTGCGGCCCTGTTCGGCGCGCAAATTTTCGGTATCGACCTTACCCTTGGAGATTATGTCCTGATCTCGGTGCTGGCGACTGCCGGTTCGATCGGTGCGGCGGGCATTCCCGGCACCGGCCTGATCATGATGACGATGGTATTTGGCGCGGTCGGCGTGCCGCTGGAGACGATCGCATTTGTCGCCGGAGTTGATCGGATCATGGACATGATGCGGACCACCACCAATGTCTGCAGCGACTCCACAATCGCCACCACCGTGGCTGCGTTGACGGGCGAACTCAATCGCGAGGAACTGATCAGCGCCGACGACGTGTGAGGGTGGCCCTTGTGCTGGCGGTATGTATGACTAGCCGACCGGGCTAATTCGTCTACTTCTCCAGCTCCACCGGCACGAATTGGCCCAGCCCGCAACCTGCGCCGCGTTGAAGGTCGCCGCCGACGCGGTCCAGCGTGTGGATGATATCGTTGCTGCACAGCTGGGTGAGCGATGTCTTGTACGAGAATGCGTTGTCGCTCCTCAATCCAAAACAGCGGTGGGGCAGGGTGTTGCGCCATGCCTTTTTCCCCGCACCGCGGATGAAATCGATGGTCCAGTCGTCGCGGATACGCGTGTTGTTGAAAGCCCTGATACCGATGCAGCGAACCGGCTCGCCGACGACCTTTGCTGCCGGAGCAACCACCGGTCGTTCTGTAGGGCGGTCCTGGGTGCAAGCCGCCAGCGCGAGGGGGAGTGTTGCGAAAAGCATGGCAGTACGGGCGTTCATCATAGCCTCCATCATGGCTTTTTCTTTGCGGCGCGTTTTTTGGCGGCGGCCGGCTTTCGGACACCTGGCTCCATTACTTTCTTCGTGAACCGGCACAGATCGGTTACCGGGCAGCGCCAGCATTCCGGCGTCCGCGCCTTGCAGATATAGCGACCATGCAGGATCATCCAGTGATGCGACCCTTGCCGGAATGGTTGCGGCACCTTCTTCTCCAGCCCCTTTTCAACCGCGAGTGGAGTCTTGCCCTTGGCCATGCCGGTTCGGTTGCTAACGCGGAAGATATGCGTATCGACCGCGAAGGTCTCAGCCCCGAACGCGCAGTTCATCACGACATTTGCGGTTTTGCGGCCGACGCCGGGCAGGGTGGTCAGCACGTCCCGGTCCTCCGGTACCTCACCGCCAAAATCGCGTTCAAGTATTTCGGACAGGGCGATGACATTCTTCGCCTTGGCATTGAACAGCCCAATTGTCCGGATGTGCTGCTTCAGTCCGTCTTCGCCCAGATCGATCATCTGTGCAGGCACCTTCACTTCGGCGAACAGCTTCCGGGTTGCCTTGTTTACTCCGACATCGGTCGCCTGCGCTGACAGCACCACGGCGACGAGCAGCTGGTAGTGATTGCCATAGTCCAGTTCTGTCTCCGGCGCGGGATTGGCCTCGGCCAGCCGGCGGAAGAATTCAAAAATCTCGGCCCTGGTCACGCCATCTCGTCCGTGTCCTCGCCCAGTTCCTCGGCGGCGGCGAGCTCGCGCCGGCGCTGCATGGCGTCGCTGAAGGCGCCGGCCATGATCGCGGTTGGCATGGCGACAAGGCCGATACCGCTGATGGCGACCAGCGAGGCGAGGAACTTGCCCAGCGCGGTGATCGGCGAGACGTCGCCATAGCCCACTGTCGTCAGCGTGATGACCGACCACCACAGCGCACGCGGGATCGAACCGAAGGCCTCGGGTTGGACTTCATGCTCGGCCCAATACAGCGCGGTCGCGCTGAACAGCAACAGCACGCCGGCCAGCGCCATGGTGACGCCCAGCTCGAATCGCCGCTCGCTGACCGCCCGGCCCAGTTCCTGTAGCGCGAGGCTGAAGCGGCCGAACTTGGCGAGGGCAGCGAGCCGAAACAGGCGTACCAGTCGTATGATCGCCGCATCGCTGACGAAGAAGGGCGAGAGAGTCGCGAGTACCACGACCAGGTCGAGGATAGCCATTGGACTGACCATGAAACGCAGGCGTCGTACCATCGCCGAGCCTTCGCCTTGTTCCTCGGCAATGGCCCAGACTCGCGCGCCATATTCGATGGCGAAGATCACGCCAAAGCCAAGCTCGACAAGGATCAGCAGCTGCCGGTTGGAAGTGCGAAAGGCCGCCTCGGTGCTGAGGATTGTCACCGCGACCGCCGCAAGGATCACCACCACCATGAAGCGGTTGACGGAAGAAAGTTTGCCGCCCCTGTCCGACCGAGCGAAAAGTTGGCTATAGGCTCGCGCGCGCAGGCTCAAAGTCCCAGCACCTCGGGCATGGTGTAGCGACCCTTTGGCTTCTGCGTCAGCCATTGCGCCGCCCGCACCGCACCGCGCGCAAATATCGCCCGGTTTTCAGCGACGTGGGAGAGCGATAACCGTTCATTATCGGCGAGGAAATGCACTGCATGGTCGCCCGCGACGGTTCCGCCGCGCAGGCTCGCGAAGCCGATTGCGCCGCGCTGCCTCGCCCCGGTGATACCATCGCGCCCGCGTTCGCTGTCTTCGGAAAGTGCAATGCCGCGCGCCTCGGCTGCCGCCTCGCCCAGCAGCAATGCGGTGCCGGAAGGCGCATCGACTTTCATGCGATGATGGGTCTCGACAATCTCGACGTCCCAGTCCTCGTCAAGCCGGCTTGCGGCCTCGCGTACGAGATGGGCGAGCAGGGTGACGCCCAGCGATGTGTTCCCGGTCTGCAGCACGGGGATCGTGTCGGCGGCAGCATCGATCAGCCAGTGGTGCCGTTCTTCGAGCCCGGTGGTGCCGATGACGATGCCGATGCCCGCCGCCATTGCCGCATCGAGATTGGCTTCCAGCGCGCCCGGCGAAGAGAAATCGACCAGCATATCGCTCGCCTTGGCCAGACCTGCGGGATCGCCGCCGACATCGATGCCGCCTGCGTGAGTTTCGCCGGCATCGGCGATGGCCTGGGCAATCGCCTGGCCCATCCGCCCCTCGCTGCCGATAATTCCGATACGCGCCATTGAAACTCCCTTTCAGCCCGTGCTTCATGGGGGACATGGGCAAGATCCGCAATATCGTCATCCTCACCGGTGCAGGAATCAGCGCTGAAAGCGGCATCGATACCTTTCGCAGTCCGGGCGGCATCTGGGAGCGCTTCGATCCGGATGAGGTTGCGACTGCCGAAGCCTTCGCGCGCGATCCCGACAAGCTGCTTGGTTTTTACGACATGCGGCGCGGCACATTGGATGACAAGCATCCCAACCCGGCGCATCACGCTCTCGGCAGGCTCGATGCCGAATGGCCCGGCGAGCTGCTGATAGTCACCCAGAATGTCGACGATCTGCATGAGCGTGGCGGAGCGCGTCGGGTATTGCACATGCATGGCGAGCATCTGAACGCGCTGTGCACGGCGTGTGATGGCCGTATGCCGTGGCGGGCAACTCTGGCCGACCGCCCGGCCTGTCCGGACTGCGGGGAAAGGGCACTGCGGCCCGATGTCGTGCTGTTTGGAGAGGTGCCATACCATATGGACGCAATCTTCGCCGCCCTGAGACAGGCCGATCTGTTCGTTTCAATCGGTACGTCGGGTGCGGTCTATCCGGCGGCGGGATTTGTGCAAACCGCCCGTGACCTTGGTGCGCAAACCCTGGAACTCAATCTTGAGCCTTCGGAGGGCTCCACGTGGTTTGAAGAATCGCGCCTGGGTCCGGCGAGCGAATTGGTGCCGGCGTGGGCCGGGGAGATGCTGTCAGGAGGGTGAGCAGGCCCGGCAATCCGGATCTTTGGCAATACGCAAGGTTCTGAGCGAAGTCCCGAGACCGTCGGACAGGTGCAACTGACCCCATTGCGGATCGCCCAGCGCGGCATGGCCGACAAGAATGATGCGAATCGCCTGCATTGCGGCAAAGCAGCCGATCATCCCGGCCATGGCGCCGAGCACGCCGTCGGCAGCGCAGGTGTCGCAATCGTCAGCATCGAAGGCATCGCCGATGAAACAGCGATAGCAGGGCTCGTCCGGCAAATGTCCGGCGAAATTGGCGACCTGGCCCTGGAAGCGTCCGATCGCGGCGCTGGTGAGCGGAACTTGCGCGCTGACGCAATGGTCAGACACGACCAGCCGAGTCGCGAAGTTGTCACAACCGTCGAGTACGATATCCGCACCTGTCAGGATCTGGGCGGCGTTTTCCGTATCCACCCTCTCGACCACCGTTCGGGTCTCAAGAGCAGGATCGAAACGTTTTACCCATTGGGCTGCCAGTTCCGCCTTGGGTTGCCCGATGTCGGCGGGTGCAAAAATGGTCTGGCGCTGGAGATTGCTGTCTTCGACGACATCGCTGTCGATCAGCGTTAGCCGGCCAATCCCTGCTGCGGCCAGATATTGCAGCGCAGGGCTACCGATGCCGCCACAACCGACCAGCGCGACATGTGCACTGGCGAGCGCGACCTGCCCTGCGCCGCCGACTTCGGGCAGAACGATATGGCGGGCAAAGCGTGAAAGGCGGTCGGGGGGAAGGCTCATGATGTTCCCCTTATCGCCACTCGTGGCAAGTCGTGAACCCGGTTTCGCTATTGGCGGGCCGTTTTCCTACATGGCCCACGCCTGTTAGGTTCGCGTCGGCTCAGTACATCCTGGGAAAACGGAAATGCGGTGCTTACGCTTTGTTATTTGGGCACCCGCGCATGTGTTTCATCAACTAAACTACCGCGACTCGGAAAATTCGGGCCCGAGTCGCGGTGAAAAGTCAGTTCTCCAGCTGTCGCAGCAAGCTGCGCACGTCACCGTCCATATCGGCATCGCGAGTGCGCAATTCCTCGATCAGCCGCACGGCGTGGATCACGGTCGAATGGTCGCGGCCACCAAATTTGCGGCCGATTTCCGGATAGCTGCGCGGCGTCAGCACCTTGGCGAGATACATCGCCACCTGGCGCGGGCGCACGACAGCGCGGGCACGACGTTTGGAGCTCATTTCCGTGCGGTCGACGCTGTAGAACTGGCATACGGTGCGCTGGATC
This sequence comes from Novosphingobium sp., assembly GCA_029247785.1. Lineage (GTDB taxonomy): Bacteria > Pseudomonadota > Alphaproteobacteria > Sphingomonadales > Sphingomonadaceae > Novosphingobium. Next base: position 15,219 of record JAQWKP010000145.1, read on the forward strand.
TCGTCGATCGTGATGCGCCGCCTATTGGCTGAGAGAATGTCGGTCAGTTGCTCTTCGGCGAGGTGCAGCGAAACTGCCTGACCGGTCAGCTGGGCATAGGCGATCAGCTTGTTGAGCCCGCCCACCAGTTCGCGGATATTGCGGTTGATGGTGCGCGCGAGGAATTCGATGACGTCTGCCGGCACGTCGGCGGGGACGAAGCGTTGCAGCCGGTGTTCGAGGATCGCCCGGCGCAGATCGATATCGGCTGGCTGGATGTCAGCGACAAGGCCCATCGACAGGCGTGACAACAATCTTGGCTCGACCCCATCGAGCGCCTGGGGCGCACGGTCAGCGGCAAAGACCAGCCGCTTGCCCTCAGCAAGCAGCGCGTCGACCGTATAGAGCAGCTCTTCCTGCGCGCTGGCCTTGCCGATGATGAACTGGATGTCGTCGACCATCAGCAGGTCGAAGCCGCGCAGCCGGCCCTTGAATTCGATCATCTGGTTCTGGCGTAGAGCCTGGACGAATTCGAGCATGAAGCGTTCGGCAGAACAGTAGAAAATCCGCGTGCGTGGATGGTTCGACAGGAATGTGTGGCCGATCGCGTGCAGCAGGTGAGTCTTGCCCTGGCCGGTCGCCGCCTTGAGATAGAGCGGGGAGAATTGTGGCTGTTCCACGGCGGCCATGCGCTGCGCAGCGTTGCAGGCGAGCACATTGCTGGTGCCGGTAACGAATGTCGGGAAAGTTAGCGAGGGATCGAGACCGATCGTGCCCTGGCCGAGCGTGGCAAACTCCTCTCCGCCGAGCGAAGCGGCAACCGATTCGTGTCCGAGATGCGCCGAATCATTGGCTGCTCGGCGGAGGTTCCCG
>JAQWKP010000175.1 GCA_029247785.1 Novosphingobium sp.
TCGTCCATGGCATCGGCATCATCTATTGCCTCGCCCCGCCCGGTCTCGGCGAACCATTTCGAAAGCAGCGATTTTCCGGAACGCGGCGGCCCCGCAAGCACCGCAGTGCCGAACGGCCAAGACGCGGTATCCTCCAGCGCCTCCAGCACCGCCTCATTGGCATTACCAACGACGATCCGGGAAGCGCCGCGTCGGGCCCCGTGTGACAATGGAAGCGCGATCTGCCGCATCGGCGTCGCCTTGCTAACGGCTTATCCTGATCGCATTGCTCCCGGCCGAGACCTGCCATCCCTGCGCTCGCAGGGACCCGGCCAGGGCATCGAGGCTACCGATCATCGTCACGCGCATCACTGATGTTCCGCCGATCGCAATGCTGGTCGTCGCCGCGGATCGAACGCCCGGCACCCCGCGAATCGCTCCCAATGCCACATCGACGGCGGCAGCATCGGGCGATGCGAATTGCACCGAATAGGTCGCAACCATGGCCTGCTCGGGGCCCGTCGCGGTCTGCTCGGGGCCTGCTGCCGGTCCGCTCGACTGATCCGCTGCGGAACCCGATGCACTTGCACCAAGCAGGCTCCGCCTGAGATCGCCCATCACCCGGTCGAACGCATTCTGATCGCTGGCCAGCGTTGGATCAGGCTTGAGCAGACCTCCCGCAAGTGCATCCCGATAGACGAGGTCCATCCGCCGGATCGCCTCGGCCAGCATGTTTGGCACACTCGCCTCGTCCTTCGCATTCAGTGTGAAACTGCTGAGAAACTTGTTGTCGGGCCCATAACGCGTAGTGAATGTCCCGCTAACTGGTCCGCCCGGCCATTGCCGTTCAAGACGCGCGATCGGTATCAGCACGTCGGCAGCCTCGAACTGGTCAAGCACAGAGCGCCACCAGATGCGGCTGCGTCGGCCCGGCTGACCGGCATTGAGCACTAGCGATTCGCCACCTGATCCACTGGGCCTGACATAGTCGATCGGGCTGTCCGCCATCTGATATTCGGCCCAGGCCCGCTGCCACGGACCGCGCACCTCAAACACTTGCCTCACCCCGCCTGACATCAGGACGGGTACAACCAGCATCGGCGCCGAATGAGGACCGGAACCACTTGCAGCGGAAATAAATTGACCGGCCTTGGTCCGATCGAAGATCACTCCCAGCGTCGCGACATAGCGCCGCGGCCCGATATGTTCCTTTTCGACAACGATCGCCGCAACCATGGCGTCGATCCGTTCGTCACTCATCTTCGGGCCCTTGAGTTTTGCCCAGGCCAGTCGTTGCGCCAGTTTCCAGCCCTTCAGCCGCGCGTCCTTGCCAGACCCTCCAGTGACATTGACTTCGATCCCATTGACCTGGACGTCCTCAGAGGCCGCAATTGCCGCGATCCCACGATCGCCCTCAATCTGCGCGATCAGCCGGGCCGGGCCGATAATTGCCAGCGCAACAAGCAATACGAGCGTCAGCGCAAGGAGCAGTTGCACTATCGGACCGGGACGCCAGGTCCGGACTTGTTTGGGGAAAATCGCTATGGCCATCGTAAGTTGGGGCCTTTTGCCTAAACCACCATGGAATTCCAAGTCGTAAAGCGTTAGTCGCTGGGCAATGTCAGAGCATAAAGCCAACACCCCCTCATACACCTATGAGCAGGCCGGCGTTTCGATTGATGCCGGTAACCGGCTGGTCAAGGCCATCGGACCGATGGTCAAGGCCACGGCACGGCCCGGTTCGGGCGCAGAAATCGGCGGTTTTGGGGGGTTTTTTGATCCCCGCGCGGCTGGCTACAGTGATCCGCTGCTGGTTCTGGCGAATGACGGCGTGGGCACCAAGGTCAAGCTCGCGATCGATTACGATCGGCATGACAAGATCGGCATAGATCTGGTCGCCATGTGCGCGAATGATTTGATCGTACAGGGAGCCGAACCGCTTTTTTTCCTCGATTATTTTGCCACCGGCAGGCTCGATGGCGGAATCGCCGAGCGAGTCATCGCCGGCATCGCCGATGGCTGCATGCAAGCTGGCTGCGCGCTGGTCGGCGGCGAAACCGCTGAAATGCCGGGCATGTATGCCGATGGCGACTACGACCTTGCCGGGTTTTGCGGCGGCGCGGTGGAGCGCGGCGAACAATTGATTGGTGACAAGGTGGCCGAAGGCGACGTGCTACTCGGCCTTGCCTCCTCTGGCATCCATTCCAACGGCTATTCGCTGGTGCGCAGGCTGGCCGAGGACAAGCTGTGGAAACTTGACCGCCCCGCCCTGTTCGATTCCGACGTGCTGCTGATCGACGCCTTGATCGAGCCAACCCGAATTTATGTCAAAAGCCTGCTGCCGCTGATTCGTTCTGGTCGCATCCATGCACTCGCACATATCACCGGCGGCGGCCTGCTCGAAAACGTGCCGCGCGTGCTGCCCGCCCATCTCCATGCGCGGATCGATGCCGGCAGCTGGGAACAGCCGCGTCTGATGGCGTTCCTGCAGGCGCAGGGCAATATCGAGCCCGCCGAGATGGCCCGTACCTTCAACTGCGGCGTCGGCATGGTGCTCGCGGTTCCCGCAGGTGATGCCGATGCGATTGCTCAAGACCTGGTAAAGACTGGCGAGAGCGTGCACTTCATCGGCGCGATCGAGGCGGGCGAGCGGGGTTGCACTGTCCAGGCCGATGCCGAAGTCTGGAGCGCGCGCGAGGCCTGGCAGGCGGTTCACCTTGGCTGAGCGCACCCCGGAACGCGCGAAAGTCGCCGTCCTGATATCGGGAAGCGGCACCAATATGGCAGCGCTGCTCTATGCCAGCCGTGCGGAAGACTGCCCCTATGAGATCGTGCTG
>JAQWKP010000179.1 GCA_029247785.1 Novosphingobium sp.
TACGCTCCCATCAGTGCCAAATGGTCTGACGACGGACAGTAAGCGCACCAAGCGCAACGTCGTCTTCAGTGAGCGGAATGATCGCATCATCTGTAGTGTACGCCAGTGGTTGTTGGGCGATCTCCGCCTTGGCCGGATCATTGGGAGCACGCGTTGAAGCTGTCTCCGACTTCCGAAGAGTTGAAGATAAGGTTAGCGCACCAACAGCCAACACGATCACGACCGCCGCATTCCGCCAATGCGACTTCTTACCTGCGAGTGCTTCTGCGTCCGCTGATGATGTCCCAGCAATGGCAGGAGCATCCTCTTGAGCATCAACCATGCAAAGATCCCAAAGGGTAAAATATGAGAAAAATGCATATTCGATAACTGCATATATCGCAACCGTCGAGGTGGGCAGAAATGCCAATGGCGAAATCGATATTCACCAGTCAGCACAGAGCCTTCATTGGCGTGCTAAGGGACATTCGACGTTCATCGTCGGTGACTCAGAAAGAGTTATCGTCACGCCTCGAAAAGGACCAGTCTTACATCAGCAACATTGAGCGTGCACAACGCCGTCTTGATGTAATCGAGTTTATGGCGATAGCTGCCGCTTTGGGCAGAGATGCCACGGAGCTTTTCGGAGAGATCGTGTCTAAGATGGGTGAGGAATCGACTATTAGAAAAGGCTGATAGGTCCCATCCATATAGAATGGTCCAACCCTATCCCCGTGGCGACATAGTGGCGACACAGGAAACAAGCGTATTGAATTTTCGCCCTACGGGCGATTATATCACTGATTCCGCTGATATAACTGGAGCGGGCGAGGCGATTCGAACGCCCGACCCCAACCTTGGCAAGGTTGTGCTCTACCCCTGAGCTACGCCCGCTCTAGGCCATCTACGACCCGCGCAATTGGTGGCGGGCCGGGGTGAGGCGCGCGGTTAGCATCGGTCACAAAGGGCTGCAAGCGCAAAATGGGAAAGCGACACCTACTGAGCACCACTCGGCCACCTGCTGGCCGCCATCGGGCTCAACATTTGGGGGCAATCGCGCTTTCGCCCTTCACAAATGCACACAAAGGCCCAAATTGGCGCGGATCGAATTTAGCAAACGGAGCAGATATCTTGGCAAGCGCAAGCCTCAACATCGAAGAGCAGAAGGCAGTGGATCGGTTCCGCCAAAATGTGGCGGAGCCCTCGATGACCAAACTCGTGATCGTCGACTTCTGGGCCGAGTGGTGCGGGCCCTGCAAAGCGCTTGCCCCCCTGCTGGAAAAGGTCGCAGCCGAATATGCCGACAAGGGCGTGGTGCTTGCCAAGGTCAATGTCGATGAAGAAAAATTCATCGCATCGCAATTCCAGGTCAAATCGATCCCAACGGTCTACGCGATCTTCCAGGGCCAGCCGGTCGCCGACCTCACCAATGCGCGCAGCGAATCGCAATTGAAAGACGTGCTCGATCAGCTGCTCGAAAAGCTGCCGATCGAGGCGGGCGACGGAGCCGAGCCAAAGCAGGATATCGCGCCGCTGCTGGCGATGGGCGAAGAAGTCCTGGACAGCGGCGACGGCGAACGCGCCTCCGGGGTTTTCGCGCAGATCGTCGACATGGCACCCGACAGCGCCGAGGCGAATGCCGGACTAATCCGCGCGCTGGTCCTGTCCGGCCTGATCGACGAGGCCGAGGCGGCGCTTGGCGGGCTAGACCCGGCCTTGGCCGAAGACCCCGCTATCGAGCGAGCCCATGCCGCCGTGGAATTGGCCAAGGACAAGCCGGACGAAGGCGAACTGGCTAGCCTGCAAAGCGCTGCAGCAGCCAGTCCCGATGACATGGACGCACAGCTAGCCTATGCCACCGCTGCATTTGCAGCGGGCGATCGCGAAGCGGCAGCCGAAGTCCTGCTGACAATGATCGACGCTGATCGCGAATGGAACGAAGGCGCTGCGCGGACCAAGCTGCTGCAGATATTCGAAGCGATCGGACTGGAAGACCCATGGGTCGCTGCCACTCGGCGCAGGCTCTCGACGATCCTGTTCGGCTGAGATGGCAAGCCGGCGCATCTCTATCTTTCCGCTGCCCGGCGCGGTGCTCTATCCGGGGTTGCAGCTGCCGCTGCATATCTTCGAGCCGCGCTACCGGGCGATGATCAGCGACGCACTGGCGCGCGACCGCCAGATCGGCATGATCCAGCCGCAGCGCGCCCATGAAGGCTCACCGCTCTACGAGATCGGCTGCCTTGGCCGGATCGGCGAGGTCGAGGCGATGGAAGACGGTCGCTACAACATCGTCCTGGAAGGCGAAGCACGTTTCCGCATCCTGCGCGAGCTCGAAGTCTCGACCCAGTTCCGGCAGATCGAAGCGGAAATGATCGAGGAGCCCGCAAACGACCTGCTCGCCCCGGTCGAGCGAGCCGGCTTCGAACGTGAAGCGCAGCGCTTTGCGATGGTGCAGGGCTATAGCGTCGACTGGGATTCGGTGAGCCGACTCGACGATCTCTCGCTGATCAACGGCGTATCACAGATCGCTCCGTTCGACCCAGCTTCCAAGCAGGCCCTGCTTGAAACCGATGGCCTGTCCGCACGCTGCGAGCTACTGATCCAGCTGATGCAATTCTTCGGCAACCGCGACAGCGACGATGACGGGGTGACGCTGCAGTAGGTTTGTGCTGAACCCTTCAGCCATCTTCCTCTGCCTGCTCTTCAAACTCCGCGCCGAGCACCACCTGCATGGTACCGTCTTTCCTGATTCGGACCAGCAGCCGGCGCGCGCCCGATGCATTGGTGACAGACCGCCAATAGAGCGTCTTGTCGACCGAAAAGTCGATCAGGGCATTGATCGGCGGGGGCTCGACCTTTTCCTTCTTGCGCTTCGGGTCTGGTGGCTGGGTTCGGGGGCGTTTTTTCCTCGGCGCGCAATCGGCCACGATCGCGGAAAGCATGTCAGGCGGCACCGTTGCAGCGGATTGTTCGACACCTTTCAGGCGCAGCAGCCATTTGTAGCCGCCCTTTTCATGACGCCGCCAGACCGATGCGAAGTGGCCGTCTGCCTCACCCTGCGACCATGTACCCTGGACCACGCCAATGCTGCCATCGCAGCTCATCCACGCTGCTTGCGGGTCCCATTTGGTCGCGACCGGCTTGCCGCCCTGGCGTTTGAGCCACGCCTGCGCGTTGACTGGTTCTGGTCTGAACATCACGGCTTCAGGCGCAGCGGTGTCGCGCATCGCCTTCCACTGTCCCTTCTTGCGCGCCAATTGGCTTAGCGCGATCTCGGCGGAGATGACCGCCGACGGGCTGGCACGAAACGACATGCCGTCGCGAGCGGGAACCCGGTCCACGCGCTCACCGCGAGGCAGGCCGCGATCCTGTGCCTGGGCAGCGGGTGCAAGCGCCGCCAGCAGCGATAGCGCTGCGGTCAGGCTGCGGTTCAAATCGAGTCCTCGGCGAGGTCCAGCGCCTCGTTGCGATGCGCAGCTACGATGGTGTTCCTGAGCAGCACCGCGATGGTCATCGGGCCGACGCCGCCCGGCACCGGGGTAATAGCGCCAGCGACCTCGACAGCCTCGGAATAGTCAACATCGCCAACCAGCTTGCCCTTTTCCTTGCCCGGCTCGGGCGGCAAGCGATTGATGCCGACATCGATCACCGTGGCGCCCGGCTTGATCCAGTCGCCCTTGACCATTTTCGCGCGGCCAACCGCAGCAATAACGATATCGGCGCGGCGCACGACTTCAGGTAGGTCCTTGGTTCGGCTGTGGGCGATGGTCACGGTGCAGCTCTCCTTGAGCAGCAGTTGCGCCATCGGCTTGCCGACCAGGATCGATCGTCCGATCACCACAGCATCGAGGCCCGACAGGCTGCCGAGCCGGTTCTTGAGCATCATCACACAGCCGAGCGGCGTGCAGGGCACAAGGCCGGGCAGGCCAAGCGCAAGCCGCCCGGTGCTGACCGGCGTCAACCCATCGACATCCTTGTTCGCGCTGATCCGATCGACAACCGCCTGCTCGTCAAGATGGTCGGGCAGCGGCAGCTGCACGAGGATGCCGTCGACTGCCGGATCAGCATTGAGATTGTCGACCAGGGCAATCAGCTCGTCCTGGCCGGTTTCGGCAGGCAGCAAATGCTCAAAGCTGGCCATGCCGCATTCAATGGTTTTCTTGCCCTTGTTCCGCACATAGACCTGGCTTGCCGGATCATCACCGACCAGCACCACCGCGAGGCCGGCTTTGCGGCCGGAGCGCTGCTCGAAGGAAGCGGCAAGCTCGGCCACCTGGCCACGCAGACCCTCGGCGAAGACCTTGCCGTCGATACGTTCCGCCTGGGACATTGTCATTTCCATCACATTGTCGCCCCAGCAAGGTTCCCGAAGATTATCGACAGGATCTGGAGCCCGATTATCAGTGCGAGCGGCGAAAAATCGATCGCGCCGGTATTGGGCATGATCTTTCTGATCGGGTTCAGGATCGGGTCAAGCAGAGCGTTGACCGCTCGCCAGATCGCCTCGACGAACTGATTGTGAATGTTCACGACGTTGAACGAGATAAGCAGGCTCAGGACAAACTGAACGATCACCAGCATGACGACGATCGAAATGAGATATCCGACAATCTGGAACAGAGTGTAGAACAGCAAGGGCAGGCCTTTCGGTCGGGAAGCGTCGCCCGCTGATAGCCGAGCGCGCCCCTTTCAAGCAAGGTTCGCGGCTGGACTAATCCAGTGCCAAATTATCCCGCGCGGATCAGGGTCCCTGCGCCCTGCTGGGTGAACATTTCGAGCAGCATGGCGTGGGGCACCCTGCCGTCCAGCACAACCGCAGCCTCGCACCCGGCCTCAACGGCGAGGACGCAGGTCTCCAGCTTGGGGATCATCCCTCCCGAAATGGTGCTGTCCTGTCGCAGCTGATCGATATCGCCAGGCTTGAGATCGGTGAGGAGTTCGCCGGACTGATCGAGCACCCCGGCGACGTCAGTCAGAAGCAGCAACCGCGCAGCATTGAGCGCCGCAGCGACCGCACCGGCCATGGTGTCGGCATTGATGTTATAGGTCGATCCATCCGCGCAAGGCGCGATCGGTGCGATCACCGGAATGAAGCCAGCAGCCGAAATCGTTTCGATTACGCCAGTGTCGATATGTTCGGGCTCGCCGACAAAGCCGAGATCAAGCACGCGCTCGATATTGCTGTCAGGGTCCCTGGTCGTGCGGGTAAGTTTCCGCGCGGTGACCATCCCGCCGTCCTTGCCCGACAAGCCGATTGCCTTGCCACCGGCCCCGGCGATCCAGCTGACCAGCTCTTTGTTGATCGATCCCGACAGGACCATTTCGGCGACTTCGGCAGTCTGCTTGTCGGTGACTCTGAGGCCGTCGACGAATTTCGATTCGACACCGACCTTCTTGAGCATCGCGCCGATCTGCGGGCCGCCGCCATGGACCACGACCGGGTTGATTCCGATCGCCTTCAGCAGAACGATGTCCTGCGCGAAATCATGGGCGAGCTCAGGGTCCCCCATTGCGTGACCGCCATATTTGACGACAAAAGTGCGGCCGGCATAGCGCTGCAGGTAAGGCAGCGCCTCGATCAGCGTTTCGGCCTTGGTGAGCCCTATTGGACTGGGAGCGGGGTCGTTCGCATTCGACATGATGTGCGCTTTGGCGCAGGCGAGCGCGCTTGACAATGCAAGAGCGCATGCGGGTAATTGCATATGACAGCTACCGGCTCGCGCAACCGAGCGGAAATCCGGAGCGGCGGGGAGTAAGTTTTCGATGCAAACAGCCCTGAACCTTGTTGGAATCGCCCTGATCCTGGCGGTGGCCATGCTGGCATCTTCCGACCGCAAGGCGATCCGCCTGCGCGTGGTCGGTGCGGCCTTTGCGCTGCAGGCGGGGTTTGCCGCGCTGGTGCTCTATGTCCCTGCCGGCAACCGTGTGCTGCAGGCGATGGCGTTCGGCGTAACCGAGCTGCTCGGCTATGCCCGGGAAGGCACCAATTTTCTGTTCGGCGACATTGCGCGGAACGAACTTGGGAATAATTTCGCACTCACCGCCCTGCCGACGATCATCTTCCTCGCCTCACTGATCGCGATTCTCTACCATTTGCGAATCATGCCGCTGGTGATCCGCTGGATTGGCGGCGGCATTGCCAAGGTGACGGGGATCAGCCGGGTCGAAAGCCTCTATGCAGCCTCGAACATCTTTGTCGGCATGAGCGAATCGCCACTGATGATCAGCCCCTATATCGCCCGGCTCCAGCCCTCGCAGCTGTTCTGCGCGATGGTGGTCGGGCTTGCGGGTGTCGCCGGCACGATCCTGGCGCTCTATGCCAGTATCGGCATCCGCGTCGATTACCTCGTCGCCGCCGCCTTCATGTCCGCGCCCGGCGGCATATTGATGGCCAAGCTGATGATGCCCGACCCTCCCGGGATGAGCGAGACGGCGCTAGGCGACGCGGAGGTCGATCTCCACCAGGGCGAGGACCGACCGGCCAATATCATCATGGCCGCCGCCGGGGGCGCGCAGACCGGGCTCAAGCTGGCGGTGGCGGTGGGCGCGATGGTGCTGGCTTTCGTCGCGCTGATCGCGCTGGCTAATGGGCTGCTTGGCGGATTGGGCTCGCTGTTCGGCTTTGAGGACATCACCTTTCAGCGGCTGATCGGCTATGTCTTCGCGCCCGTCTTCTGGCTGCTTGGCGCGCAGGACTGGGCAGAGGCGATGCTCGCCGGCGGTTTCTTCGGAACCAAGCTGGTGCTCAATGAGGTGATCGCCTTCATGAGCCTGGCCGATGCAACGGGCCTGTCAGAACGCATGCAGGCGGTTGTCATCTTTTCCCTGTGCGGTTTCGCCAATTTCGGCTCGATCGCGATCCAGATGGCCGTGCTTGGCGGACTCGCCCCCAGCCAGCGCGAGCAGATCGGGCGGCTGGCGATGCGCGCGCTGGCAGCCGGCAGCCTGTCCAACCTGATGAGCGCCGCGCTGGCCGGGCTGTTTCTCAGTCTGTGACAGCCGGCCACGCATCCTTGCCCGGCTCGATATCCTTCCCCGCCCAGGCGGCGTAGCGCTCAGCATCGGGGTTGGACACGATGCTGTCTTCCAGCGCGTAGAGCCGCACCATCTGTTGCTCCGCTTCATAAGCCGGCCAGTCGTCACCCGGATCGCCATGGCGGACAAAATGGGCGGCATGGGCACGCATCCGCTCGGCCAGCGCCTTGCGCTTTCCGCCATTCGGTCCGCCTCTCGCCAGCGCCATCTTCAGCCCTGTGAACGGCCAGAACACGGTGAGATCGAGGCCATGCACCGCACCCGCCAGAGGGTGCGAATAGTCGAAGCGGTAAAACCAGGTCGGCGCAATCGCCGCATGCCTCTCGGCGAAATTCCGCGTCGGAATCTTGAAAGTGAGGTCGCTGCCGAGCGCGGTCTGGCCCTTGCGGGTTTCGGGATAGCAAGCGAGGATCTGTTCAGCCTGATCCGGGGCAAACTGGCTGCGCAGCAGCGCCTGCGTGTCCTTGCGCTTCGTTGGCAGAATATCGCCAGGCATCAGCTCAAACAGCCGGTTTTCATCACGGGTCGAACCGGCCAGCAGCGGCACAATCGCGACTTCATGGGCGTGCGCCTCCTCGATCGAGGCTGGCAGCAGGTCGCCGTCAAACCAGGGCGCAGCGGGGATGGCATTGGTCAGCTCATCGCCAATTGCCGCCTGGGTTTCGAACAAGCGCAGAATGTCCATCGTCTTGAGCTTGTCATGCCCGCCCTGGTCAAGCTCAAGCAGCTCGGCAAAGCGCCTGGCATCGGCAATCGATCGCTCGCGATCATGGATCAGGCTGACCGCGCCCGATTGCATGATCGCGCCGTGGAACAGACCGCGCGCGCGCTCCGCCAGCATCAGCAGCGAGACTGACATGGAACCGGCGGATTCGAACCCACACGCACTTACACCAGTACACATATCACCTCACGATGCCACACATACTACGCACCATACACAATCACATGCAC
>JAQWKP010000234.1 GCA_029247785.1 Novosphingobium sp.
CGATCCGATCGTACTGGTTGCCGCAGCTGCCCGCCATCGCCGCGATGCTTTTGCCGCCGCCGACTTCGCCATGGATCACTTGAAAAGTGAGAGCTGGTTCTGGAAGCGCGAGAAGCTCGGTGGCGAGTGGCGCTGGGTTGAGCCGCGCGAGGTTGATTTCGAGGATGTGAAACGCTGGGCGCAGGGATAGTTGCTGCCTTTTGACTTTCGTCAAAGCGCTGGCGTGCCGCCAGCGGCATGAAGGCTCTGGAAAAGGAGCTGTTTCATGGCCGAACATATTTCCCAACAAGAACTGACCCGCGTCGCCACCGTCACCACTGCGCCGGCGCGCACCAGGGTTGACCGCAATTTCGGCCTTCCGTCGGGCCTCTATGCCTGGACGGTCGGACTTTATCTCGCCTTTATCGGCCTGATGACCCTGCTCTTTTCCAATCCCGAGCTGGCGATCCCGCTGGTTGTGATCGCCTCATTCGTGGCGTTTGCATTTGGTGTGGCTGGCATCTGGACGAAGATGAGCCCGGACAACGGCACCTCGCCGATGACATGGGGCCAGCTTTCGTCACGCGGTATTCAAACGCTGAGCGGTCGCCTGACGGCAGGCGAAGCAGCGGCCCAAGTGCTTATCCTGCCCGTGCTGATCCTATGCTGGGGTGTGGCAATCGCGGTTATTGTCGCGCTGACCTGAAGCAGGGCCTTCCTTCTTCAGCCGCCGAACTGGTTCGCCAGCCCGTCGAGTACGCTGTTTTCCTCCTCGACCAGCGTCCTGAGCTGTGCCCTTGCTGCTCCGAGCAGCGCGGCTGAAGGCGATACGGACTCGGGCCGGGCGATGAGTTCTTCGGCATAGAGCTGGTCGATCTCGGCCAGAGCGGTGAGCGCGTCGGCGCGCGATGCTTCGAGTTCTGCCAGCGCGACCTGCGCACCGACCCAGCTTTCGCTCGCTCGCGCTGCTCCCCGGCCTCTCGAAACTGCGCGCTGGGTCGCGGCACGCGTGACCTGGAATTCGCCGTGTGCAGCTCTGGCCTTTCCGAGCAGCTGATCGACATTACCTTGCAGGCTTGCCGATGGGGGCGCAGCGATGGGCTGCGGCGCACTGGGTGTCGCCGGCTGCGCCGTGCCGGTGACACGTTCGGAATCTCGCCTCGACAGGGAAGGATAGGCGCCAGACGAAGCACAGGCCTCAAGGCATAGGGGCAGGACGATGAGCAGGAGCGCAGATGGGCGATTCATGGGCGCTGCCATAGCAGACCTTCAACAATTCGCGAGATGGCAAAATATGTTCCTCATCCGGTGAGGGGGCGGAAGAGTTTTTGACGGATTCATCCGAGACTTCCATCATGCCCTTGCCGCCGCGTTCCCTGGCCCGCTTTCTGGCCCGATCGCTGGTTGACAGGAATGAGGCCTTCGACTAACCGCTCCTCTCTTTCCGGCCCCCGCAATTTGCGGGCGTTCGGCGTATCGCCATTACGGGGTCCACTTGAGGGCCGCAGAGGCGGGATCGTCGCGGCCGGAGTGGCAAGTTGGATCGAATTGGGTAGCAAAATGTTCGCAGTAGTGCGCACGGGTGGCAAGCAATACCGGGTTGCCGCCGGAGACAAGATCGCGGTCGAGAAGCTGGCAGGTGAAGCCGGTGACACGATTGCTTTGGGCGAAGTCCTGCTGGCTGGCGAGGACGGTGCAGTTACCGATGCCTCCAAGGTCACGGTTTCGGCTGAAATCATCGCGCAGGCCCGGGGCGAGAAGGTGGTGGTCTTCAAGAAGAAGCGCCGTCACAATTACCGCCGCAAGCAGGGGCATCGCCAGCCGATGACACTGCTGCGCATCCTCTCGGTGGGTGCTGCAAAGAAGCAGGCCGCCAAGGCAGCCGCTCCCAAGGCAGCCGAGACCGATAAGGCTGAGCCCAAGGCTGCAAAGAAGGCGGCACCGAAAGCAGCAGCTGCAAAGGCCGCGCCGAAGACTGCAAAGAAAGCGGCGCCCAAGACTGCAAAGAAGGCCGCGCCCAAGAAAGCCGCTGCTCCCAAGAAGGCAGCTGCTCCCAAGACACCCAAGGCCAAAAAGCCCGCAGCCGAATAGAAATCCGGAGTAGTTCGAGATGGCACATAAGAAAGCAGGCGGCTCATCGCGCAATGGCCGCGATTCGCAAGCCAAACGCCTCGGTGTGAAGAAATTCGGCGGCGAATCCGTTGTTGGCGGCAACATCATCATTCGCCAGCGCGGCACTCGGGTCTATCCCGGCGTCAATGTCGGCTTGGGCAGGGATCACACATTGTTTGCACTGAAAGACGGTCGCGTCCGTTTCCACAAGGGCAAGCTCGGCCGCAAATTCGTCTCGGTGGATGCAATGGCTGAGGCAGCCGAATAGATCGGATAGTCGCTAAAGGGCTATCCTGACGGGATGGCCCCGCCGGTTCGCAAGTCGACCGGCCAAGCAAGGGAGAGGGCCTCGCCGTCTCCCTTTTTTTGTCTCCCTTTTCGCAGGGTCTTCCCATCAGAGGGGCTTGGTTAAGCACCTCTCGGGAATGCCTGTAACGATAGTGCAACGCGCCGGTCCCAGGGCTCGGCGTGGGGCGGATCTCGGGAGTGAAATCATGTTCATTCGCAGCGAAAGACTGTTCCTGCGTCCGGCTTGGCCGGAAGACTGGGAGGAATTGTACCCACTGATCGCCGACTATGATGTCGTGCGGAACCTGGCGCG
>JAQWKP010000248.1 GCA_029247785.1 Novosphingobium sp.
GGTTTCGCTGATGTTGATGGACTATCCCAATCGCAAGCGGCTCAAGCTGCTCGGGCTTGCCCGCAACATTCCGATCGATGACGATCCAAAGCTGATCGAGGCGCTGATGCCGAGCGATTACAAAGCGGTGCCGCAGCGCGCCTATCTCATCGAGATTGTCGGTTTCGACTGGAACTGCCCGCAGCACATCACCCCGCGCTTCACCGAGGCCGAAATCGTCGCCCAGATGGCCGCAGCCGATGCCAGCGAACCATTCCCCTCTCACAATCAATAGCCACCAGGAGAATATCCCATGACCGAACCCCTGACCCAGAACCAGACCGGACCCCTCACCCATGGCGCCCACCATGTCGGCCTGGCCGTTCCCGATATCGAAGTCGCGCGCAGTTTTTTCTGCGAAGCGCTTGGCTACAAGACCATCGGCGGCGTTCCTGACTATCCGGCCCATTTCGTTTCGGACGGAACCACGCTGATCACCTTGTGGCAGGTGTCCGAGCCCGCCAGCGCGCGCGCATTCGACCGCAAGCGCAATATCGGCCTGCACCATCTCGCGCTGACAGTTGCCGATGACGACGCTATCGAGGTGGTCTATGACCGGGTCCGCGCATGGCCGGGCACTTCGATCGAATTTGCGCCGGTTGCCCTGAGCGAAGGATCATCCGTGCGCCATTTCATCTGCGCCATTCCCGGCGGCGTCCGCATCGAATTCGCCACACCGTTCGGCTGACCCAGGAGCAAGCAATGGAAGGGACAAGCCGGTCATGCGCATAAATGCCGATTTCAGCGAACGCGCCGTCGTTCGTCCCGGCGATGTCGCCTGGGTGCCTTCGCCTATGGCCGGTGTCGAACGCATCATGCTCGACCGGATCGGCGATGAGGTCGCCCGCGCAACGTCGATCGTGCGCTATGCGCCGGGCAGTCATTTCAGCGCGCACCAGCACGACGGCGGGGAAGAGTTCCTCGTGCTCGAGGGTATCTTCTCCGACGAACATGCCGACTATCCGGCAGGAACCTATGTCCGCAATCCGATCGGCACCGCACATGTGCCCCGCAGCGAAGATGGCTGCACCATCCTGGTCAAGCTGCACCAGTTCGACGCCGATGATCGCGAGCAAAAGGCAATCGCTGCGCCGCCAAACGCATTTGTGCCCACCGACCGTCCCGGCAGTTCCGCCTTCGAACTGCATCGCCACGACAGCGAATGCGTTTCCTTTCTGCGCATCGATCCGCAATCGCCAATGGCCGAACTACGCCACCCCCTCGGGGCAGAATTCTTTGTCATCGAAGGTGAATTTGCCGATGAAAACGGCATCTATCCGCAGCAAAGCTGGCTCAGAATGCCGCCGGACTCAGCCCATACACTGCGGAGCGACACGGGCTGCCTGCTCTGGATGAAAACTGGGCATCTGGGGGAGGCGTGATACTCCTTCAGACTTCCTCGCGGGCGTGCAAATCCTCCCAGGTCGCGCCCACCTGGCGCGCATCATATTGGATCGCCGGGTCGGCTTCGCCATAGGTGTCGAGCGTGTGGAAGAAGCGGTGAGTACCGATCATGCGCCCGCAGGTCAGGCCCAGTTCGACGATCTCGGCAGTGGTGAAATGTTCGGCCAGCCGCTTGTAGGTCTCGTCGCCGATGCTGAGATGGTCATTCGCCAACGTTTCGAGATAGTCCAAGGCAAGCTGTTCGCGTATCGACAGCTTGCCGGTCAAAGCCGGATCGACCATGCAGGCGACCACGTCCTCGGTCGCCCCGTCAACCTTGCGCGAGTCCATGCACGGCTCGCACCCGCCAAGCTGGGCGCTACGGATGCGTAGCAATTCGAGTAGCGTGCCACCCAGCAGGTGATCGGGGAAATTGGGGTGGCGATCGCCATCATCCGGAGCTTGCTCATGATGCGCATAGGCCATGATTTGCAGCGGCACCGGATCTCTATATTCGCGGGTGCTGGTGCCCTTTTCGATGAATTCCTTCTGGGCAGGCGGTAGCTCTTCAAACGGAATCGGTTCGATGCGCGGCATGGGCTTTCTCCTCGTCGACACGAGAATATGCCTCCGTCGCGCCGCACACAACCACACATGTCAGCAGGCCCATGCGGCCTTGCCCTACATCCATGAAGGCGAGTTTACCTTGAGATAGCGATGCAGCGCACTGCCCGAACCAGCCTCGGCCAAGGAGCGTGCATAGTCCTGCTCGACGGTGTCGCACCCGGACGCTTCCCAGGATTTCATCACTTGCGCATCGCGCTCCGCATTGCCGCTGGTCTCTCCTGCCAGGTGATTGCACAAGGTCAGCCGCCCGAGGAATTCGGGCCAACCAGCATGGAGCGAACCAGGTGCGTCGGCCACAAACTTTGTATCGGCGACGAAAAAAGCCTTGGGCGTTGTCGAGATGGGCGAACCATGTAGTTCGAACAGCCAGGATTCGAAGGGTAGATTGCCGCTGTTGCCGGTTTCGATCCGAACCATGCCCTGGCCGTCGAAGAACAGCAATGCACCCCCGAAGGGATTGCGAGCATGGTACCCGCCGGCAATCTCTCGGGCCGGCGTGGCAGATGAGCCATCATAGGCGCGAAGCGTAAGCCCTCCCGTGTCCTCCAGCGTCACGACGGCCAGCCGAGAGCCATTGTGGCCGGCATAAACAATCCGGTCGTCCTCGATGCACTCGGCCCGGGCATCTTCTGACGTGACGCTGGTGAGGCCGGCGGTCGCGCTGGGTTGATCGGCCTCGCGCATGCCCGGGGCAATGAACTGCAGCGTCATCATCTCTTGATTGGTGTCGAGATCGTGGAGCGAATAGCGCCGTTGTCCCAGACCGGCATCAACCTCTCCGACGCGGTAGGTATTCATGCTGCCCCTGCTCGCAAGTACCGCTTCCCTGTCCCGACCGGTCGCGGTGAGAGCCATGAAGCCCGAGCCATCCTTGACGAAGCAGACAGTCTCCGCCGCAAGATAGGTCGGTTGCTGCTGCCACGATGACGCGCTGCCCGGCATCAGCGTGAAATACTGTCCTGCGTGAGCGCCCTGTGTGAGAGGCGGCGCTGAACTGGCCGGGCTTTGGGTGCAGGCAGTCGAGCCGATCGCCTCCGACGCTGCAGAACCCGCGGTCTCGAACGTCGCCTTCTCACCTTTCTCGTGAAACACCGTGATGTCGGAGGCATAGCGCACGCCGCTTCCCGTCTGGGTGGCAGGCAACATCCGGCTGACCAGCTCTCGACCGGTGCGACCGCTTGGAAACGCCACTTCGACCATGGCATGACCATTGACCCGATGGCGCGTGACAACGATCGCCATGTCATTGTCGCATTGATAGCGCCTGCTTTCACCCGATCCATAGGGGCCGTCGGCAGGCATGATCGCGGCCATAGCGGGTTGAGCAGCAAGCGACAGCAGGGTTGAGGCCAGGAGAACTGCTTTCATGGTGTCGATTCCTTTGACTAGGGCTTTCAGGTGAGGGGCGTTCGAATGATTGGCGTCAGGAAGGAGATGGGCCACCTAACGGTTGAAATCGAAGTGGTTTCTTGCTCCGGGAGTTACAGTGAAAGGGGTGCCAAGGAGGATGTTATTTTCTGTGCACCGCCGGGAGTCGGCATTACTGAAACGAAATTCTCCGTCCCGGTCGACGCAGAAGCCCAGGTCGCTACCTTCCCAGCTTTTCCCGCCGCCCACGGCCATCAGATAGACCTGTCCGGAATAGGGTATTTCATGGTCGTCTATAAGACCGATCAAGGCGCACCGCCCGCGCTTGATTGGCCACCAGCCAGCGCTGCTCCAGTTCGGCGCATCTCCGTAAATGCCCCAATCGTAATAGGCCATCGCGGCATAGAGGGTGCTGGTGTTGGACTTGTTGCACAGCTCGATCGAGGTGCTGCCGCCGTGACCATTGTAGCGGCCATCATCGACGATCCGGGCTGGCGGGCGTCGGTCATAGCGGCGGCGGTCAGGCGCAGGGTTCTGATAGGCCGGCGCGCGCGGCACGACCGTATGCGTCCGCTGGCATCGCCCAAGTTCCAGCCGGCTGGCCGCGACCTGTTTCAGCCCAGCGTCGCAAGGGCGGCCAGGCCGCTCAAACACAGTGCAGGCGCGCTGACCGTCACCGCCGCATTTCTTGGCGGCAAGCGCGGGAGCCGCAACGGGTCCTTGCGTAGCCGGAACCGCCAGCAGCAGCCCGAAGAGGAACATCAGCGACGATAGATAAAAAAGCCTTGCGATGGACATATATTCCCCCAGTTCTTGCCCGCAGATTATTGTCCTTTTCACGCGTTGCACCTTGGCTACTGAAAAGCGATTTACTCATTCCTGAACGCGGCAGTTGTGTTTCATACATCTTCGGGCCCGGTTGCGTGAGCCATTCTCACGACAGGCGATCAGACGCGCCGCGCTACCAGTTCATCGGCAAAGCCAGCCAGCAGCACCCCAGCCCGATCCCAGCCGCCATAGAGCCAGTCGCGCAAGGCCGCCGCATCGCCCGGCAGGATCACCGGCATGCGCTCGCATCCATATTCTCGCAGCGCGGCATTGGCGCGGCAGGTGAGTAGGGCGAAGCCGGGTATCTCGCTGTCTTTCCAAACGCCGGCCAGGGCGAAGATTGGCTGGTCCGGGCAGGCGAACCAATGTTTGCGGCGTTTGCCATTGGCCGGATCGGGCCTGCCCCATTCCATGAATGCGGTCGCAGGCACCAGGCAGCGGAATTCGGTGTTGCGCAGATTGCCGATCCAGAACGGGCTATCGGGATTACGCACGGTATAGACGGCGCGCGAAGCATCGGTGACGGAAGGCGGCGGCGGCACGCCCCACAGGCGCGGCACCATGCGCAGGGGCAGCTTTTCAGGGCGTGGCCCGGCGATCTCCTCACGCCCCGCAGTAATCACCAGCGCAAAGGTATCCGGCGCGATATGCCCGCCCGCCCAGGGATCGTCGCCGGGCTCCAGCCCGAAGCGCCGCCCGATCGCGGCGGCATCGGCATCAAGGCGATAGAGCATGGTCATCGGGCAGCGGGATAGAATGCGGCGAAAGCGGCGTCCATCCATGGGGTGTTCTGGAGCGGTTCCGTCCTGACAGCGCCAGTCGACAGTCCCGGTCGTCGTTGATACCCTGGCTGCGAGTGCTGCAATCGCAACCAATACGACCTGCCGGGAGACGGGAAATGACGAATTCGGATGCCCTGTTCGCGCGGATCGCGGCGGTTGGTTTGCTGGTGACCGTCGTCATCCAGATACTCGTGATAGTTCTGCACACGCCCGGCGCGGAACATGCCAACCCCAATGCCCTGTTCAAGTGGCGCATCGAGGTGGTCGCCTATTTGGCCATCGCCCTGTTCGGCGGCGCGCTGGTGCGCAGCCATCCGCTAACCGGGACCGGGCTGGCGGCAGGCGGCGTGTTCAATATCATCCAGCTTGGTATCGGACTTTCCGCCTTCCGGCCGCTGCTGGACGGGGGCGAGCACCTTGCGCCCGTATTCGACGCTCTATGGCGCACGGCCTTCTTCCTCTATTTCACGGGCAAAGCTGCGTTCGGCGTGGCGGGCCTGGCTTACGGCACACATCTATGGCGCACGCGATCCGGCGCTTCGCGGGGCTTTGGCGGAATTGTCGCGGCATTGGGAGCGGCAGGGCTGATTACCGCAATCGCAGCCATGGTCACGGGCGTGCAACTGCTCATGCTCGCCGGCGCCGTCGGCGTTGCCGCCGCGACACTACTTGCGCTGGCACTGATCTTCGCACCGCCTCGCGCTGCATAGCGTGGAACGAGTCGACAGCGCGCTTTGCACATCCTAAGATACTGGCCATCCCCGGGGAGCCAGCTTGCCTGAAAGGGCTGGGGCTGAGAGGCAGGGCTAGCATCCTGCGACCCGTCGAACCTGAACCCGTTAGCACGGGCGGAGGGAAGGGCGGCTCAAGCCACCAATCCCTTTCTGCCCGTGTCTGGAGCATGACACATGGCCGATGCCCAAGACATTCCCGCCTGGATTGCCCTGTTCATGGGAGTGTACGCGCTCGCCGCGTCAATCGGGGAGCTGGTCCGGCCCGGCAGCTGGGAGAAGATGCTGTCCGACTTTCGCGACGATTCGGGCCTGCGCTTTCTTACCGGAATCGTGCTGATCGCGCTGGGCGCGGCGATCTATCTCGTCTCGCCGTGGCGGCCCGATGACTGGCTGGCGATCCTCGTCACCGTGATGGGCGGCGGCATGGTGGCCGAAGGCGCGATCTTCCTTGCGTTCGGCGAACCGTTCATCCGGGCAGCGAAGGTCATGATGGGATGGGCGAACCGCGGATGGGCGCTGTTTTCCGCAGTGATGGGCATCGCCCTGATCGCAGTGGCGCTGACAAGACTTTAGCAGTTTCAACGATTAAGCAGAGAAAGTAATAGGCATGGCAGACATCAATTCCCCGCTCGAAATCGGCGTTACCACCGGGCCGATCCGCGGCTCGAAGAAGATCCATGTCGGCGATTTGCGCGTCGCCATGCGGGAGATCGCGCTGGAGCCCAGCTCGGGCGAGCCGCCGGTGCGGGTCTATGATACCTCGGGCCCCTATACCGACCCCGATGCGCTGATCGACATCCAGGCGGGGCTTCCCCAGTTGCGGCGCGAATGGCAGCTCGCCCGCGGCGATGTCGAGGAATATGATGCGCGCGCCATCAAGCCGGAAGATAACGGCCAGCTCGGGCCAGATCGGTCGGGCGGCGTGCCTGCCTTCCCCGACGTGGTGAAGCGCCCGCTGCGCGCAAAGGCTGGCAGCAATATCAGCCAAATGCATTACGCCAAGCGCGGCATCATCACGCCGGAAATGGAATATGTCGCCACCCGCGAAAATCTCGGCCGGGCAATGCGCGACGAATATATCCGCGATGGCGAGGATTTCGGCGCTGAGATCCCCGACTATGTCACGCCCGAATTCGTCCGCGACGAGGTTGCACGCGGACGGGCGATCATTCCGTCCAATGTCAACCATCCGGAATGCGAACCGATGGCGATCGGCCGCAATTTCCTCGTCAAGATCAACGCCAATATCGGCAACTCCGCAGTGGCGTCAGACGTCGCCCAGGAAGTCGAGAAGATGGTCTGGTCGATCCGCTGGGGTGGTGACACCGTCATGGACCTGTCCACCGGGC
Source organism: Novosphingobium sp. (assembly GCA_029247785.1). Lineage (GTDB taxonomy): Bacteria > Pseudomonadota > Alphaproteobacteria > Sphingomonadales > Sphingomonadaceae > Novosphingobium. The sequence goes on from JAQWKP010000248.1 coordinate 7,111, forward strand.
GCAATATCCACGACACCCGCGAATGGATCATCCGCAACAGCCCCGTGCCGATCGGCACCGTGCCGATCTACCAGGCGCTGGAAAAAACCGGCGGCGTGGCCGAAGACCTGACCTGGGAAATCTTCCGCGATACTCTGGTCGAACAGGCCGAGCAGGGGGTCGATTATTTCACCATCCATGCCGGCGTGCGGCTCGCCTATGTGCCGCTGGCGGCCAAGCGCGTCACCGGCATCGTCAGCCGCGGCGGCTCTATCATGGCGAAATGGTGCCTCTCCCACCACAAGGAGAGCTTCCTCTATGAGCATTTCGACGAGATCACCGAGATCTGCAAAGCCTATGACATCGCCTATTCGCTGGGCGACGGGCTGCGCCCCGGCAGCGTTGCCGACGCCAATGACGAGGCCCAGTTTGCTGAGCTCTACACGCTGGGCGAGCTGACCAAAAAGGCCTGGGAACAGGACGTGCAGGTGATGATCGAGGGCCCCGGCCATGTGCCGATGCACAAGATCAAGGAGAATATGGACAAGCAGCTCGAAGCCTGCGGCGAAGCCCCGTTCTACACGCTTGGGCCGCTCGTCACCGATATCGCGCCGGGCTATGACCACATCACCAGCGGCATCGGCGCGGCGATGATCGGCTGGTTCGGCACGGCGATGCTGTGTTACGTCACGCCCAAGGAACACCTTGGCCTGCCCGACCGTGACGATGTCAAAACCGGCGTCGTCACCTACCGCCTCGCCGCCCACGCCGCCGACCTGGCGAAAGGCCACCCGGCGGCCAAGCTACGCGACGACGCCCTGAGCCGCGCCCGCTTCGAATTCCGCTGGCGCGACCAGTTCCACCTCAGCCTCGACCCCGACACCGCCGAGCAATATCACGACCAGACGCTCCCGGCAGAAGGCGCAAAAACCGCACATTTCTGCAGTATGTGCGGCCCGAAATTCTGCTCGATGCAGATATCGCAGGAGGTTCGCGAGTTCGCTGCGAAGCAGAACCAGGACAGCGATGGTTTTATCGCTGCCGGGGATGCGGAAGCGGGGATGGAAGAGATGAGCGAGAAATATCGCGATGGCGGCGATTTGTATGTGAAAGCGGAGGAGTGAGTGAAACTTGGCTTCCATTAGGAGCCGTCACGCCAACTTCCAATTCGTAAACTGGGATTCTTGTAGTTAGGGCTGTCTTTCGAACAGCGGAAAGCCCAAATTATCCCCTTTGCTGATGAGAGCAAGACGGCGAGAGCGAGTATGATTTGGGCGGTTTCGTTCATTGATACCTCAGAAAGGAATATCATCGTCTAAGTCATCCGTTGGGTTGGTTTTTCGCCAGCTGGGAAGGGAACTGATCGGCATCTCCTCGGATGCTACGGATTTGAGAGTTTCCCAGTGCTCTCTTAGCCTATCACGCACGATTCCTTGAGCTCTTGGCTCCCAGGCCCACTCACCGAACGAGTTGAACTTTCCTTTCCAGAAATGCCCATTCTCTTGAATGAGCTTCCAAATGATTTGCTCACCGTGAGTCAGGAGCGCGGGTGCATTTATTGCGAGCGCAACAAGGCGGTCGGGTTCATCGACATGCCAAAGATCAGCCGATTTTTCGCTAATGGTTGGAGCACGAAGATTATCATTCTCCGCATCGTACTCGCAGACTTCTGGGAGTTCGACACGCTTCAATGCGTCGGCCACAGCCCATTCGATGAAACTGCTCTTAGTCCTGCGTTGAGCTCGTGAAGCCAATTCGCAAAGGTAGTTCAGTTTGGGGTCCAGGCGAACGGTCACGGTTTCGGTCCTGTTCAGCTTTGCTCCGCCTGTTTTTGCCTTCGGTGACTTTGCCATAAAGTACTTCCAAACTGGGGTGGTGATTCGAACTGCACAGGCGCGATAACATTGCACGTAGTGAAAAACAACACATAGAGGCAAATTTGATACGTGAGGTTAATGTCAATTTCTATGGATTGCGGGATTACGGTGGCAGGTACATAAACCCCCAAATCGAGCGCGCTTGGCCTGAGTCTTTTGTCTTAGTCCCTCAAGCGCCGGGCGCGGCCCATCCGGGCCGCTTGGCTTTCCTCGCATCAGCTCGGGCGGGCGGTCGCCCTTGCGGGGCCTGCGGCCCCGGATCTCGGTGGAACTCTGTGACTGTTGCATAAACCCCCAATCCCTCACCTTCCCCCAAAACCCACCCAGCCTTGCCAATCACCGCCCGGTCCGTTATAACGCCCGTATGAACGCCACGCTCAAAATCACGAAGATCGGCAATTCTGCCGGAGTCATTCTGCCCAAGGAGGTGCTGGCGCATTTGCAGGCAGGTGTGGGCGAGGCGCTGTCGTTAGTGATCACGCCACGCGGGATTGAGCTGTCTTCCGCCGAGCCGGATTTCGACGAGCAAATGAAGGCCGCGCGTGAGGTCATGGCGCGGCGCAAGCGGGCGCTTCGCGAATTGGCGAAGTAAGCGCGGCTCATGGCGCGTGATTGGCTCTGGGTGCTCGACAGCGTTGCGCTGGCCGCTCATGCCGAGCAGCTTGCCGAGCATGGCGGCGGCGATGGCGTGCGCGACGCCGGAGCCTTGCAAAGCGCGATGGCGCGTCCTCGCAATCGAGCTGGTTATGGCGAAGCTGATGTGGCCCAATTGGCCGCTGCCTATGCCTTCGGGATCGCGCGCAACCATCCTTTCGTAGATGGCAACAAACGCACGGCTGCGGTGGTCAGCGAAACATTTCTCACGCTCAACGGCCATGCGCTTGAGGCCAGCGATGCCAATCTGGTCGTGACCTTCGTGGCCCTCGCAGCGGGCGAATTGTCCGAGGACGAACTGGCCGACTGGTTCCGCGAGCACCTCGTCTGACATTTCGTCCCTTCCGCCCGCCCGCCTCAATCCTCCGCGCTGATCATCTCCGCCGCGGTGGTCGAACCGGTAATCGTCACGCCGCCGTCCACCGGCAGGCAGGTGCCGGTGATGAAGCGGGCTTCTTCGCTCATCAGGAACAGGGCGGCGTGGGCGATGTCCCAGGCGTCTCCTTCGACGCCCAGCGGCCCCGCCTTGCGCCGCGCTTCGCGCTGGTCGGGCGGAAGCATTCCTGAGACCATCGGTGTATAGATGTGTCCCGGCGCGATGGCGTTGACGCGGATGCCGTCGCTGCCATGGGCGACAGCAAGGTCCCGGGTCAGCTGGATCATCGCCGCCTTGGAAGCGCCATAGGCAAGCGCGCCATAGCCCAGCATGCCGGCGATCGAAACGATGTTGAGAATTGCTCCGCTACCGCCCCCGCGCATTGCCGGCACCGCCGCCTTTGCCATCTGCACCGCGCTTTTGAGGTTGGTGTCGAACACATGATCCCAGTCGGCCATGGCGAGGTCTTCCAGCTGGGCCATCCCGCCGGCGATGCCAACATTGTTCACCAGGATGTCGGGGCTGCCGAAGCGCTCGGCACTTTCGGCGACGAAACGCGCGCAATCGCTCTCGTCAGTGACGTCACCCGTCGCGACAAAAGCCTCGCCGCCGACCTGCTCGATGAAGCGCAGCGTGGCTTCGGCCGCCTCGCGGTCGCGGTCGACCACGCAGACCTTCGCACCCTCGCCCGCAAACAACACGGCCATGGCGCGTCCGGTGCCAAACCCGTCACCCTTGGCTCCGGCACCCGTTACAATGGCGCACCTGCCTTTCAAGCGCCCCAGGAAGGTTTTCGGGAATCTGTCCATTTTCCGTCACTCGCTCCTCTGTCCAAATCCAAGTCTACCCGCTTCGCTCATCCGCCATCAACCCGCCCGGAAAACACTTTCCTACACACCCCATCTTGTGCCTTATCCTACCCGATGAACCAGCCAGCACCCCCGCCCGCCATTCCTGCCAACCCGGACGCTTCCGGTACGGACGATCCGCTTTCAGGCCGTCTCTGGACTTTGCCCAAGCAGGTTGCGTTTCTGCGTCAGCTTTCCGCGACCCATTCGGTCAGCGCGGCGGCAAAGGCGGTGGGGATGAGCAGGCAGTCTGCCTATCGGCTGCGCTCGCGGCTCAAGGGCCAGGCGTTTGATCTCGCCTGGGATGTCGCCTTCCATCACAGCTATGACAATCTTGCCCATGCCGCGTTAGATCGCGCGCTTAACGGAGTTGAAGTGCCGGTGTTTTTCCAGGGCGAGCAGGTCGGTGCCTACCGCAAGTTCGACGAGCGGCTGACGGTCGCGCTGATGCAGTTGAGCACGGCAGCGGGCAATATCCCCACGCTGGGCAGGCATGGCCCGACCGCCGAACGCCATGCACGCGCTTTCGATGCGCTGCTGGCGAAACTGGAGGCGGGAGAGGAAGTGTCCTGCGGCGGCGAGACTGACCCCGAAGCGACGGGCGACCTGGAAAGGCTCCGTGCTGCTGTGTCACCTTCCTTCTCCGATGCCGAGATTATCACGGCACTACAAGAGTTTGAGGATGATGGTGAAAGGTGACACGGTGTAACTTGTGTAACCTTGGGATTACGTGGCGCCTGACTGCGAGCGCCGCTATTTCTTGACGCGCCATTCGTTACGATAGGTCGATTCCTCGTGATATTTGCGGTGCCGGGCCGCTTCCTGTTCGGCCAGTTCTGCGTCGGTTGAGGCGCGGGCGGTGCCGGTCTTGAGCATGGCCTCGCGGCGGATCGGGACGATCTGCGCAAGCGGAGTTCCGGCAGGCAGCACATGCTCACCGATCGGGCCGGTCCAGGCGAAAGGCAGGTTCACCGTGGTATCGAAGCGATCGCAATCGACGAAGCCCGAAAAGCAGGTGAAGGGCAGATCGGGCCGGCTGAGCGGCTGGCTGAACAGCACCGAATATCCCGGCGGCACCTTGATCCGCCAGGGATTGATGAATTTGAGCGGCATGGTGCTTTGGAACGGCGGTTCGGGCGCGCCGATCTGTGCGGGATGATGCTGCTCGACCGGCTGGAACGGCGCGTCCGGATCCCAGCCCAGCTGGATCGACACGCGGTCTTCGGGGACCTGGAACGCGACATCGAAGGGCAGCGGAATGACGAAGCCCAGCGAGAAGGCATCGGTCATCGGCAGGCAGGCCTTGGCGGTCAGACCCGGCAGGCCATTGGCATCGGGCATACCCATTTCCCGGTCGAGCTGCTTGAACCATTCAGGCGCGAAGCGGATTGCCCGTTCAGGCGGCGGGATCT